>CAKTKT010000006.1 GCA_934572325.1 uncultured Oscillospiraceae bacterium
AACAACTTGCCCATGAGACCCCTCCGCTGGCTGTCTCCCGCTGAGATTACTGTACAATATGTTTGACAAACCTACACATATAACGCCTGCGTACTGCAAAAAACATATGTTGACGCACCGAGACATAGATGATAAAATAATAGTGAGATTTAGTCTTGATACTGTTTTGCAAGGAGGATGATCTGATATGCTGCGACCGAACGACATGATGCAGAGACGGCTGATAATGGATGCGCTGAAGGCGAGAGACGACCATCCCACAGCCGAACAGATATTTCTTGCCATCAATACGTATGCGGGGAATATTAGCTGCGCGGATGTGCGCCGCAACCTGCAGGCGTTGCTGGCGCGCGGCGCTGTCGCCTGCATCTCGCAGGCAAAGCTCGAGCGCTACGACCATGACACCGCGCCGCACCACCACGTGCTGTGCACCCGCTGCGGCGCTGTGAGCAACGCGCCCGTCGATTATTATCAGGAGCTGGACGACGATGTATCCAAGGCGACGGACTACCACATCGACAGGCACCATATGCTCTTTGAGGGGGTCTGCCCCGAGTGCCGCAAATGGGGCGTAAGCCAGCGCCTGTGCGTGGAGCGTCCGGCGGCGGAGCAGCGCTGAACCGCCTCCCGGGCGGCGCGCATGAGAAAAGATGAGCGGGGAGGTGCACCGTGAACAACATCGTTAGGGACAACCTGCCTAAGCTCCCGTTCTGGGATATGCTCGATGAGCAGCATAGGGAGCTTGCGGCAAAGAATGCGTTTTACCGCCGCTTTGAAAAGGGCGAGCATATCCACGGCGGCTTCGGTCCGGGCTATATACTCAGCGGCTGCCTGAGGGTGAGCATCATATCCGCGCAGGGGCGCGAGGTCAGCCTTTTCCGGCTGCACGCCGGAGAGCTGTGCATACTCTCCGCCACGGACTCGATAAACCACATAAACTTTGACACGCACCTTACCGCGGACACGGCGTGTGAGCTTCTCGCCGTGAGCTGCGAGGCTGTCAACGCCCTGATGGAGGACAACGTTCAGCTTCGCTGCTTCATGTACGAGCTGCTCGCCGAGCGCTTTTCAAGGGTGATGCCTGCGATACAGGAGGTGCTGTTCATGGGCTTTGACCAGCGGCTCGCCTCGTTTCTGCTGCGCGAGTACGAGCGCACGGGCGTGACGGAGCTGTACATGACGCACGATCAGATCGCCCAGCAGACGAACTCCGCAAGGGAGGTCGTGGCGCGGCGGCTCAAGCGCTTTGCGGCAAGGGGGCTCGTCAAGACGCGGCGCGGCGTTGTGCGTCTTGAGAACATAGAGGGGCTGCACGCCCTGCTCAGCGGGTGAGCCGCACGGTGCGTTTTTTCGCGAAATGTGACTCGGTCACGGTTTTTTCGCGGAAAGCGTAGTATAATATGGTCAGTATGGCAGTACATACTCAATTGCTCTCCTAAACCGCGGGTCTTCCGAAAAACTGTATGCCTCAAAAAGTATTCTCTAAGAATCTCTTTCTTCAATTCTCCACTCCCAAAAATTCGCCTACCTGTACGTATACACATGGAAGACCCGCGGTTTTTTCAAAAATCGGTTCGACCGCAACAAAAAAGTCCGATCAATCTCTGTGCTCTTGACCGGCTCATAGCTTTGCGCAGACGCAAAAGACCGCTCAAGTCCAGATATGTGACGGCATGGACTTGCGCGGTCTTTTCATATATGTAAGAGACGCACATAACGCCGACAGGGGGGAGGAATGACATTGAAGATCGCACTGGGGATGATAGTAAGAGACTTTGTTTCCGAGCGGACGCTCATGGACTTCGTGAAGAACGCGCAAAAGCACGGACGGCACATCGACCGTGTCATTATCGCCTACTCGCACGCGCTCTACCCTCCGGCGCTGTTCGCCCTTGAGGAGCGGGTGAAGGTGTCGCTTATCGAGCTGAACAATTACAGCCGTGCGCACGGGGAATTTCGCAGGCTCGGCGTGGACGACCGTGCGGCGGACACGCTTCTCCATTCATCGCTCCTATCGGAGCACGGTCTCACGCCCTACGGCTTCAACCGCAACCATGTCCTCATGGAGGCGATGTTTGAGGGGATAGAGCTTCTCATATTTGTCGATTCCGACGTCATGCCGCGCGTTCTGCGCCGGACGGACGACGGGAGGCTGCACCTCGACGAGGTGGACTTCATCGGCAGTCACCTCAGCGCCGTGCAGCGCGGCGCGGACGTCACGACAAGCGACTATTCCGGCTACAACATTCTCCCGCCCGTGCGCTTCAGGGGCATGGACGAGCTTTTGTACGGGCTGCACAAGGAGGACATGACGCACTTTTGGGAAAACAGCCGCTCGCACGGCTGCCTCGCCGTGCAGAGCGCTGCCGCGCCGCGCAGCAAAAGGACGAAAAAGCTCCTCGGCGGCAACCTCGGCATAAGGATGGAGGCGCTCCCCGGGCTTCCGCCGTTCTTCTCGCCGCACTTTTTCTCCGACGGGAAGCCGTATCTCGCGCGCGGGGAGGACACTTTCATGGGGCTCACCGCCGGACAGGGGCACCTGAACTGCATGGACATTGACGTGCATATCTTCCACGACACCTACGGCAGCTTTCCGGAGCGACCGGATCTCGTGCGCGACGCGCGTGTGCGCGAGCGTCTCTTTTATGCGTGCACGGGCTGGATAGGGCGCAACGTCTTTCTGCGCTGGAGCAGCGGCAGGACGCTCACGGAGGGGGAGACGCGCCTGCGGGCGCTGGAGGGCGGCGTGCGCGGGCTGTACGCCCACACGCGCGACGAGCGCTTTCTTGAGCTGCCGCGCATCGCCCGCGACGCGGAGGACGGGCTTACCGACATGGTGGACGGCTATTTCAAATCTGTCAGCGCATGGAATAATTTCACGGAAAGGTGGTACGGAACATGAAAATTCTCCTGGTCAATCATTTCCCGCTGGAGGGCTCGGGCAGCGGGACATACACCCGAAATCTCGCATTGCATCTGGCAAAGCGCGGGCACAGCGTGTGCGTCGTTTTCCCCGAGAACGAGCAGCCGCCGGAGCTTGACGGCGTACAGCTTCGGCAGGTGCGCTTTTCGCGCTACGTGCCGCAGGTCGGCGCACTGCCGTTCAACTTCCCCTGCTTCACGACCCACCCGCGCAGTGTCACCACCTTTGCCGACCTTGACGGCGGCGAGCTTGCGCAGTATCTGACCGCGTTCGACGCGGCGATAACGCAGGCGGTGGAGGAGTTTCGCCCCGACATCATCCATGCCCAGCACATCTGGTGTCTCGCGTGGCTGGCGGCGAAGCACGGCGTGCCCACCGTCGTCACGACGCACGGAACGGATCTCATGGGCTGTGAGAAGTGGCGGGAGTTTCGCGGCTTTGCGGAGCTTGCGGCGAAAAGCTGCAAGCGGGTGATCGCGGTCTCCGGCGACAATATGCGCGCGCTGCACCGCGCGCTGCCGCACACGGCGGGCAAGACCGTCATGCTGCGCAACGGCTACAACGAGGACGTTTTCTTCCCCGTCGAGGCGGACAAAAAGGCGCTGATGGACGAGCTTGGCATAGAGTATAACGGCGAGCAGATAGTGCTCTTTGTCGGAAAGCTGACGGCGTTCAAGGGCGTGGACACGCTTCTTCGGGCGGCGAAGCTCTACGAGGGGCTTGAAAAGGGGCGCATACTGACACTCATCGTCGGCAACGGAGAGGAGCGCAAGCGGCTCGAAGCGCTCAGCGCCGACCTCGGGCTCAACGGCACACACTTCCTCGGACACAGAAATCAGGATATGCTCCGCCGCCTGTACAGCTCGGCGGACGTGCTCGCCGTGCCGTCGCGCCGCGAGCCGTTCGGGCTCGTCGCGGTGGAGGCGATGGCGTGCGGGCTGCCCGTCGTCGCGTCGAACGAGGGCGGACTGCCGGAGTTTATAAACAGCGGCGTGGGTGCGCTCGTCCCTGTCGATAACGAGGATATGCTCTGCGCCGCGATACTCGACGAGCTTCTGCGCAGTCACGACAGCCCCGGCAGGAGAGACGCGATAGCCGCCTACGCGCGGGATAACTTCACCCAGCGCCTGTTCGTCGTCCGGCTTGAGCAGATATACTCGCTCGTCCTGCGCGAGAGCGGCGGCTGACCGCCGGAAAAGGAGACATTCGCCTCATGAGAAAAACCATGATAATACCCACGTACTGGTCGCGCCGGAGCGGGGAGACGTGGCAGGAGGGCGACGCGATATACGACCATCCCACCCCTGTCGATCAGGAGGGAACGCTCGCGCGTACCCTCGTGAGCATGAAGGGCTTCATCGAGAAGGACTTCAAGCTCGTCATCCTCGTCTGCCCGACAACGCCGGAGGTGGAGGACGCGGCGCTGGAGCAGGTCAGGCGCATCGTGGCAAAGTCCGCTCTGAGCGCGGAGACGTATCTTTTCACGGCGGGCGACCTGCGCGAGATCGCCGGAATACTGCGCGGCGCGGGGCTGGACGAGAACGCGGCGCGTCTGCTGAGCATGTACGGGTACTCCAACGTGCGCAACGTCTGCCTGCTCGCCGCCTCCAT
Organism: uncultured Oscillospiraceae bacterium; assembly: GCA_934572325.1. Taxonomy (GTDB): domain Bacteria; phylum Bacillota; class Clostridia; order Oscillospirales; family Oscillospiraceae; genus Limivicinus. The sequence goes on from CAKTKT010000006.1 coordinate 4,535, forward strand.
CCTCACGGCGGACGCGGCGCTGCTCATCGACGACGACGAGGTCTTCGAGCTGGACGACTACGTGCCCCGCGCGGTGGAGTTTCTGGGGCGGCGCGTGTACGGCGACGTTGTGCACGGCGTTGCCGGATACTATCTCAACAGCAAAAATTTGTACTATGACGACGTCACGGAGGAGCCGTGGATGACGTACTGGGATCGCTTCGCCTGCAAGGCGGAGGCGTTCGACGCCGTCATTGGCAGTGCGCCGCGTCTCAAGCGCACGCCCTTCGCCTTCGGCGGGGCGATGACGCTCCACCGCGAGCTTTTTGAATGTGTTCCGTTCGACCCGCTCGTGCCGCGCGGGGAGGACGTGGACTACGTCATAAACGCGCGTATGTTCGGCTTCAGCTTCTTTCTCGACAACACCCTCTATATAAAGCACCTGCCCCGCCCCAAGACGCACCCGCAGTGGATGCGCGTGCGCGAGGACATATACCGCTTCGTGTACCAGAAGGCGAAGATGACCGCCCAGCACCGGACGGGCAACCTCATAACCGTCTATCCCGAGGACTTTGACCCCTATCCCGGGGCGTTCCTCAAGGCGGATCTGGAGGAGAAGATATACCGCAGCAGCATGATGCTCTCCGCGCAGTATCTCGCCGCCGGAGACAGCGAGGCGAGCGCGGAGTCTCTGCGCAACATCTACATCGCCAAGCACGATGCCGTGCCCGCCTTTGACGCTTACGCCGTCTATCTCGAAACGCAGAGGGAGTGGGAGAGCGTGATAAGGCTCGTCCGGCGGGAGCGCTACGCGGTGCGCGCCGTGCTGGAAAGGCACAACCTCTCCGCGCCGGAGATACGCCTCGACAAGGAGCACCGCCGTGCGCTCAACCGCAGCGAGATAATGCGCACGCTCAGAAAGCTCAAGGCGCTGGAAAGCTTCTCTGCGGCGGAGCTGAACATCCTCAGCGAGCACTGCCACGTAAAGACCTATTACAAGGGCGAGTCGCTCTTCTCCAGCGGGGATTACAACGAGGAGGTCTGCATCATCCTCAAGGGCAGGGTGCGTCTTGTCGCCAACCGCGAGAGCAACATCAGCTCCGCCCCGACGGAGATCGCCGTGCTTCGCGCGGGCAGCTTCATCGGCGAAAACTGCCTCACGCAGAGCATCTTCCGCCTCAGCGGCACCGCCCTTGAATTTACGGAGCTGCTTTGCATAGGCAAGACGCGGCTCAACACCCTCACGCAGACGCACCCTGCGATCGGCGTGAAGCTGCTGCGCAAATTCATCGAGAGCCTGTCGGATAAAATGTCGCGCACGAACGAGGTTTTGCGCCACACGGCGGACTATGACGCGAACACCGTACCCCTGACCCTCGGCTGCGAGCGGGAGGGGAAATGATAGAAGCCTAAAAAAGTCGCGGGAAATGTGACCAAGTCACGGAAATTTGATACAAAATAGAGTAAACTCCTATTATCTATCAATATTTTTGTATGTGCGACCGCATGGAAAAGAGGAGCATCGGCAGTGCCGTATAGTGCGGCGCTGCCGATGTGTATATATGCGTATGTAAGGGAGACAGGTATGAATATCAGAATGAAAAGAGCCTTTGCGCTGCTGCTGACGGCGCTCATGCTGGTGACGGGCGTGAACGCGGAGCTGTTCGCCGCGGCGGACGGCGCGCCGGATATGCACACGGAGCTCACGGAAACGCACGACCCACCTCCGGACGGATCGTCAGCGCCGCAGGAATCGCCTAAACCCACGGCAACGCCCGCACCCACGGCAACGCCCGCACCCACGGCTACGCCAGAGCCCACGGCTACGCCCGCACCCACGGCAACGCCTGAACCCACGGCTACGCCTGAACCCACGGCTACGCCAGAGCCTACGGCTACGCCGGAGCCCACGGCTACGCCCGCACCGCGTGAGAAGTACGCGGCGGGCGAGAGCTTCCGCTATGCTCTCCAAGTGCAGTTTTTGGGGAGCGCGGAGGAGCTTGCGCGGCTGCTGCCGCTCACCGTCGGGCTGTACGGCATCGACCCGGGGCAAGACCCCGTCCGGCTCGGTGAGGAGACTATCACGGCGGATATGCTCGCCTCCTCCGGCGGCGAGGGATATTTCTGCGCCGAGCGCCCCTGCGTTTTCGCGCTGGAGGGGCTGGATAAGTACGCCGCGCTCGCCGTGAGGGCGGACGCTCTCGCCGGAAACGCGCTCAACTACACGTATGACGAGGGGAGCGGCGCATACATCGCCCGCGCGGCGGGCTGCATCGTCGGCTTTGACGCGGAGGACGCGCTCATTTACATTGTGTCGGACGCGGAAAGCCCCGTTATGCCGACGGCGGCGTATGCCGAGTATAAATATACCGCCGCCCTCAGGCTGAGCATTGACGGCGCGGAAATCAACCCCACGCTCGCCTTTACCGTCGTCAGCAACCCGAACGAGACGGCGCTCCATATTATAGACCAATCCGGCAGCGCCAAGGGAGATTATGTTCTCAACATATTCGGATACCAGAGCGCCGACAAGCAAAACGCCGACCTGAACTTTGCGCTTGCACACAAAGTCAGCGGCAAGCATATATCCGGCACGGTGAGCGTCAACATCGGCACGGGGGCGTACACCGTCAAGCTCACGCCGGAGAACGGCGCGTACTCGCTTGACCGCAGCTCCGTCTCCGGCACGACAACGACCGCGAGCGGCGGCACAGAGAACGAAATAAAGCCCGCCGACGGCTTCAAGGCGCAGACGCTCACGCAGCTTGAGCTGACCGTGAGCTGGCGCGACAACAACGACACGCGCCGCAAGCGCCCCGCAGACGGCAGCGCCATAACGCTGGAGATACAGAGACAGACGGAAAACGGCTGGGAGACGGCGTCCGGCGGCAGCGTTGAATGGAACACCGCCAACCCCGATCGCTGGATCGCCGCGATCTCCGGTCTGCCCGCACTGCATAACGGCGCGAGCGCGGTCTACCGCGTGAGGGAGCTGCCGCCGGACAGCTATTCCGTCCTCGGCGGCGGTGACGGCGGCTATGTGGAATTTACCGACGGAAAGGCGGCGCTCACAAACTGCCTGCTTGAGGACTTCACCGTGTATAAGCGCTGGAACGACGGCGCGCTCGGCGGGGAGCATCCCGACCCCGTAGACTGTCTTAAAACGCTCACTTTCCATATAAACGATACAGCCATACCATTTAGCTTAGAAGAATGGTATGACTATGAAGTTAGAATTAACTATGAGGTTACTCCGTGGTCGCTGACATTTAAGGATCTTCCGGTATATGACGAAAACAACGCGCCCATTAGCTACTCCATAACGGAAGAGTTTACCGATGACTTGAAAAATTTCCCGCAGACGAAAGGCAAGAGCGGCACATATGTGCAGAGCGTGAGGAACGTCGGGGATCACGCCGAAAAGGAGGACGCCGTCTATAACGGCGGCACGCTCATATCGACACTGGAGGACACGACAGACTTCACCGCGACGAAGAAGTGGGAGGACGTAAAGCTCAAGCCCGAAAACCGTCCGGTGGTGAAGTTCTCCGTCCTTGCCTATGTCAAGGAGAGCGACGGCAAGCTGCGCTCCGACACGCCCAGCCCCGTCATCGGCGCAACGCCGCCGTCCATCGATGGAGACGACAGGCTAAATGACACATTCACCCTTAAGATGGAAAGCCTGCCGAAATACGACAACGAGGGGTATGAATACGTCTATGTCCTCACGGAGCATATGCAGGGCGATACTGCGGGGCTGTACGCCGCGAGCGTGGAGAATAGCGAGACGATACCCGCGCTCAAGGGGCTTATCACGAACGGCAGCACCGTCACCAACAGCGCGACCGAGCGCTTTGTTCCCGCCGTCACGAAGCTGTGGAGGGCGAAGTCTGTGCTGGGGCTGGGCGGCATATCCGTGACGCTCCAGCTACAGCAGAGCACGGACAAAACAAACTGGACGGATATAGACGGCGCGGTGCTTACGCTGGACGGCTTCTCGCGCGAGGTGAACGCCCTCACGCGCTCCCTCGACAGCGCCTACCCCAAAACGGACGACAACGGGAACAAAATATACTACCGCTTTGTCGAGACGGGGCTGACCGTTGCTGGTACGGCAGCGGTAAAGGACGAAAAAGGGAAGTTCATCGTCGAGCATGGCGGCAATCAGTATATCTTCACCGTCGAGGAGAGTGTGATAGATCCCGCGCGCACGGCGATGGGCACGGTCACAAATACGCTCCGCAACGAGACGGCGTTCAAGGTCGTAAAGAACTGGCAGGGCGCAGACACGGATGACGAGCTGTGGATAGAGGTGGAGCTGTTCCGCGACGGCGCGGCGTTCCCGCTCACGGAGAAAAACATCGAGGGCATAGAGGGCGCGGAGCTTGCCGAAAACGGTCGCGTCAGATTCAAGTATAAAAGCGCCGAGGACAGAGATAGATATATTGTAAACCTCCCCCTCTATGACGAGCAGGGGTCGCGGCACTCCTATACGGCGTTTGAGCGCGCCTGCACAAACGGCTATCATCTGGAGATGTCCGATTACAGCCGAAGCGCCTATACCATAGCGGACTTTGAGCAGCAGATAGGCACGGTCAGCTTCCTGAACGTTAAAAGCGGCAGCGGGGAATCTCTGCGCTTTGAGATAATAAAGGTCTGGCAGGACGACGCCGACACGCCCGCCCGAAGCCCTGTCACCGCTGGCATATACTACCATGGGGGGGCGTCTCCGGAGCTGGTGCAGGAGGTCACGCTCAGTGACGAAAACTGCTGGACGGCGGATATACGCATACCGTTATACAAGAGCGAGGAGAAAGACAAGCAGAGCAACTATTCCGTCGTCGAGATAAGCAACGAGGGTTGCGGCTGGACGCTCCCGACGGATGAGGCTTACCTCAAGAGCGGCAGCACAGAGGACGGTGCGCCCGCGGCGCTGAAAAAGGAGAACAAGACCTACGCCTTTAAGGTCACGACAGTAAAGGATAACGCCACCGCTCATAACAGCCTGACGGTCATAACCAACACCCGCGTCGGCAGGGTCGAGCTCGCGCTGAAAAAGACGTGGAACATGGGCGCAGAGCCGACGGAGGCGGTGCTCCGGCTCGTTCAATATGACAACGACGGCAAGCCGACAGCGCTTGCGGACGTGACCGGAAAGAGCGGAGAGACGGCGCTTACGACAGACGAAAACGGCGAATTTACGCTTGCGCCGCCGGATAACGCGCCGTGCGAGCAGAGCGTGATCTTTGCTCTCCCCAAATATGACGAGAAAGGCACTCTCCTGCGCTACGGCATGGAGGAGCTTGCCGTCATGGTGGACGGCAAGAGAAAGGACTTTGCCGGCGGCAGGGTCGAGCTCGGGGAGATGAAGCTCATCCTCTCCTCCGCGACTGCGGAATATACGGTCAGCACGGACGAGACGAAAGAGCCCGACCGCATGGCGGCGGACATAACAAACACCCTTAGCGGCGCGGGTCAGCTCATCGTCAACAAGGTCTGGCACGACGTCGGAGAAAGCACTGAGGACAGACCGGACATAACGCTCGCGCTGTACCGTCGGGTAAAGGACAAGCCGGACACGGAGGAGCAGCTCAACACGGGGTACAGGTGGGATCTTGAGAAAAACACATGGTTCTGGCAGTGCACCTTCACCGGCAGGAGCTTTGAGCGCTTCGACACGCAGGGCTACGAGTATGAGTATTACGCGGTTGAAACGCTCGTCACGCACAACAGCGGCTACGCCATCGCGTATTATAACGGAATGGAGCAGCCTGATATAGGTGGAACGAGCGCAAAGGATGTGTTTCAGCCGCTCGGCGGCACGGACGCATACGCCCGCGCGGCGTTCGTGAAGCAGGGAACGGAAGAACCCGTCGGCGCTCCGGGCACGGTCATAAACACGCCGCAGGAGGAGCGCAGCTTATCCGGCGAAAAGATATGGGCAAGCCTGCCGGACGGCTATGACCGCAGCCGCCTGCCGGAGATCGCAATAATGCTGTTTTGCGCCGGTGCGGACGAAAATGACAGCGAACATGCCTACGACAGGGATCACGCCGCGAGGTACCCCGACGGCAGCGAGGTCAGCCCCGTTGTGCTCCGCGACGGCAGCACGAGCTTTGCGTGGAACAGTCTGCCGAAGTATGACGAGTACGGCGGTCTCCTGCACTACTACGCCGCCGAGGTCGAAGCCTCGGACGGCGAGGGGAGGTACAAAAAGCTCGACAAGCTGCCCGCCTATAATATTCACCATATCGAGAACGGCTCCGTTCACATAGAAAACCGCTACACCGGCGGCGGGGAGCTTGAGATAGAGGTCAAAAAGCACTGGGATTGGACCGCGAATATCGCCGGAACGCAGTACCCCGAGGTGACCTTCACCCTCTTCCGCAGTGACGACGGCGGCACGACATGGGAAGAGGCGGACAAGCTGACGCTCAAGGGCGGCGATATAGACGGGAAAACAACGCTGGAGAAAACTGCCAAATTCCCGACTGACACCAAAATAAAGCTCCACACCCACGCGCCCAATAACAGCGAGTACATATACAGGGTCGAGGAGACGCACATAAACGGCTATGAGACGACGTATTCGGACGCTAATGGCGAGGGCATCGTGACCGTGGAGAAAGCTCCGGACGGCAAGAGCAAAGGCAGCGTGGCGATAACCAACACCTATCAGCACAAGACAAACAAGCTCGAATTTAAGAAGATGTGGAGTGATGAGGATAACCGCTTCAACACCCGCCCCGCGGAGAGCGAGATGGACTTCGAGCTGTGGTACTCGTTCAAGGGAGAACATAAAGAAGTCAATATAAACTCATATAATATGGCTGTGTTCGATGATTGGACAATCTACATCAACGGCAAGTTCATCATGCACGACACCGACGGCACGCCGTATCTGTACTATATCGTGGAGAAGTACATAGGAGACAAAGCCGAGTACTATAAAAAAATCTACACCACTGAAAAATGTCAGCCGGGCAAAACCGCCATCACGAACACGCTGAAAACCGTGACACTCTCCGTCAACAAGCTCTGGCAGGACGAGAAAGGCGCGGAGTTCAACGCACAGGAGCTGCGCGATCTCAAGCGCCTCGGCAAGCTGCCCGATAAGGTCACGTTCGGCGTTGAATACCTTGACGGCGCTGACTGGAAAGCGTTCCTCGACAAGGACGGAAAGCAGCTCACGCAGACGTGGACGATAGAGGAGCTTATACTGGCGGTCGAGAACAACAACTATCTCAAGTTCACCGCGCGGCTGCCGATGTACGATGAAAACGACAATGAATATAAGTACAGAGCCGTCGAGCAAGCGCCGCAGGGCGAGCAGTACACGTTCAGCGCCGTGCAGGGAGATACCGACGAGAAGAACAGCAGCTTCGTCACGCATATAACGAACCGCTTCGGCGGCGCAAAGCAAAGACTGCACATCTACAAGCTCTGGCATGACGCAAACGACACGGACGGTCAGCGCCCGAACGAGCTGTCAGTCCTCGCGGAGGAGCGCGTTGACGGCGCTGAAACGGGCAAGTACGTGAATCTGACGCTAAAGCCGGAAAGGACGAACGACTTCAACTTCTGGTACGGCAGCATCACGGTGCTCATTGACAATCCCAAGATTGATTACGAGGTGACGGAGGTTAAGCCCGATGCTTACAGGCACGTGCTGACCACGGACAAAGACCCGAAGAGCATAGTCTGGGATAAGGCGGCGACCGGCGTGACCGCGCTGTCCGACATTATCCCCACGGCAGGGCAGAACGCTCTTGTCACTCCCGACACAGGGGATCGAAGCTATACCCTCATGAACACGCATGAGCCGTATACCGTCTCCGCAGCGGGCGTAAAGAGCTGGCAGGGCGATGATAACCGGTCAAAGGAGACGCGACCGGAAAAGGTACAGCTTCAGCTTATGCGGAGCACTGACGGCAAAAATTGGGATATTGTCGGCGATCCGGTCACGCTCACCGCTGCCGAAAAGTGGACGCATACGTGGATGGATCTTCCGGTCAATAAGGCAAAGGACAAGGCTTCCGAGCCGACCGTGACCTATACCTACAAGGCGGAGGAGCTTACGCACGACAAGCGCTACGACAGCGTAAACCCCGCCCCGCAAAAGGCGGTGCAGGGGAAAGACCAGACGCACACGGTCATAAACGCGCTCAAGACCACGGCGCTCAAGGTTGAAAAGCAGTGGCAGGGCGGCGCGCCCGCTCTGCTGGACGAGACGACCGTGACCGTCAAGCTCCAGCGCTTCATCCCCGGCGGGCTGCTTTCAAACGGCACGTGGGAGGACGTGACGGATAATTCGGGCAAGCTTGCCACGCTTGAGCTTAGCAAGGGCAGCGACTGGAGCGGCGTTTTCAAGAACCTCCCGCTGTGCGATGAGAAGGGCAATAAATACAGCTATCGCGCGGTGGAGATCAGTACCGAGCCGTGGTTCGAGGCGGGCGAGAGCGTCATAACGGACAACGTTTGCGTGCTCACAAACACGCTCGTCCGCGAGCTCACGATTGACAATATCACGCCCAACCCCGTCACGAAGGAGACGAACGTCGGCGGCTATGTCATGGTCAGGGGCGACAAGCCGCAGCTTGACGTCAGCGGACCTATAAATAACGGAACAGCCGTCATCTGGGGCAATGACCGATACTGGCTGCACACCGGAGAGATAAGCGTGAAGTATTTCGACTTTGGCGCGGAGCAGTGGGTAAGGCTCACCTGCACGGCGGACGACATATCCCCGCTGAAAAAGAAGTTCCCCGACGCGGCGATCAACAGCGCGGTCGAGGGCGACACGCGCGTGTACACGCTCACGCTTGCCAACGCGGCGGAGGGTATGCCGTACAAAACCTTGGTCGAGGTCGGCTTCCGCCCGACGCTCGCCGTGGAGAACACCACCCCGCTCGACAGGTTCGGCACGGTCATGATAGAGAAGAAGGACGCGGCGTATGACGGGCGCTACAGCGCCGTCACGGTCAAGGGGTACGCCGAGAGCGGCTATGCCGTTGACTTCCGCCATCTCCAGCTTGGTCTGCCCGGCAGCGTGAGCCGCGGCTGGGCGGTGAATAACTCCGCCGTCGGCATCGACGTCGGCTACTACGGCGGGCGCTTCAGCGTCACCGTCCGCGCCGAGCTTGCCGGAAAGACGCAGTCAGTTCCCGTGACGGGCACTGTCGTCATCGACTGGCGCGACGTGCACGGCAACCCCACGGAGATAACGATAACGCTCGACTCGCTCCCCGTGCCGCTGGATATAGGCATACCGTTTACGCGCTCGCTCGCGCCGCTTCGCCCGCGCACGGGTGACGACAGCGCGGATATGGGCGTGCTGCTGGCGGTGTGCGCGCTCTCGCTTGCCGTCGGCGGCGCGGCGTTCGCCGTGCTCCGCCGCAGTAGGGCAAAGCGCAGGAAAAAATAGACCCGTGAGCCCGCACACCGGATTGGCTTAGGCTTCTAAGCCTTTCCCCCGTGCGGGCTTTTTGAAGCGCAGATGTAAAGGAGGAATAAGGAAAAGAGAAAAAGGAGGGTGAGATTTATGGCAAGAAAAGTGCTCTCGCTTGTGACGCTTATCGTTTTGTGCCTTGTGCTGTACACGATAGTCGTCTCCAGGCTGGAAAGGCACACGGACGTCATTTTCGGCGGGATGACCGGCGTATACGTCCGCTCCGACAGCGTTTCCTTCCATAACCCGAACGAGGTTGCAACGCCCGAGCCGACAAAGGACATCTGGCCGGATATTGATATAACGCTGGACATATACGCCGTCATAAACAACGACAACCTGCTCTCGTCCGCGTTCGAGCCGGACGTCAGCAAGATAGCCATAACGCGGTATATGTACTTTCGCTCAGATCATGTCGCGGAGCTTGACGCGATGCTTGCCGCCATGATAGAGGCGGGCTTCTCGCCGTATGTCGCCGGCGCGTACAGAACCTACTCCTACCAGAGCCAGATGTTCAACACCAAGGCGAGCCAGATTGCCTATGAAATGACCGAGGGGAAGGTCGTGGATCACACCGATCCGCTCTACCAGGACGCGGTCAAGGTCGCAAAGAAGATAACCATGATGCCCGGCTCGAGCGAGCACCAGCTCGGTCTCGCGGTCGATCTGCTCGACAGACAGCGCACCAGAATGGTCTACGAGGATATGGACACGAATTTCTTCGCGTGGCTGGACGAGCACTGCTGGGAATACGGCTTCATAAAGCGCTATCCGACAAGGAAGCTGCTGCTCACGGGCTGGGATGAGCCGTGGCATTACAGATACGTCGGGCGTGTCGCCGCGAAATTCATAATGGAGCAGGGGATATGCCTTGAGGAGTTCTACGCCCACTATGTGCCGACGTTCAAGTACTGAACGCGCCGCGCCGGAAAAAACAGCTCCGGCGACACCGCTGCCGCCGGAGCTGTTTTTGAAATAGAGGGGGGTACTTATCCTTCTGTGCTCTTCTTGCTGCCGACCAGTGTAAACAGCCAGAAGATTATCAAAAGACCGAACGCGATGCCGTAGAGCACCGTCTTGGGGGCGGGGAAGAAGTCGATGAGCTGTCCGGCAAGGACGAACGCCATTATCGGCGCGACCAGCCACCTCATGCATATGCTGTAGAAGCTGTCGAAGAACTTTGAAGATTCGCCGGAGTGGATCTCGTCGAGCATGAAGCTCGGCTTGAGCTCCCACCCGATCATCAGCGCCATGAGCATTGCGCCCAGCGGCATTGCCACGCCCTCGGACCAGCAATCCATGAAGTCGAGCCAGCAGTCGTTCCATGTGCCGACGCCGAAAGTCTTCTGGAACGGGACCCACACGCCGTTGGAGCCGAGACCGTCAACCGAGACGAGCAGCGCCTCAACCATGATGGCGAGCGCCACGAACAGCACGATCTTCTTGCGCGCGGGATCCTTGCCCTGCGCGACGCGCTTGTCGATGAAGTAGGCGGCGAGAACCTCCATCAGCGAGATTGCCGAGGAGACAGCCGCGATTATGACCAGCAGATAGAAGATCACACCGAAGAGAGGACCGGTCGGTCCCATGTTGGCGAAAACGTCCTGCAGCGTGACGAACAGGAGCTTCGGACCGCCGAGGGCGATCTCGCTGACGGGGATGCCGGAGTTGATGCCGTTTGCCACGGCGGCGGGAATGACCGCGAGACCCGCCATCAGCGCGACGAGCGTATCGGCAATGACGATAACGGCGGAGTTCTTGACGAGGTTCTCCTTCTTGTCAAGATACGAGCCGTAGGTTATCATCGCGCCCATTGCCAGCGACAGCGAGAAGAACATCTGCCCGCCCGCCGTGCCGAGCACGCTTATCAGGTCGGGCGCGGAGTCGATAAAGCCGCCCTTGACCGCGTAGCCGGGGACGAACATGAACTTCAGCCCCTCGACGGCGTTGGGGAGGGTGAGCGCGCGGATGATGATGATGACGAGCATAACGGCGAGAGCCGGCATACCGACAGTGTTGAACTTCTCGATGCCGCCGCCGATGCCGCGCGCGACGATGTACATGCAGTAGCCGAGGAACAGCACCGTGAATATCGCGCAGCCGAACTGGTTGGTGAGCATCGCGCCGAAGGTGTTAGAGCCGGTGATGGATGCGCCGAAGATGCCGCTCAGCCCGAAGCCCAGCTCCGCAAGGTTGAGGCACATGTACTGCATACAGTAGCCGCCGAGCACGGTGTAGAAGCTCATGATGAGGAACGGCGCGATGATGCCCAGCCATCCGAGCCATTTGTACTTCTGGCTGACGACCTTGTACGCGCCGACAACGCCCGTGCCGGTCTTGCGCCCGAGCGCCAGCTCACTTGCCATGACCGTCATGCCGACGATGACCGCGAGGGCGAGATACACCAGCAGAAAAGTGAAGCCGCCGCTCTTGCCCATCTTAAACGGGAAGCCCCAGATGTTGCCCAAGCCAACGGCAGATCCGACAGCAGCCATTATGAACCCAATATTGCTGCCCCATGAACCGCGTTTGTTTTCCATTGAACCATTACCTCTTTTCTTTTATATTTTTTGGGGTGTTCCTATTGCGATTATACCAGCAGGAACGGAATATGAAAAACTTATAATATTTATATATGCCATAAATACGCCTTATACATACAAAAAACCGCAGAAAGTGAGGGAATAATTAGAGGATGGATACGAAGAAATTGCAGGTGCTGCTCACGGCGCTCAGGACGGGCAGCCTTACCGCCGCGGCGGAGGAGCTGGGCTACACGCAGGCGGGGCTTACCCAGATGATGAATTCCCTTGAGGAGGAGCTGGCGCTCAAGCTGCTCATCCGCGGGAAAAGCGGGGTGCGCCTCTCGACGGCGGGGAAGGAGCTGCTTCCGAAGATGGAGGCGATGCTGCGCTGCGAGGAGGAGCTTTATCAGTGCGCGCTTGAGCTGAGCAAGAGCAAGAACAGCGTGCTCCGCCTCGGCGCGTACACCAGCGTCACGCGCCGCTGGCTGCCTGGGATACTGACGGAGCTGCGCCGCAGTGCGCCGGAGCTTGAGGTGATAATAACCACCGGCGGCATACGGGCGCTGTACGACGCGGTGAAGAGCGACGCGCTCGACTGCGCCGTGGTCAGCTATCAGCAGAGCCTTTGCAGGGGGCTGGTCTGGATACAGCTCCATAACGATCCTCTTCTGGCGATACTGCCGCGAAACGCCGACGCGGGAGAGGCGTTCCCCATCCGAGAGTTCGACGAGTGCGAGTTTTTCATGCCGGCGGACGATTTCGAGCTGGATATAATGCCCGTGCTCGCGGGCGAAAAGAGCAGGATAACGCCCGTGTTCCGCTATACGGGGATGAACGACGTGGCGATAGTGTCAATGGTCGCGCACGGGCTGGGGCTGAGCATACTGTCCGAGCTTGTGATGCAGAACATCGAGGACGACGTTCTCGCTCTCCCTCTGCTGCCGTCCGGCTTCCGCCAGCTCGGAATAATAGTGCGGGAGTCGGAGAGAAACAAGAAAAGCATAAAACGCTTCATCCGCTGCGCGAGCGCCATCGTGGCGCAGATGTACGGAGAAAACGAGCGCTGACGCGGGGCAAAAAACTGTTGCATTTTCGCGCCGGACGTGCTAACATAAAGCTGTATTTGTAACTTTATGTAAAAATATGCAAGCCTGACATACGGCTTGCATAAGTACGGGGGCGGTGTAAAGATGAGATTTGTGGTCAAGGTCGGCACGTCCACGCTGACGCACTCCACGGGGCGGCTGAACATACAGCGCATGGAGCGGCTGTGCAAGGTGCTCAGCGACCTGAAAAACGCCGGACACGAGGTTATCCTTGTGTCCTCCGGCGCGATAGCCATGGGCGTGGGGAAGCTCAGCCTGAGGGAGCGACCGGGGGATATACCCACAAAGCAGGCGGCGGCGGCGGTAGGGCAGTGCGAGCTGATGTATTTTTACGACAAGCTCTTTGCCGAGTATAACCATATCGTCGCCCAGCTATTGATAACTGCGCCGGACATCGCCGACGCCGGAACGCGCAAGAGCAATTTCCACAATACGCTCGAACGCCTTTTGCAGCTCGGCGCGCTGCCTATCATAAACGAGAACGACACGGTCTCCACGGATGAGATAGTGATAGGCGACAATGACACGCTCTCCGCAGAGGTTGCGGCGCAGGTGTCGGCGGAGCTGCTGGTGATACTTTCGGACATTGACGGGCTGTATGACGGCGATCCGCACGTAAGCCCGAACGCGCGGCTCATCTCCGAGGTCAGGGAGATCGACGAGCGCATAATGGCGCTCGCGGGGGGCAGCGGCTCGCGGCTGGGCACGGGCGGCATGGTGACGAAGCTGCACGCCGCATCCATTGCGACCGCGCACGGGTGCGAGCTTGTCATTGCCAACGGACAGAAGCCGGAGGTGCTGTATGATATAATAGACGGGAAGAGCGTAGGCACGAGGTTTTTGGCAGACGGTAAAAATAAGGAGGAGCGCTGAAATGACCACACTTGAGATAATCAAAAAAACAAAGGCGGCATGGGGAAGCGTCGCCAACGCCGCGCCGGAGAAGAAGAACGCCATGCTTCTCGCGATGGCGCAGGCGCTTGAGGACGGCTGCGCGGACATACTCGCGGCGAACGCGCGCGACATGGACAGGGCGCGCGGGCGCATTTCCGAGGTCATGCTCGACAGGCTCATGCTCGACGAGGGGCGCATACGCGGCATGGCTGACGGCGTCCGCGCCGCCGCGGCGCTGCCGGATCACACCGGACGGATAATATCCGAAACGGTGCATGAAAACGGGATGCATATTTATAAAAAGCAGGTGCCGCTCGGGCTTGTCGCCATAATCTATGAGAGCCGCCCGAACGTCACGTCCGACGCGGCGGCGCTTGCGATAAAGAGCGGGAATGTGTGTATGCTTCGCTCCGGCAAGGAGGCGTTTGAAAGCTGCACCGCGATAGTCGCGGCGCTCAAGCGCGGCATTAGCCGCGCGGGCGGCGATCCCGAGATCGTCAACATCGTCGAGGATACGAGCCGCCGCAGCGCCAGCGAGATAATGCAGGCGGCGGGGCTTGTGGATCTGCTCATTCCGCGCGGCGGCGCGGGGCTTATCCGCGCCTGCGTCGAAAATGCGACCGTTCCCTGCATCGAGACGGGCACGGGCATATGCCATGTGTATGTGGACGAGCTTGCCGATCTCGACAAGGCGGTGAAGATAATCGTCAACGCGAAGACGAGCCGCCCCTCCGTCTGCAACGCCGAGGAGGTGTGCCTTGTCCACGCCGCCGCCGCGCCGCGCTTTCTGCCGATGCTGAAAGGGGCGCTGGTGGACGAGCGGCGCGAAAAGGGGCTTGCACCGGTGGAGCTGCGCCTCGACAGCCGCGCGGCGGGGATAATAGACGGCGTTCCCGCCACGGAGAAGGATTTTGACACGGAGTTTTTGGATTATATCCTCGCCGTTGCGGTGGTGGACGATCTCGACGCCGCCATTGCCCATATCGCGCGCCACTCCACGCACCACAGCGACGCCATCGTCACCGAGAGCGACGCGGCGGCGGAGCGCTTTGCCGCCGGTGTGGACAGCGCGGCGGTGTATATCAATGCCTCCACACGCTTCACCGACGGCGGGGAATTCGGCCTCGGCTGCGAGATGGGCATTTCCACGCAGAAGCTCCACGCGCGCGGCCCCATGGGGCTGGACGAGCTGAGCACGTATAAATACATCATAAGGGGCGACGGACAGGTCAGATAGGGAGGCGCGAAATGTATAAATACGAAGCGGGCTTCATCGGCGCGGGCAGCATGGGCGGCGCGCTCGCGGCGGCGGCGGTAAAAGCCGTCGGCGCGGAAAGGGTCGCGGTGGTATGCTCAACGCCGCAGAGCACCGAGCGCGCGGCGGGGCGCATCGGCTGCGCCGCCGCTAAGGCGCAGGAGGTGCTCTCGGAGAGCCGGTATGTTTTCCTCGGCGTCAAGCCGCAGATGATAGAGGGCGTGACGGCGGCGCTCGCGCCGGATATTTTCGGGAGCGGCGCGGTGTTCGTGTCCATGCTCGCGGGGGTGACGCTCGCGCGGCTGGAGGGGCTTCTGGGGGAAAAGAAGCTCATACGCATCATGCCGAATACGCCCTGCGCCGTCGGCAGCGGGCTTATCCTGCGCTGTGCGAACGCTCGCGTCAGCGAGGAGGAGGACGCCGCCTTTGCGGCGCTGATGCGCTGTGCCGGCGCGCTCGACAAGCTCGACGAGCGCCTTATCGACGCGGCTTCCGCCGTCTCCGGCTGCGGTCCGGCGTATGCGTATATGTTTATCGAGGCGCTGGCGGACGGCGCGGTAAAGTGCGGTCTGCCGCGCGCAAAGGCGCTGGACTACGCCGCGCGGACGCTCATCGGCAGCGCGGAGATGGTCCTGCGCTCCGGCAGACATCCCGGGCAGCTCAAGGATGAGGTGTGCTCCCCCGGCGGCAGCACCATTGCGGGCGTTGCGGCGCTGGAGAACGGCGCGTTCCGCGCCGCGTGCATCGCCGCGATCGACGCCGCCTACGAGAAAACAAAAAAGCTGGGTTAAGCCAAGCCCTGCATTTCGCGGCGGCACTGCCGATAAAAAATCAGCCCGTTCCTATGCTTCCGCAGAGAAACAAGGAACGGGCGGTTTGGTTTATATATTTTTTGCTGTTTATTTCTTGAATCCGTCCTTCAGCGCAACCGAGCGGTTGAACACGAGGTGACCGGTCTTTGCGTCCTTGTTATCAAGGCAGAAGTAGCCCTGACGCATGAACTGATACCCCTCGGAGTCCTTGCCCGATTCTGGCATGGGCGCGGCGGCGAGGCTCGATTCGACCTTGCAGCCCGTCAGCACGGTGAGGCTTTCGGGATTGAGGCAGTCGAGGAAATTCTTGTCCGGACCGTCCGGCTCGGGATCTGTGAAGAGGTAGCCGTAGACGCGCACCTCCGCGTCCGCGCAGTCGAGCGCGTTGACCCAGTGGATGGTCGCGCCCTTGACCTTGCGCCCGTCGGCGGGATCGCCGCCTCGGCTCGCGGGGTCATATTCGCAGTATATCTCGACGACCCTGCCGCTCGCGTCCTTTTTGCAGCCGGTGCAGGTGACGAGATACGCGCCCTTGAGCCTGACCTCGTTGCCGGGGTAGAGGCGCTTGTACTTCGGCGCGGGCGCTTCCATGAAATCCTCCGCCTCGACATACAGCTCGCGGGAGAAGCTGACCTCGCGCGTGCCGTCCTCCGGTCTGAGGGGATTGTTTTCGACGGTGAGCAGCTCGCTCTTGCCCTCGGGGTAGTTGGTGATGACGAGCCTGACGGGATCGAGCACCGCCATGACGCGCCTTGCGTTGGCGTTGAGATCGTCGCGCAGGCAGCTTTCAAGGAACGCCCACTCGACGGTGGAATCGACCTTTGACACGCCTATGCGCTCGCAGAAATCGCGGATAGAGCGCGAGGTGTACCCACGGCGGCGCAGACCGCACAGCGTCGGCATACGCGGATCGTCCCAGCCGGAGACGTAGCCCTCCTCCACGAGCTTTCTGAGCTTGCGCTTGGACATGACGGTGTAGTTTATGCCCAGACGTGCGAACTCTATCTGGCGCGGCTTGATGCCGGGGATGGATACGTTGGACACGACCCAGTCATAAAGCGGTCTGTGCGCCTCATACTCCAGCGAGCAGAGCGAGTGCGTGATGCCCTCGAGCGCGTCCTGTATCGGGTGGGCAAAGTCATACATGGGGAAGATGCACCACTTGGTGCCCTGACGGTGATGCTCGATATAGCGTATGCGGTAGAGCACGGGGTCGCGCATATTGAAGTTGCCGCTGCCAAGGTCGATCTTTGCGCGCAGCGTGTAGCGCCCCTCTTCAAATTCGCCGTTTTTCATGCGCTCAAAGAGGTCAAGGCTCTCCTCGACGGGGCGGTCGCGCCACGGGCTGACGGCGGGGTGCGTCGTGTCGCCGCGGTATTCCCTGAACTGCTCCGGCGTAAGCTCGCATACGTAGGCGAGCCCCTTTCTGATAAGCTCGACGGCGTATTCGTAGGTCCTTTCAAAATAGTCCGAGCCGAAGAAGAATCTGTCGCCCCAGTCGAAGCCGAGCCAGTGGATGTCCTGCTGTATCGCCTCGACGAACTCGTTGTCCTCCTTGGCGGGGTTGGTGTCGTCCATGCGTAGGTTGCATATGCCGCCGAAATGCTCCGCCGTGCCGAAGTCGATCGTCAGCGCCTTGCAGTGACCGATGTGCAGATAGCCGTTAGGCTCGGGCGGGAAGCGCGTGTGCACCTGCATACCGTAGCAGCGGCTGCCCTCGGACAGATCCTCAATGATAAAGGAATCGATAAAATTTCTCGCGGTTTCTTCCATGACGCTCTTCTCCCATATAAAAATATGTGATATTATAAACGATAGAGGTAGATATTTCAACAATAAAGTGGTATGATAAACAAAAAAACAGAGAGGAGCGCGGTATGAGGAACGGATATGATATAATAATAATCGGCGGAGGGTCAGCCGCGCTGTCGGCGGCGATGACGTGTCAGGCGCGCGGCAAGCGCACCGCCGTTATCGCAAACGGCGCGGAGACGACAAATCTATACAAGGCGGAGCGTATCGCAAATTACCCCGGCGCGGACAATGTCACGGGGCGCGAGCTTGCGGAGCTGTTCCGGCGGCAGCTCGACAACTGCGGCGCGGACGTTATCGCGGGGCGGGCGCTGTCCGTTACGCCGCTGGGGGAGAGCTTCGGCGTCGCGGTGGGGAATGAGTTTTACACCTGCGCCGCCGTTATCCTCGCCGTCGGCATCACGCGCGAGAACCGCTATCCCGGCGAGGCGGAGTTTCTCGGGCGCGGCGTGAGCTACTGCGCGACCTGCGACGGGATGCTCTACCGCGGCAGGACCGTCGCCGTCATAGGCGCGGGCGCGGAGGCGCGCGCGGACGCGGACTTTCTGGAGAGCATCGGCTGCAAGGTGCTGCGCTTTGAGAAGGCTCTGCGCTACGCGGTAAAGGGTGCGGACAGGGCGGAAACGCTTGTTGCCGGCGCAACAGAATATGTGGTTGACTGTGTGTTTATAATAAAAGAGAGCATAGCGGCGTCCACGCTTGTGTCGGGGCTGGAAAGCTCAAGGGCGGGCATCGCTGTGACGCACGGCGGGGCGACGAATATCCCGGGCGTGTTTGCCGCGGGCGACTGCACGGGCAAGCCCTATCAGTTGGCAAAGGCGGTGGGCGAGGGGAACGTCGCGGCGCTCTCCGCGTGCGAATATATAGATAATAAAGCAAAGGAGAAATAAGCTATGGCAGTTGCACATATCAAAACAGCGGAATTTGACGGCTTTATCGCCGAGGGGACGAGCCTTGTGGACTTCTGGGCGACATGGTGCGGTCCCTGCCGTATGCAGGCGCCCATCCTTGAGCAGCTCGACGGTGAGCTTGGCGGCAGCGTCAGGATAGGCAAGGTCGATGTTGACGAGGAGCCGGAGCTTGCCCGCCGCTTCGCGGTGATGAGCATACCCACGCTCATCGCGTTCAAAAACGGCAAGCTCATTGCCAAGAGCGTCGGCGTGACGGACACGGCAAAGCTCAAGAAAATGCTGGGGATTTAACGCATCCCGCTGTTGACAAACGGCGGGGAATGAAATATAATCATTTTATTCTACTGTGACGGGCAGGAGTACGCAGTATGCCGATCTCAGAGAGGGAGCGGTCGGTGAAAGCTCCCGTGAGGCGCTGCGGAAGGTCGGCTCTGAGTATACCGGGTGAAGGCTGTGCGCTGTGTAGCCGGGTCGTGCTCCGCGCGTTAAGCGGACAAGAGCGCCGCAGCTTATGCGGAATTCAGGTGGTACCGCGGTGATCTATCGCCCTGAAGCCTTTGGCTTCGGGGCGTTTTTTCATCCAAGTCAAGGCGCATACCGGATAAAGGAGAGTGCAGAAAATGAAAGAGCTGCCGAAGGTGTATGACCCCAAGTCGGTCGAAAAGAAGATCTATGATATGTGGATGCGTGGCGGGTACTTCCGAGGGGAGATAGACCCCGACAGAAAGCCCTTCTCCATCGTCATGCCGCCCCCAAACGTCACGGGGCAGCTTCATATGGGGCACGCGATGGACTCCGCCCTGCAGGACATCCTCACGCGCTACAAGCGTATGCAGGGGTACAGCGCGCTGTGGATACCCGGCGTTGACCACGCGGGCATCGCAACGCAGATCAAGGTCGAGGAGGTCCTGCGCAAGACCGAGGGCAAGACGCGCTATGACCTTGGGCGCGACAAGTTCCTTGAGCGCGTATGGGCGTGGAAGGAGCAGTACGGCGACCGCATAGTCGAGCAGCAAAAGAGCATGGGCGTTAGCTGCGACTGGGAGCGCAGCCGCTTCACCATGGACGAGACCTGCGCCCGCGCGGTGCGCGAGACGTTCTGCGAGCTTTATGACAAGGGGCTCATCTACAAGGGGCGCAGAATGATAAACTGGTGTCCGAACTGCCGCACGGCGCTGTCGGACGCGGAGGTCGAGTACAAGGACATTCCGGGCAGCTTCTGGTACATCCGCTACCCTATCGAGGGCTCGGATGAGGAGCTTATCATCGCCACGACAAGACCCGAAACGATGCTCGGCGACACGGGCGTCGCCGTAAACCCCGCCGACGAGAAATACCGGCAGCTTGTCGGCAAAAACGCGATCCTCCCGCTCG
Source organism: uncultured Oscillospiraceae bacterium (assembly GCA_934572325.1). Taxonomy (GTDB): domain Bacteria; phylum Bacillota; class Clostridia; order Oscillospirales; family Oscillospiraceae; genus Limivicinus. Next base: position 24,651 of record CAKTKT010000006.1, read on the forward strand.
TCGGGCGCAGACTGCCCATCGTGGCGGACGATTATGTCGAGCTTGGCTTCGGCACGGGCGCGGTGAAGATGACGCCCTGCCATGACCCAAATGACTACGAGGTCGGTCTCAGGCATGACCTTGAGCAGGTGCAGTGCATCGACGAGGACGGCAGGATAATAAACGGCGGCAAGTACAACGGTATGGATCGCTACGAGGCGCGCAGGGCGATAGTCGCCGATCTCGAGGAGCAGGGCTTCCTTGTCAAGGTCGAGCCGTACAGCCACAATGTCGGCTGCTGCTACCGCTGCGGCAAGGCGGTAGAGCCGATGCTCTCCCCGCAGTGGTTCGTGAAGATGGAGCCGCTGGCGAAAAAGGCGATAGAGGTCGTGAAGGACGGGCGGATAAAATTCGTGCCGGAGCGCTTCACAAAGACCTATCTCAACTGGATGGAGAACGTGCACGACTGGTGCATCTCCCGCCAGCTGTGGTGGGGGCACCAGATCCCCGCGTGGTACTGCGCCGACTGCGGGCACATCACCGTCTCCCGCGAAGACGCGACCGAGTGCGAGCGCTGCCGCAGCAGGAACATCACGCGCGATGAGGACGTGCTGGACACATGGTTCAGCTCCGCTCTGTGGCCGTTCTCCACGATGGGCTGGCCTGAGCGCACGCCGGAGCTTGACTACTGGTATCCGACCTCCGTCATGGTCACGGGCTACGACATTATCTTCTTCTGGGTCGCGCGCATGATATTCTCCGCGATGGAGCAGATGGACAAGGAGCCGTTCAAGACGGTGTTCATCCACGGGCTCGTCCGCGACAGCCAGGGGCGCAAGATGTCCAAGTCTCTCGGCAACGGCATCGACCCGCTTGAGATTATCGACAAATACGGCGCGGACGCGCTGCGCTTCAACCTCATCACCGGCAACTCGCCCGGCAACGATATGCGCTTCTACGTTGAAAAGTGCGAGGCGATGCGCAACTTCTGCAACAAGATATGGAACGCCTCCCGCTTTGTTATGATGAACCTCACCATCGACAAAAACGAGCTGCCGGAGAAGCTTGAGATCGAGGACAAGTGGATACTCTCCAAGCTCAACGACGTTGTTAAAGAGGTCAACGAGAATATGGACAGCTTCGAGCTGGGCGTTGCGGCGGCAAAGATATATGACTTTATCTGGGACAGCTACTGCGACTGGTATATTGAGCTGACAAAGCCGCGCCTCAACGGCGGGGATGAGCGGTCGAAGCTCGCCGCGCAGAAGGTGCTGCTGTACGTGCTGACGGAGATACTGAAGCTTCTGCACCCGTTCATGCCGTTCATCACCGAGGAGATATGGCAGGCGCTGCCGCACGAGGGGGAGGCGCTGATGCTCGCGCGCTATCCGGAGTTTAAGCCGGAGCTGTCGTTCCCCGAGGACGAGCAGAACTTTGAGATGGTCATGACCGTTATAAAGGCTGTCCGCGCGCGCCGCAGCGAGATGAACGTGCCCCCGTCGAGAAAGGCGCACCTTATCATCGCCACCGACCGCAAGGAGGCGTTTGAAGCCGGACGCAGCTATATCTGCAAGCTCGCCTTTGCCAGCGAGGTCAGCGTCCGTGACGCGGGCGCTTCCGGCGGCGACGGCACGGTCTCTCTGGCGACCGATAATGCGCGTATGTTCATGCCGCTGGCGGAGCTTGTCGATCTCGGCAAGGAGCGCGAGCGCATAAATAAGGAGCTTGCCAACGCCGTCAGGCAGCTTGAGGGGCAGATCGCAAAGCTCGCCAATGAGAAGTTCGTATCCCGCGCGCCGGAGAGCGTTGTCAATGCCGAGCGCGAGAAGAAGGAAAAGCTCGCCGCGCTTATTGAAAACCTCAAGCTCAGCCTTGAAAATTTGGGGAAATAAAACGCCGGACTTCGCATTTCGACAGATTATTCAGCGTATTATTATTAAAATAACACCGTGTACTTTTATGTGCACGGTGTTATTTTTGAATATATTTGTATATATAAGAGGTGAAAGCATGAACATACGAACGACCTTTGCCGCAGGGCGGCTGACGGTGTTTCTCTCCGGCGAGCTTGACCACCACGCGGCGCGCTGCACCACGCGCGCGATCGACGACCTGCTTGATGAGTACCTCCCGCGCGACTGTGTGCTTGAGCTGAACGGGCTCAGCTTTATGGACTCGTCCGGTATCGCGGTGATAGTGCGCATCAGCCGGCGCATGAAGAGCCTCGGCGGCAGGATGTGGATAGAAAATCCGGCAAAGCAGCCCCTGCGCGTCATCGACGCCTCCGGCATTGACCGGCTCGTTCCGGTCGCAATAAATAAGTAAAGGAGTGAAGACACAGTGAACAGTGTCAATTACATAAAGATTGAGTTTCCCAGCCGCAGTGCCAACGAGGCGCTTGCGCGCATGACTGCGGCGGCGTTCGCATCCCAGCTTGACCCGACGATGGAGGAGCTGGGCGACATCAAGACCGCCGTGTCGGAGGCGGTGACGAACTGCATCGTCCATGCCTATCCGGATCATATCGGGCGTGTGAGTATGCGCCTGCGCATACTTGAGGGAGGACTGCTGGAGATATCCGTGCGCGACTGGGGGCGCGGCATCGACAACATTGAACAGGCGATGGAGCCGCTTTTCACCACCGGCGGCGAGGACAGAAGCGGCATGGGCTTCACCATCATGTCCAGCTTCATGGACAAGCTCCGTGTGCGCTCCCTGCCCGGAAAGGGAACGACAGTCACGATGCTGCGCACAATAAGCCCGCGAGTGGGGCGCAAATGAGCGCCGATATTATCTGCGACATCCGCGCGGCGAAGTCCGGCGACAGAGAGGCGGCGGGGCGGCTCGTGGAGGAGAACTCCGGACTTATCTGGAGCGTTGCCAGACGCTTTTTCGGGCGCGGCGTTGATCCGGACGATCTGTATCAGCTCGGCTGCGTCGGCTTTCTCAAGGCGATAGACGGCTTTGACGAGGGCTTCGGCACGCGCTTTTCCACCTACGCCGTGCCGAAGATCTCAGGCGAGATACGCCGCTTTCTGCGCGATGACGGCACGGTGAAGGTCAGCCGCGGCATAAAGGAGCAGGCGGCGCAGATACGCACGGCGCGTCTCGCGCTGGAGCAGCGCATCGGGCGCGAGGCGAATATATCCGAGCTTGCCGCCGAGACGGGGCTTTCCCCCGAGGAGATAGCCTTCGCCGAGGTAGCGACAGGACCTGCGGAGAGCCTTCAGCGGGAGAGCGGCGAGGACGGCTTCACGCTTGAGCTCGTTCTCGGCGACTACGGCGCGGAGGAGAAGATGGTGGAGCACGTGGCGCTTCGCGCGGCGATAGAGCGCCTGCCGGAGCGTGAGCGGCAGGTCGTCGCCCTGCGGTATTACCACGGCATGACCCAGCAGAGCTGCGCCAAGGTCATGCACGTGTCGCAGGTGCAGATATCCCGCCTTGAGCGCCGCGCCGTTGACGCCTTGCGGGAGATGCTGGAGTGAACCGAATAAGGACAATGTCAGCGCCCGTCTTTCGCACGGGCGCTGAATTTATCTCAATATCACGTTGATGTCCACCGCGCCGTATATGCCGCGGATGCGCCCGCTCTCGGTGTACTGCCATATGTCATAGCGGTGCTCTGCCGAGGGGAGGGCGTTATTGCGAGTGTAGTTTGCTATCCACACGCTCTGCCCGCCGAGCAGGGAGCTGTCAAGCTCGCGTTCGATAAAATACGCGCCGGAGTATACGCCGCTTTCATACCCGTATTGCCGCACCTTCGCGGAGAACGCCGCGATTATATCCATGCGCTCCGCCGTGGATAGCCTGTCGGCGCGCCCGTGCGGGTAGCTGCCGGAGTACTCCGTGTCAAGGTATACTGGCATCTCCAGCGGCGCGCCGCGCAGAGCCGAGACGACAAATTCCGCCTCCTCCGCCGCCTCGTGCGTGTTCACCGCCGTCGAGTAGAAGTATACGCCCACGCGCAGCCCCGCGCGCCGCGCCGCGTCAAAATACTCACGGAAGAGCTTGTCGATATAAATATGCCCCGTGCCCCAGCCGCGTCCGCCCACGCGCAGTATCGCAAAGTCCACGCCCTGCTCGCGCAGCGCATCCCAGTCAACACGGCGGTTGAAGCAGGAGACGTCCACGCCGATGGCGGCGGCGCGCCGCCCTGTGACGTCCTGATAGTACAGCTTCCCGTCCACGGAGTTTAGACCGGTGACGAGCGCATCCAGCGAGCTTGCCTCATGCGTGATCGAGCTTACCGCGCACTCCACCGGCGGCGGGGCGGCGTAGCCCTCCTGCGGCGACATGGCGACGGAGTAAACGCCCGGCGCAAGCTCGACAAGGTAGCAGCTTCCGTCGGTATAGGTCGAGCAGAGTATCTCGTTTCCGTCCGGCGTCGTGAGCGTGAGACGGAAGCGCACACCGGCGATCGGCACGCCGTCCGCGCCACACACGGAGATGAACATATCCTCTCCGGCGGAGGTCGCGGATATATATACCGGAATCTCGGCGCTCTGCGCATCGGACGGCGCGGTCTCCGCCGTGCTGCGCTCGCGCACGGACTGCATCGCCGCGGCACGGTTGGCGCGGTATACCGTCAGCTCCGGCGCGAGTATCAGCGCCGAGATCGCCGCAGCGAGACAGGGGAGCAGTATGATAAGCAGCCTTTCATGGCGCTCATCGCGCGTCCAGTGCATAAGGCGGGTGAAAAAATCCTTCATGTGTTTCTCTCTTTGCGTTTTCGCATTTTCTACAAAATAATAGCGTATAGGCGCAAGGCTTGTCAATGAAAATTCTGCCTTGTTTATTATATGCGGATGTGCTAAAATTCACATCATGATGACTGAATTTGAAAAAGAATATATCAAGGCGCGCAAAGCATATATACGCGCCGAATTTTCACACCTCAACGACAGGCAGCTAGATGCGGTCATGGCAACGGAGGGACCTCTGCTGGTACTTGCGGGCGCAGGGAGCGGCAAGACCACGGTGCTGATAAACCGCATCGCAAATCTGCTGAAGTACGGCAGTGCGTCGGACAGCGACGAGCTGCCCGCTTTTGCCGACAAAAAAACGCTGGAGGCGCTCAAAACGCGCACGGCGGGGGCAGAGGTGTTTGCCGCGCTTGACCCTGTCGAGCCGTGGCGCATCCTTGCCATCACGTTTACGAACAAGGCGGCGGGTGAGCTGAAGTCAAGGCTGGAGCGTATGCTCGGCACGGTGGCGGCGGACGATGTGTGGGCGTGTACGTTCCACTCCGCGTGCGTGCGCATACTTCGCCGCAACGCGGAAAAGCTCGGCTTCGGGTCAAGCTTCTCCATATACGACACAGCCGACAGCCAGAGCCTTATAAAGCGCATACTCAAGGAGCGGGAGCTGGACGAGAAGGCGTTCCCGCCGCGCTCCGTCCTCGCGGAGATCGGCCGCGCGAAGGATGCGAGACTGGGCGCGCGGGATTACCTTGATTCCACGCGGAAAACGGGCGATGCGCGGCATATCAGGATAGGCGAAGTGTATACGGAGTATGCCCAACGTCTGTTCGCGGCAAACGCAATGGATTTTGACGACCTCATTTTCTTCACCGTCAAGCTCCTTGCGGAGCATGAGGATGTGCGCAGCTATTGGCAGCGCAGGTTCAGGTATGTTCTTATCGACGAGTATCAGGACACCAACCATCTGCAATATCTCTTCTCCTCGCTCATCGCGGGCGGGAGCGGCAACATATGCGTTGTCGGTGATGACGATCAGAGCATCTATAAGTTCCGCGGCGCGACGATAGAAAACATTCTTTCCTTCGAGCAGGAGTTCAAGGGCTGTCGCACGATACGCCTCGAACAGAACTACCGCAGCACGAGCCATATCCTCGACGCCGCCAACGCCGTCATCCGCAACAACGCCGGACGCAAGGGCAAGGAGCTGTGGACGAACGCGGGCACGGGCGAGCTTGTGAAGCTCTACGTCGCCGACAACGAGAACGACGAGGCGCAGTATGTCGCCTCGAAGATAATGGCGGACTACGCTCGCGGGGCAAGCTGGCGCGACCACGCGGTGCTCTACCGCATGAACGCGCAGTCGTACCAGCTTGAATACGCATTCAAGCGCAACGGCATACCCTACCGCATCGTCGGCGGGATGAGCTTCTTCAGCCACGCCGAGATAAAGGATATGCTCTCGTATCTCAACGTCATCGCCACACCGGCGGACGATCTGCGCCTGACGAGGATCATCAACAGCCCGCCGCGCGGCATTGGAGAGCGCACCATAGACGTTGTGCGCCGCCTTGCGTCCGAAAACGCGCTGAGCATGTATGAAATAATCACCCACGCCGGCGATTATCCGGAGCTGAGCCGCGCGGCGGCGGCAAAGCTGGGCGCTTTCGCCGCGATGATGGAGGGGCTGCGCGCGTTTTCTAAGGACAACACACCCGATGCGCTCCTTGATGAGCTTATCGACAAGAGCGGATATATCCGTGCGCTTGAGGAAAAGAACACGCAGGAGGACAAAACGCGCATTGAAAACGTCGAGGAGCTGAGAACGAGCATCATCGGCTATATGAAGGAGTCCGGCGACGATACGCTCGAGGGCTATCTTGCCAATGTCGCGCTCTACACGGATCTCGATAATTATGACCCGGACGCGGACACCGTTGTGATGATGACGATGCACTCCGCCAAGGGGCTGGAGTTCCCGACGGTGTACATCGTCGGCATGGAGGAGGGGATATTCCCCGGCATCCGCGCCATCGGCGAACAGACGGAGATGGAGGAGGAGCGGCGGCTGTGCTACGTTGCCATCACCCGCGCCGAGCGCGAGCTTGAGCTTATCTGCGCCCGCCAGCGCATGATATTCGGGCGCACGACGGCGAACCGCGTCTCCCGCTTTGTCGATGAGATACCCGACGAGCATATAGAAAAGAACATTCCCAGAGGCTATGCCCATAAAGACCCGTCGCGCGAGCAGCAGAGCTACGCGCACAAGCGCCGCACGTATTACGACACGCTCAAGGGCGGCGTTGCCGCTCCTGCGGCGGACAGCGAAAGAGCGGGCGCGTCCGCCGACTTTGCCGTCGGCGACAGCATACGCCACAAGGCGTTCGGCGAGGGCGTAATCACAAAGATGTCGCCGATGGGCGGGGATTATCTTGTGGAGATTAACTTTTCGCAGGGGGTGAAGCGCCTTATGCTGCGCGCCGCCGCCCCGCACATGACAAAGGAACAGACCGCTACATAGGCGTAAAATACATAAGAGGGAGGAGCGCCCATGCTGAAGCCCGACGGGAAAAAACCGAATATTTCAAGGCAGAGCATGGTGTTAGCGCTTGCCTTTGCGTTCTCGCTCGCGTTCATGCTCTGTAAGTGCCCCTACGGGCTCGGCGGCAGCGACGAGGCTTTTTATCTCACCGTGCCGCACCGGCTCACCCTTGGGGATGAGCTTTTTCGGGATGAGTGGCATCTTTCCCAGCTTGCGTCGTTCTTCACGCTGCCGTTTGTGTCGGCGTACAGGCATTTTAACGGCTCGAATGACGGGATAATGCTCGCCGCGCGGTATACCTACGCCGTTATCCATGCGCTCGCGGCGCTCGTCATATATCTGCGTCTGCGGCGCTTCGGGCGGCTTGCGGGCGTAGGGTGCATTATCTATATGCTTTTCACGCCGTTTGACATGATGTGCTACAGCTACAACACTATCGCGCTCGATACGCTCGCGCTTGCGGGCGCGTTCGCGGGTACGGCGGACGGCAGACGTGCGCCGGACGTTGCCGCAGGGGCGTTTTTTGCCTGCGCGGTGGTGTGCTGCCCGTATCTAGCGGCGGCGTATGCGCTGTATCTGACGGCAACGGCGGTGTACGCCGCACTCTTCAGGAAAACGGGGAAGCGCATATGGCTCAACCCCCTGCTGACGTGGCGGCGCTTCGGGCGCGTTACCTGCGGCGCGGCGATAACCGCGGCGCTGTTTGCGGTGTTCTTCTTCCGACATTCGAGTATAGCGGATGTGATCAGCGCTCTCCCGGGGCTGTTCACCGACCCCGAGCACCCCGGGTATTCCGTCGGCTTTATGCTCAAGCACTATGTGTACTGCCTTTTTACCGCGCACAGGCTGATATACGTGCCGCTCGGCGTATACGCGCTCTCGCTTGTATGGCTGATCATCGACAAAAAGCGTGTGCGCCGCGCGCATATCCACCTCGCGCTCGCGGCATTGGCGGCGCTTTTGTGCTTTTTGCTTTTTTCCAAGGAGCTGACGCAGCGCTATTATAACGGCGTTATGCTGCCGCTCGCGTTTGTCGGGTTCACGGCGTATCTGCTGCTTGAGGACAAGCCGCGCGGACTTTTCACCGCGCTGTTCGTGTCGGGGCTTTTATATTCCGTGTGCGTGTGCGCCACGTCCAACATGGGCTTTGATGTGATGAGCATGGCGTTTTCCGTCGTGAATCTGGGCAGTGCGGCGTTCATTGGGCTGCTTTTGAGCCAGATGGAGGGGATGAAGAGCAAGCCGCGCCGTCTCGGCTTCGTGTCCGGCATTGCGCCGATAATATGCCTTGCGCTGCTCGTCGTCACGGTGAAGGCTTCGCACTGCTTTTGGGATGCGCCGCCCGCGCGGCTCACGGTGCGCGTGGAGGCGGGACCCGCGTGCGGCGTCGTCACGTCACAGCGCCTGAACGACGACTATATGCGCGTTTATGACGACCTCGCTTCATATAAGGACGAGCCGACGGGCAACATTCTCGTCTACGCGCAGGAGACATGGTGCTATCTTATTCTGGACGATTATCCATACGCGGCGTTTTCCGCATGGCTGTCCGGACTTGACGGCGTGACGGAGCGCCGACTGCGGCTGTACTATGAGCTCAACGGCGATAAATATCCGCAGTATGTCTATATTCTCAAGGACAACGCCTTTGCCGCGCCGCAGCTTGACGGCGCGCGCATCTATGCCGAGGCGGAGGAAAACGGCTTTTCCGTCGAGGAAAACGACGTGAGCTGGAAGCTGACAAAAAGATAGCATGGTGTTTTTTTGCCCTGCGGCAGCCGCCGCAGGGCAAAAAAATGAAAAAGACAGAAATAATTCATCAATAGGCTTTGATTTTTGGCACATAGTATGATAATATAAATCGTTAATAATGCACTTGTCAAAAGGAATGAAAATATGGCAGATCTGAAAAAAGAGATCGAGCGGCGCAGAACGTTTGCGATAATATCCCATCCGGACGCGGGCAAGACCACGCTGACGGAGAAGCTGCTGCTGTACGGCGGGGCTATACAGCAGGCGGGCTCGGTCAAGGGCAAGGCGACGGCGCGCCACGCCGTATCAGACTGGATGGAGCTTGAAAAGCAGCGCGGCATATCCATCACCTCGTCCGTCATGCAGTTTGAGTATGAGGGCTACTGCATCAACATCCTCGACACGCCGGGCCATCAGGATTTTTCGGAGGACACGTACCGCACGCTCATGGCGGCGGACTCCGCCGTGATGGTCATTGACGCGGCGAAGGGCATCGAGCCGCAGACGCGCAAGCTCTTCAAGATATGCGCTATGCGCCGTATCCCCATATTCACGTTCATCAACAAGCTCGACCGCGAGGCGCGAAGCCCGTATGAGCTGATGGAGGAGCTGGAAAACGAATTTGGCATAGGCACATACCCGATGAACTGGCCCATCGGCTGCGGACAGGATTTTAAAGGCGTTTACGACCGCGAGCGCCGCGAGATACTCGCCTTCAGCGAGTTTCACCGCGGGCAGAGCAAGATACGCGCCGTTGAGTGCACCCTCGACGAAACGGAAAAGCTGGACGGGCTTATCGGTCGCCGCCTGCGCGAGACGCTGACGGACGACATCGAGCTTCTTGACGGCGCGGGCTATGATTTCGACATCGAGAGCGTCCGCTCCGGCAAGCTTAGTCCGGTGTTCTTCGGCTCAGCGCTCAACAACTTCGGGGTCGAGCCGTTTCTGGAGAGCTTTCTGCGCATGACCATGTCGCCGCTGCCGCGCATCTCCGGCGATGATATTATCGACCCGTTTGACGCGCATTTTACCGCGTTCGTTTTCAAGATACAGGCGAACATGAACAAGGCGCACCGCGACAGGATTGCGTTCATGCGCATCTGCTCCGGACGGTTTGAGCGCGACAGGGAGTATTGGCACGTTCAGGGCGAAAAGCCCCTGCGCCTTGCCCAGCCGCAGCAGCTCATGGCGCAGGAGCGCGCCATCATCGACGAGGCGTATGCCGGCGACATCATCGGCGTGTTCGACCCCGGCATATTCTCCATCGGCGACACCGTGTGCGAAAAGGGGCAGAACGTCATGTTCGAGGGTATTCCCACCTTCGCGCCGGAGCATTTCGCCGCGGTGGAGCGCGTGGACACCATGAAGCGCAAGCAGTTTGAAAAGGGCATAATGCAGATCGCGCAGGAGGGCGCAATCCAGATATTCCACGAGCCGCACACCGGCGTGGAGGAGGTCATCGTCGGCGTTGTGGGTGTGCTGCAATTTGAAGTGCTTGAATACCGGCTCAAGACCGAGTACGGCGTTGATATACGCCGCCGCTCCATGCCGTATGAGCTTGTGCGCTGGGTGGAGAATGAGGACATGGACGTCAGCCGTCTCAATCTTACAAGCGACACGAAGTGGGTGCAGGATTTCAAGGGAAATAATCTGCTGCTCTTCACGTCCGACTGGTGCATCAACTGGGCGCTTCAGAAGAACGAAGGACTTAAATTAAGAGAATTTAACAGAGAATAAGGAGGTACGATTATGGCAGACAAGCTTATCATTGAAGTATATAAGAACAAAAACGCGGAGGATTTCACCAAGGCGCTCTCGACGGCTGACAGCAGGCTGAGCATCGGCTCCGCCGCGGCGTATACCGCCGCCTGTGCGGCGGCGCTTCTTGCGCGCGCCGCCGCGCTGACCGCCGCCGAAACGAGCGGCGAGCGCGTGGACTATATCGTCCGCAATTCCGAAACGCTAAGAAGCTACATGGTGCATCTCATTGACGAGGACGTGAAATGCCGCGGTCCGCTCGCCAGAGCGGAGAAGGAGGGCGACGCGCGGAAAATAGAGGCGGCGCGCCAGCCCGCCGCCGCCGTCGCGTCGGAGATCGTCAACATGATGGGGCAGTGCCTCGCGCTTATGCTTGAGCTTTGCGCGCTGTGCCCTGCCGACGCGGCGCAGTTTATCGGCGAGGGGGCGGAGCTTGCGATGGCGAGCGTGAGATCCTGCATGATCTACATGGTCGCGCTGGCGGACAAGTGCTCGGATGAGACGTATCGCTTCGTGACCCACCGCGAGAACGAGATAACGCTCGCGGACTGCACCGAGACCTACAGCGCGATCGCCGAAAGGGTCAGGGCGGCAATATAAAATAAAAGAACTATCCTTGGGGGTGATGGTATGGACAGCAATATTGAAAGGCTCAGATCGCTTGTCAGCGAGAGCGACAATATCGTCTTTTTCGGCGGCGCGGGCGTGAGCACCGAGAGCGGTATACCGGACTTTCGCAGTGTGGACGGGCTGTATAACCAAAAGTGGAAATATCCGCCAGAGACCATACTCAGCCGCTCCTTCTTCGACCGCGACCCCGAGGAGTATTTTAGATTCCACAGGGAAAAGCTCGTCATTGAGGGCGTCAAGCCCAACCGCGCGCATCTCCGCCTTGCGGAGCTTGAGCGCGAGGGCAAGCTCCGCGCCGTCGTGACGCAGAATATCGACGGGCTGCATCAGGCGGCGGGCAGCAAAAACGTGCTGGAGCTGCATGGCAGCATCCTGCGCGCCTATTGCTCGCGCTGCGGGAAGAAATATGACGCTGACGTTATAAACCACGGCACGGGCGTGCCGCGGTGCGCCTGCGGCGGGGTCATCCGACCGGACATAGTGCTTTATGAAGAGCCGCTGGACGATGCGGTGGTCTCCGCCGCGATCCGCTATATCAGCAGCGCCGACGTTCTCATTGTCGGCGGCACCTCGCTGAACGTCTATCCGGCGGCGGGGCTTATCAACTATTACCGCGGGAATAAGCTCGTGCTCGTCAACCTCAGCGAGACGCCGTATGACAGCTATGCCGACCTTGTCATACATGAGAAGATCGGCGAGGTGTTTGCACAGATATGAACAGGATAAACATACTCGGAATAAAATACTGCGACATAGACATAACCGAGGCTGTCGAGCGCTCCGTGCGCTCCATTGAGACGCGCGGGGGCGGGTACATCGTCGTGCCCGACTCTGACCTTGCGCTCGCCGCGAGGAGAAACCGCCGCCTCATGTCCGCGATACGCGGCGCGGAGCTTATCCTCCCGGGCGACAGGGGCGTTTTTATCGCCTCGCGGATTCTCGGTCTGCCGCTGCACTACAAGATGAGCGCGCCGGACTTCGCTTCGGCGCTGCTCGCGCGGCTGAGCGGCTGCGCAAAAAGCGTGTTCCTTGTCGGCGCAAGGAAGCAGACCGTGCAGTATGCCGCCGACAGGATAGTCGAGCGCTACCCGGGCATACAGATCGCCGGAACGGCGGACGGGCGCTTCGTGGACGACACGGAAATAATCGACGAGATAAACGCGGCATCGCCAGACCTTCTGTTGGTGTGCCTGTCCTCTCCAAAGCAGGAGCTTTGGCTGAGCGAGGTCAGTCAGGAGCTGAACGCGGGGCTGAGTCTCGGCGTGGGCGCGGTGCTGGAGGAGCAGAGCGCGCGCCGCGAGGGCTTTTTCGAGCGCCTCATGCGCGAGCCTAAGCGCACGCTGAAAATACCGCGTATGATACTTGCCGCGCTGTGGAAGCGCATAGCGGGCTGAAAGCAGGGAGAGCAGCATGGCAAAGGGAAAGCTTATCGTATTCGAGGGCATAGACGGCAGCGGAAAATCATCGCAGTACCGCCGTCTGTGCGCACGAATGGAAAATGACGGAGTTGAGTATAATCATATAGTGTTCCCCAGATATGATAAAGAGAGCAGCGCTCTCATCCGTATGTATCTCGGCGGAGAGTTCGGCGCGCATCCCGACGACGTCAACGCCTACGCCGCCTCCACGTTCTACGCGGTCGATCGCTTCGCGTCCTACCGCACGGATTGGGGCAAAAGGTATGAGCAGGGCGCGCTTATCCTCTCGGACAGGTATACAAGCTCCAACGCCGTGCATCAGGGGTCAAAGCTGGAGGACGGCGAGCTGCCGCGCTTTTTCGCTTGGCTTGCCGACCTTGAGTACGGCAAAATGGGGCTGCCGAGGCCGGATCTCGTCATATACCTCGACGTAGATATAAAGACCTCGCTTGCCCGCATGGCGCGCCGTCGGGCGGAGACCGCCGCCGGCGCGGATATACATGAGCGCGACGTCGGGTATCTGGAGCGCTGCCTTCACACGGCGGATAAGGCGGCGGACTTTTTCGGCTGGACGCGCGTGACGCAGCTCGTCAACGGTGTGGAGCGCAGCATTGATAACATAAGCGAAGAGATATATTCCATCGTTCTCGAAAGGCTGAAATAAAATGGGGCTTCTTGCGAAGCCCCGGACATTCAGCAGCAGCCGCAGCCGTTGTTGTTATTGCCGCAGCCGCAATCGCAGCCGCACCCGCACCCGTTGTTGCAGCCGCCGCAGCAGAAGAGTATGATGATGAGGATGAGTATCCAGATACCGCAGTTATTGTTGCATCCGCAGAACATAGTTTGCTCCCTTTCTCCGCGCTGAAGATTGTTTCGGTTCGGTCCGCCAAGGCGCGGCGGCGGACGCTGATGCTGTCAATGCTGTGTATGCGTGAGCTTTTTGCAGCTCGTGCCATAATATGCGCCGCACCGTCCGGCTGCTACTTGAAGCCTCATGGAGGGTTTTTATGTCTGACAATATTGATAAAATGAACGAGATATTTCGCGCGCAGGATGAGCGCGGCGCGGCGTCGCCGCCCGATACGCCGCCGCGTCCCCGCCCTCGGCGCGAGCCGATAAAGGCGGTGGACAAGCTCCTCATAGACGAGGACGCGGACGAGCGCAGCAATTACACCGGCGACGATCTCTCCGAGAGGGATTACCGCCCTGTCCGCCAGAGCCATGAATACCGCTCGGGCTGCCTGGGCGGGCTGATGTATTTCGCGTTTGTGCTGTGCGTGAGCGTCGTGCTGGCGTGTCTTGCGTGGATGGCGGCGAGCGATGCGCTCGCGCTCAATAAGGACACGTTCACGGCGGTCGTCTCCCTGCCGACGGATATTTTCGACTATGAGACGGTGGATACCTTTGACGAGTCCGGCAGCAAGACCGGCACAAAGCGCGTCACCCATGCCGATATTGACTATGTCGCCGACGAGCTGAAGTCCGCAGGGCTTATCGAATACAAATGGCTCTTTGAGTTTTTCTGCCGCATCTCACACGCCGACACGAAGGTCGATCCCGGGGAGTACGAGCTGTCCTCGTCCTTCGACTACCGCGCGCTTATAAAGAATATGCAGGTCGGCTCCGGCGCGACGGTCACCATAAGCGTCACCATCCCCGAGGGCTTCACCATGCACCAGATCTTCAAGCGCCTTGAGGAGAACAAGGTCTGCTCCTACGAGGATCTCATGGACGCGGCGGCGAATTACAGCTATAACTATGAATTTCTCAACGGCATTGCCGAGGGCGATGCGACGCGGCTGGAGGGCTTCCTCTTCCCGGATACGTATGAATTCTATGTCGGGATGCAGGCGTCGAGCGCGATAAACAAGCTCCTTGAGAATTTCCACTATAAGATAACGGAGGATATGGTCAAGCAGATGAACAGCATGGGGCTGGACATCCGCACGGTCGTTAACATGGCGTCGCTCATCGAGCGCGAGGCGGCGAACGACAACGAGCGCAAGCTCATCGCCTCCGTCATCTATAACCGCCTTGCCGTCGGTATGCCTCTGGGCATTGATGCGTCCATCCTCTATATCCATCAGGATCACGAGGGTGCGCCCACGGGCGAGATGCTTGCCGAGGAGAGCCCGTACAACACCCGTCTGAACGTCGGCTTGCCGCCCACGCCTATCGCCAACCCCGGGCTTGCCTCCATTCAGGCAGTGCTCGCGCCCGAGACGACGAACTATTACTACTACGCGCTCGACACCGCGACGGGGCAGCACCGCTTCTTCACGAACTCCGGCGAATTTGACGCTTTCGTTGCGACGCAGAATTATGAATGACGGGCGGCTCTATCCTGCGCAGGCGCAGACGTATTTCAGCCTTGTTTATAGATAAATTAGATATACTCGGAGGACAAGAGAAAAAATGGAAAAGTACGGACTTAATCAGCTCAGGGAGATGTTTCTCAGCTTTTTTGAGACAAAGGGGCATCTGCGTCTGCCCAGCTTCTCGCTCATTCCGCAAAACGACGCAAGCCTTCTGCTCATCAACTCCGGCATGGCGCCAATGAAGCCCTATTTTAAGGGTGAGCAGGAGCCGCCGCGCCGCCGCGTCTGCACCTGTCAGAAGTGCATACGCACCGGCGACATTGAGAACATCGGCAAGACCGCGCGCCACGGCACGTATTTTGAAATGCTCGGCAACTTCTCCTTCGGCGATTATTTCAAGCATGAGGCTATCGCGTGGAGCTGGGAGTTTCTTACCTCGCCGGACTGGGTCGGCATAGATCCCGACAGGCTCTATCCGTCCGTCTATGTCGATGACGACGAGGCGTTCGATATATGGAACAAGGAGATAGGCATCCCTGCCGAGCGTATTTTCCGCTTCGGCAAGGAGGATAACTTCTGGGAGCACGGCGCGGGACCCTGCGGTCCGTGCTCCGAGATATACTATGACCGCGGACCGGAGTACGGCTGCGGCAAGCCCGACTGCACCGTCGGCTGCGACTGCGATCGGTACATGGAGGTATGGAACAACGTTTTCTCGCAGTTTGACAACGACGGCGAGGGCAATTACACCGAGCTCAAGCAGAAGAACATTGACACCGGTATGGGGCTGGAGCGTCTGGCGGTCGTGTGCCAGGGCGTGGATTCGCTCTTCGATGTTGACACGGTCATGAATATCACCCACAGGGTCAGCGAGCTGACAGGCGCGTACTACGGCAGAAGCCACAAGATGGACGTGTCCCTGCGCGTCATAACCGATCATATCCGCTCCGCCACGTTCATGATATGCGACGGCGTGCTCCCCTCCAATGAGGGCAGGGGCTATGTCCTGCGCCGTCTGCTGCGCCGCGCCGCGCGCCACGGAAAGCTCCTCGGCGTCAACGAGCCGTTCCTCTACAAGGTCATTGACACCGTCGTGCACGAGAACGAGTGCCAGTACCCCGAGCTGCGCGAGAAGCAGAGCTATATCACCAAGGTCGTCAAGACCGAGGAGGAGAACTTCGCCAAGACCATCGACGCCGGCATGAGAATATTTGCCGACCTTCTCGCCGAGCACAAGGCAAAGGGGGAGAGCGTTTTCTCCGGCGCTGACGCCTTCAAGCTGTATGATACATACGGCTTCCCGATAGATATTACCATTGAGATGTGCGAGGATGACGGCATGAGCGTTGACGAGGTCGCCTTCAAAACGCTCATGGAGGAGCAGCGCGTCCGCGCGCGCAAGGCGCGCGAGGCGCTGGGCGATCTCGGCTGGGCAGGACAGGAGTTCGGCAAGGACGTTCCGGAGACGGAGTTTGTCGGCTATGACTGCACCGAGAGCGAGGGCACTGTCGCGGCGCTCGCCGCCGTGGGCGAGGTATGCGGCGAGATCACCGAGGGCATGGACGCCATCGTCGTGCTCGACTGCACGCCGATGTACGCCGAAATGGGCGGTCAGGTCGCCGATCACGGCGTTATGACAGCGGACGGTGTGCTCTTTGAGGTCAACAATGTCCAGAAGAACAAGGGCGGCAAATATATGCACTACGGCAAGCTCCTCAAGGGGCGCATCGAGCTGGGCGACAAGCTCAAGGTCAGCATCGACACCGAGCGCCGCCGCGCCATCGCGCGCGCGCACAGCGCGACGCATCTTCTGCACAGTGCGCTCCGCCTCGTTCTGGGCGATCATGTGCATCAGGCGGGCTCGCTCGTCGAGCCGGATCGGCTGCGCTTTGACTTCACGCATTTTTCCGCGCTCACGCCCGATGAGATAGGGCAGGTCAACACCGTTATGGCGGACATGATCCTTGAGGGCGCGGATATCGAAACGCAGGTCATGAGCTATGACGAGGCAAGGCATCTCGGCGCGACGGCGCTCTTCGGCGAGAAGTACGGCGACACCGTGCGCGTTGTGAGGATGGGCGATTTCTCCACGGAGCTTTGCGGCGGCACGCATCTTGACAACACCGCAAAGGTCGGTATGTTCGTCATTACCTCCGAGGGCTCCGTTGCCTCCGGCGTGCGCCGTATCGAGGCGATAACCGGACGCGAGGTCATTACGAAGTACATTGCGATGTCCGGTATGCTCAACAAAGTCGCCGACAGGCTCAAGGCGAGACCGGTCGAGATCATGACCAAGGTGGAAAGTAACCTCAGCGAGATACACGAGCTCCGGCAGAGCATCGACAAGCTCAAGGATCAGCTCATGTCCGGACAGGCGGAGCGTATGCTCTACGGCGCGAAGGATATAAAGGGGCTGAAGATAATCACCATCACCAACGGACCTGTCACCGCCGGCGACATCCGCAAGCTGGGCGACCAGCTCAAGGAGCGCTTCCCGAACATCGTGGCGGTGCTCGCCGCGACAGGCGAGGACAAGGCGACGATGCTCGCCGTCTGCGGCAAAAACGCGATCGAGCGCGGCATACGCGCGGGCGATCTCATCAAGAGCATAACAAAGATATGCGACGGCTCCGGCGGCGGCAAGCCCGACTCCGCAATGGGCGGCTGCAAGAACGTGCTCAAGCTCGACGATGCTATGGCGGCTGTTGACGACTACGTCAACGAGCACGCCAGGGATTGAATTTATAAAAGGAGAAGCTGAAATGAACGATTGCCTATTTTGCAGGATAATTGCAGGGGAGATCCCGTCCAGTAAGGTCTATGAGGACGAGAACGTGTTCGCCTTCCGCGACATCAACCCGCAAGCGCCCGTGCATATCCTCGTCGTGCCCAAGCGGCACATCGCCTGCGCCGACGACATAAGCGCCGAGAACTCTGCGGTCGTGGCGAAGGTGTTCGAGAGCATTGCAAGGATCGCCAGGGCGGAGGGGCTGGACGGCGGCTACCGCGTCATCAATAACTGCGGCGCGGACGGCGGGCAGACCGTCATGCATCTGCACTTCCACCTTATTGGCGGCGAAAAGCTGAGCGAAAAAATAATCTGATACAGGGCAAAACGTCAAAGCCGTGGGCAAAAGATCCTGCCCACGGCTTTAATATGAAGAGCGTTTGATTTCTAACGCGCGAAAGCTTGTCATAGGATATACCAAAGGGAGTGATGAGCTTGATTGACATCAAACGTTTTATTCAGAAGAACCGTCCGGTGCTGGCGGCGGTCGGGCTGGTGCTGGCGGTCGCGCTTATGTTCTGGGTCGTGAGCAGTCCGGCGATAGTCGGCGCGTCATCGACGACGCGCCAGCTTCCGGTCTACTCCGTCCAGCGGGATGACAAGGTCGTCGCGCTGTCGTTCGATGCGGCGTGGGGCAACGAGGACACCCGGCAGCTTATCGACATACTCAACAAGTACGGCATACATACCACGTTTTTTGTCGTCGGCGACTGGGTGGACAAATATCCGGAGTCCGTCAGGGCGCTCAGCGACGCGGGGAACGAGGTGATGAACCACTCGTCGAGCCACGCGCATTTTTCCCAGCTCAGCGAGGAGCAGATAGTGTCCGACGTCACGCAATGCAACGACAAGATAGCGGCGGTCACGGGCGTAGAGCCGACGCTGTTTCGCTGCCCTTACGGAGAATATGACGACCATGTCATCTCCACCATATGCGGCATGGGCATGACGCCGGTACAGTGGAACGTTGACAGCCTCGACTGGAAGGGCATCTCCGCCGGAGAGATACAAGGGCGCGTGCTGAAAAACATCACGTCGGGCAGCATCGTGCTGTTCCACAACGCGGCGGAGAACACCCCGCAGGCTCTGCCGGGGATAATCGAGGCGCTCCTCGCCGACGGATACGCCATTGTGCCCGTGTCGCAGATACTGCTGACAGGTGAGTATACCATTGACCACACGGGCAAGCAGTGCGCAAAATGATGAAATATCCCCGCAGGACACTTTTGTCCTGCGGGGATGTTCCGCATTACTCCGATAACCTTGCCATGACCTCGTCATACTCCGGTACGCTGGATATTCCGCCGGATCTTGTCGTCGAAAGTCCGGCGGCGGCGCAGGCAAAGGCGGCGGCGTCCTCAAGCTCCTCCACTGTCAGCGCCTCCGGTGGCTTACCGGCTTTTAGGATTTTATACACGGCGGCGCCGCCGAAAATGTCGCCCGCGCCGGTCGTGTCGATAACGTCTATGTCGTGCAGACCGGCAGCGAAGCCCTCCGCCGAGGCGTTCTTATACAGGCAGCCGTCCGCGCCGCAGGTGACGAACACGAGCTTCACGCCGAAGCTCTCCAGAATGTGCGCCGCACCGCCCTCGGGCGAAAGACCGAAGAGGAAGCCGACCTCCTCGTCGCTTATCTTCACGATGTCGGCGTGCGCAAGACCCCACCGCATCTGCGCCCTCGCATCGTCGAGACTGCGCCACAGCGGGCGGCGCAGATTGGGGTCGAACGTCACAAGCTTGCCGCTGTCTCTTGCGTACTCCACGGCGCGGTATGTCGCCGTGCGCGACGGCTCATCCGTAAGTGAGAGCGTGCCGAAATGGAAAACGCGCGCCCTTTCAATAATGCCGAGGTCAAGCTCGGCAAGCTCTATGCGCGTGTCCGCGCCGGGCTTGCGCGCAAAGGAAAACTCACGCTCGCCGTGTGCATCGAGGGTGACAAAGGCAAGCGTTGTAAAAAAGTCCTCCGCCATTACCATCCCGCGCGTGTCTATTCCCGCACCGTCCAGCGTTTTTATCAGCAGTTTTCCGAACGCATCACTGCCGACCTTGCCGAGCATTGCGGTTCTTGCGCCATATTTCGAGAGCGCCGCGAGGAAATTCGCGGGAGCGCCGCCGGGGTGCGCCACCATTGTCGGGTAGCCGTCCTCGTCAACGCTCCGGCAGGTAAAGTCGATAAGCAGCTCACCCAGCGCCGCAACGTCGTACATACTTATATAAGCCCCTCCGCCCGAAGAATAGCCTCGACCGCGGCACACGCCGGACAGTCGCAGTAGGGCACGCCGTCCGCCTTGAGCTGCTCGGCGTGGGCGATGAAGCCCTTGGCGCGCTCCTCGCCGAATACCTGCACGCACATTGCCGAGTGCGCAAACTCCAGAAGCTCATCTATGCTCTCAAGATCCTCGCCCAGCTCGGCAAGGTACGCTTTCTTTGCGTCAGCCTCCTTGTCTGTGCCGACAGCGGCGAGATACGCCTCGGCGGCTGCCCTTGCCTCCGCGCAGCAGGATGGCGCAGCGATGAGCGCCTTTGTTTTTTCGATGATAAAGCTGTTGTCCATTTGTCATTCTCCTTTTGCAATGTGATTTATATACATATTATAACATATACTGTGCACGATTTCAAGCGGTCAGCCCCGCGGCAGGCTCTCCGCCATGCGCCGCCCAGTCGGGGTCGCGGCAAGCCCGCCCTGACCCGTCTCTCTCAGGCTAGTCGGCATCGCGTCGCCAACCTCGCCCATCGCGTCTATGACCTCGTCGGCGGGGATGTGCGCGGTTATACCGGCGAGCGCCATATCCGCCGCGCTCACGGCGTTCACCGCGCCGATGACGTTGCGCTTCACGCACGGGATCTCAACCAGACCCGCCACGGGATCGCACACAAGCCCCAGAAGATTTCCCAGCGCGATGGCAAAGGCGTGGGCGCATTGCTCATCAGTGCCGCCCATAATGTGCGTCAGCGCCGCCGCCGCCATTGCGCTGGCAACGCCGATCTCCGCCTGACAGCCGCCCTGCGCACCCGATACGCTCGCCCGCGCGGCGGCTACCTGACCGAAGCCCGCCGCGATGTAGAGCGCCTGCAAAATGACCTCCGTGTCCGGCGCGCGCTCCTCCGCAAGGGGGATGAGCACCGCCGGCAGCACGCCGCAGCTTCCCGCGGTCGGCGCGGCGACGATGCGCTTCATGCAGGCGTTGCACTCGGCGACCTTGAGCGCCTCCTCCGTCACGCGCAGAAAATACGCGCCGCCCAGCAGTGCGCCGCTGTCTGCGGCGGCGCGGAGCTTTGCCGCGTCTCCGCCTATGAAGCCGCTGTTTGAGCGGTCATCGGCGCGGTATTGTGCGCTGGACTGACGCATGGCGTCCCAAAGCTGCCCGATCTGGCGGTGCGAGGACTCCCGTGTGCAGCCGTTTTCGCGGCAGTCGTCGTCGCGGATGACGGCATACAGCGGTCTGCCGGACAGCCGCGCCGCGGCGAGCATTGACGAAATGCTGGTGTAGCTCATGCCGTCTCCTCCTGATTGAATATCGTTATCTTCTTTATCCCGTCGATGTGCAAAAGCCACTCCTCAATATCCGTGGGGATGGGCTGGTCACATTCGAGTATCATGACGGCGTAGCCGCCCTGCTCGCTGCGGTAGAGCTGCATGGTGGCAATGTTTATCTGCCGCTGCATGAGCGCCGTGGTCACGGCGGCGACATGACCGGGCACGTCCTGATTGTGGACGATGAGCGTGTTGTGCTCGCCGGAGAAGTTTGTTTCTATCCCGTCGAGCGAGACGATGCGTATCCGCCCGCCGCCGATGCTCTCCGCGACGACGTCAAGCGTGCGTCCGTTTCTGCCGGTGAGCTGAAGCCGCGCGGTGTTCGGATGCGCGTTTCGCATCTGCACGTTTTTGAATGTGTAGGAGAGACCGCGCTCCCTCGCAAGCTCGAAGCTCTGCGGGATGCGCAGATCGTCCGGCGACATTCCGAGAAGTCCGGCGATCAGCGCACAGTCCGTGCCGTGCCCGCGTCCGGTCAGCGCAAAGCTGCCGTGCAGGGATATGTCCGCGTGCACGGGCTCGTCGCCAAGCAGCTTTCTTGCCGTCAGCCCTATGCGCACCGCGCCCGCCGTGTGGCTGCTCGACGGTCCCACCATCACGGGACCGAGTATGTCAAATAAACGCATATGCCATCCCCTTATTGATACAAATATGTGATATTATAAAGCCTGTGTGCGCAAAAATCAAGGCGGCAGAGCGGCATTAAGCGAAAACTACATAAAAATGGATATTCATTGACAGATGACCCGCGCGGTTATAGAATACCGGAAAAGGAGGCGCTGAAATGAAATATTACGAGCTTGATACGCCGTCTCTGCTCATCGACAGGGATCGGCTCACGGATAACCTAAAAATGATGCAGAGCTATGCCGATGAAAACGGATGCGCACTGCGTCCGCACACGAAAACGCACAAAATGCCGGATATTGCAAAAATGCAGCTTGAAACCGGAGCGCACGGCGTCGCGGTGTCCAAGGTGGGCGAGGCGGAGGCGATGAGCGCGCACGGCATACGCGATATTTTCATCGCCAATGAGATCGTGGGCGACATGAAGCTGGCGCGTATCGCCGCGCTTGCAAAGAGCGGCGTGACCGTCGCGTTCGGCGTTGACGCGCCGTGTCAGGTGCGCGCGGCGGAGCGCCTGTTCGCCGCGTCCGGCGTCACGGTCGATGTGCTGATAGAGCTGGAGGTCGGCGAGTGCCGCTCCGGCATTATCGAGGAGACGGACTTTGCCGCCCTGCTCGGGTGCATAAAGGAATGCCCGCACGTCGGCTTTCGGGGGATATTCTCGCACGACGGCAACAGCTACCGCGCACCCGATATTGCCGCGCTCAACGCCATATCCGACGGGGCGCAGCGCCGGACGCTGCATTTCGCCCGTCTTGCGGCGGAGCGCGGTATGCCCTGCCGCACGGTCAGCTATGGCGCGACGCCCACGTTCATCAACCGCGTGAAGATACTAGACGGCATTACGGAGCTCAGACCCGGAACGTACGCCCTCATGGACGCATCGCAGGCGCACGCGGTCGGCACAACGGAGCACTGCGCCGCCACGGTGCTCGCCACCGTGATAAGCAGACCCACCGCCGAGCGGACGATACTCGATGTGGGTGCGAAGGGGCTGACGATGCAGCGGCGCACGCAGGGCATATGCGCCACGCCCGGCAACGGCACGGTATTGGAACAGCCGGACGTGCATATAGCTTCCGTTTTTGACGAGCACGCCATCATAAACAACGCGCGCTTTCGCGACAGCGTTGAGATAGGTGACAAGGTGCGCATCATACCGGTGCATATCTGCCCCGTGTGCAATCTGTATGACCGCGCGTATCTCGTCTCCGGCGAGGAGGTCGTGCGCGAGATGGAGATCTCGGCACGCGGCAGGCTGCAATAACAGTGAGCGGAACATGGGCGCTGATAAGCAGAGCGGCGGAACAGATAAGACCTGTTCCGCCGCTCGGTTACGAAATGTTATTTTGTTATAACAGGCTTTCCCTCCGCGTCCAGCAGCGGGGTCAAGCCGCCGGAATACCCGCTTGCAATATAGAGATAATTCACGCCCGTTTCCTTATCTACATATATTGTTTTCTTGACCAATACGCCGCTCTCCTGATATACTGTCTCAAATCTTTTTTCCTTGCTCATTTTGCTGCGCCTCCAAATTCGAGCAGCGGCTCACCCCAGATACGCAGTCGCGGCGATCTCAAGCTCGACGCCCTTGGGAAGCGCCGCCGCCTGCACGCAATAGCGCGCCGGCTTGTGCCCGCCGAAGAACTCTGCGTATACCTCGTTTATCGTGCCGAAATTCGCAAGGTCACGCACGAAGATCTCCACCTTGGCGATGTCGGTCTTCCTGCCGCCGCCCGCTTCAACAACGGCAAGGACATTGCTGAGCGCGAGCGCGGTCGCCTTCCTCACGTCGCGCTCGACCTCGCCCGTGTCGGGGTAGAACGGGCACTGACCGGAGGTGAAGATGATATTGCCGCACTTTGTGCCGTGCGAGTAAGGACCGATAGCCGCAGGGGCATTGGGGGCGTTTATGATTTCAA
This sequence comes from uncultured Oscillospiraceae bacterium, assembly GCA_934572325.1. Classification (GTDB taxonomy): domain Bacteria; phylum Bacillota; class Clostridia; order Oscillospirales; family Oscillospiraceae; genus Limivicinus. The sequence continues at coordinate 48,616 of CAKTKT010000006.1, forward strand.
CTGCCATAGTAAATACGACCTTTCATAAGTATTTTTTCGTTTGCAAACACTATTTGCAAATACTACCCTCGGTTGACAAGAGCACACACGGTTTTGACGGGCGGAAATACGCCCATGCCGCTTCAAAGCCCTTGCCAATA
>CAKTKT010000007.1 GCA_934572325.1 uncultured Oscillospiraceae bacterium
TCCCGCAAGGTAGATAAACATTCAAACGGCGGAGGGGCGCGTCATGCCCATCCGCCGTTTTGTTTGCGCTGTCACTTGAAACTCATGCTGTCGAGTATTTCGCTGCACTGCGAGCCGGCAGCGTCGTTCGTGTAGGCGAGATTGATGGTTATCCAGCCACCCGTGGGCAGCTCTCCGTAATATTGTATCCACTCTATGCCTACGTTTTTAAAGGTGCGCCCCGCCATCTCTATGCCGCCGACGGTGCGCGGCGCAATCTCGGTCAGGTTTTCAAAGTTGTCCTGATAATAATTGACCCTTTCAAGCGTGTCGTATAGCTCCACCTTGATATACGGTGTGCGGAAGGGCGTGTTGTCCGGCGTTGGGTTGTTGATGATCTTGAAATCGGATCTTATACCCTTTTCGGCGCACCATGAGCCCTCCGGGAACTTAAAGCTGACCGTAGCCTCGATTTTCTTGTTGGAATCGGTTATCGTGATGCTTTGGTCAACAAGCTTGCCCGAGCCCTCCGGTCGGCTGCCAAGCTGCACGGGTGTCACGTCGTACTGCGGACCGTCCCAGCCGCCCGAGCTCCAACTGCTGCTGAGCTCCTCGCCGTCCTTTACATTGAAGCTCACGAGCAGCGTCACCCTTTCGGGGGCAAACCACTCATAGGTGTGGTGGTCGTCGCGCCAGCTATCAAAACTCGTGTACGGCACGCCGTCCGTGCCGAGAAGGTCACGAATGTCGGAGTATTTGACGTCATCCCAGATGAAGTCCTGCTTGAGGGAGAGGATGGCAGTATCCATCACCTCGCGCGACACCTCGCCCGTCGCGCCCGCGCTCGACTGTCCGTAGTCGCCGCTTGCCGCCGCCGCGGCTGCGCCTGCCTCGTGCTCCGTCGCCTCGCCGCCGACCACATCCGGCATCAGCGCGCCCGCCTCGACAAGCGGGAGATACCAGCTCTCATAGAGATAGGGCAGCGCCTCCTCGTCAACGTCGTCCCACAGCACACCCCACGGGCGGATGTAGAAATCGTATTTGAAGCTGCCGTAGGAGTCCTCGTACCAGCCGTCGAGCCACACCATGTTCTCGTAGTCCACCAGACCGGGATCGACTATCCAGTCGGCGTGGGCAAGCTCGCAGTTCCAGAACATACCGCCCTCGGAGTACACCGTGCCGTGCTCGCCCGTTCCAAGCTCGCTCAGGCTGACGTCGGCGATGCATAAGCCCTCTTCGCGCGTGTAGTCCTCATCCCAAATCTCTATCTGCCCTGTATAGTCGCTGCCGATGTCGATATAAACGCAGCAATCCCACCACTCGTTGCTCAGCTCCTCATACTCGCCGTCGCCGCCGGTCAGCGTCCACCAGCCGTACCACGGTCCGTTCCACCAGTCGAGCAGCGCATCGCCGGTCGCCGCCGGCTTTGCCGATTTGCCCGCGCCCGCCTTGACAAGCTCAAGGGTGCTCGGGTCTATGCTGATCTGTCCGTTTTTCTTGCCGACAATCTGCTCAAACGTGACCTTTACCTCACTTGTCAGGTCGCGCAGGACAAAGCCCGTCTGCACCTCAAGCGTTTTTCCCGGGTCTATTTCCTTGAACTGAGAGTCTGCCGTCAGCTCCATAGAGGCGGTATTGGTCACAACGACAGCCATGTCGAGCTCTACGCCGTCCTGCATTGCCTTTTCGCTGACGCTCCAAAGATATGAGGCGCTGCTCTTGCTGTTGTTTATGAAGTCGAGCGTCAGCACGACCGCGTCCTCGCCGTCAACGGTCTCCATGATGCAGGCGCTCTTGTAGAGCAGCTCGTAATCGCCGAGCGCGATGCGGTTGGGGTCAGAAGAAGCATCGCTGCCGCAGGCTGTGAGACTGAGCAGCATCAGCACTGCGAGAAGCAGACACAAAAGCCTTGACTGATTCTTTTTCATGTTGATATTCTCCTCACACAATTATTCTCATTTACATTAGTTGCTTAATGCTCAGGCGTTTACCGCGCCGCCGCAGTATTCGCAGCAGCCGCTCGCGTCCGGCGTTGTCGTCGCGCCGCACAGCGGGCAGATAACGGCGGTCTTCGGCGCTGCTGCAAGCTCTATCTGCTCGCGCACGTCCCGACGAACCTGCGTGAGCGCCTGCTTTATCTCCTCTCCGAGCTTTTTGCAGCCGCGGTACTCTACATTGCTCTCCGGGTTGAGCCTGACCGGCGCGCCGGGGCGCGCGGCGGGGGGCGGAGTGATGGTGACGGAGCTGGAATTGACGCGAAAGCGTATCTCGTCAAAATAGGGGTTGTTCACAAAGATCGTTATGTAGAAGTCGTAGGAATACTCATAGCGCGGCGGGTTGTAGCTTACCTTTTTCCCGTCCTTATCCTCGCGCATCAGCTCCGACCTCTTCTCGTCAATGTCCAGATTGCAGCCGGTCACATCCGAAAAGGCGAGCACGTCCGGGTTCGCCTCGTTCAAATCGCGCGCACCCGTCACCATGAACAGCCCCGCGTCCTCATCCAGCAGCACCTTGGTGCCGGAGCCGAGCGTCCGCGTGGTGTGGAACGCGGCAACCTTCCCGCGGTTCTCCTCGCGGTAGGCGAGCTGCTCCTTGATCTCATCGACCGTGCTGCTGCGGCGGTCGGAGAACCACGGCGAGAGCTTTCTTGCGCAGCTCTTGCAGAGATTTCCGTTTTCCAGCTTGCGGTTTCCGAGAAGCCCTATCTTCTCCCCGCACACGTCGCAGTATTTCTTGTCAAACAGTCCCATACAGCATCTCCTTTAACCATATTTTTATATTTTCGGCGCATAACTGCGCGAGTTTACAATACGCCATACATATTATACATATATAGCCCTGATAATTCCCCCTACCGTTGGCCAGTTTTCAGCTTTTTGCGCAAAAACGCACCCGCCGGAGCGGGTGCGCAGACAGCACATCATTCATCGTTCAGCTCGACGACCAGCTTTTCGCTGCTGACCGCAAGCGCAAGCTGCAATTTGTTTTCCAGATTGGTCTTTTCAAGCATATTTGCGACATGGAATTTTACCGTCGTCGGCTCGATCCCAAGCTCTCTTGCAATCCTCGTGTAGGACATACCGCGAATAAGCAGGCGCAGAACCTTCATCTCCGCCTTGGTGAAGTCCGTGCTTTTTGCCGTTCCTATCATGACCGTGGGCGGCGCATCAGGGAAAACGCGCCCTCCCTCCAGCGTCTGCCGCACGACCTCCATGAGCCTGGTCTGCGCGGCGTCCTTGTACCACAGGCTGTCAGCGCCAACGCGCCTTGCCTGCTCCAAAACCGCCCCGTCAACAAGCGACGTCACAACGACGACCTTTATGTCCGGGTGAGCGCACTTTATCCTCCTCACCGCCGCAAGCCCGTTTTCGCGTCCGGCGGTCTGCACATCCATGAGGACGAGATCCACCGGCAGCCGGTCGCACAGCTCAACCGCCTGACGCGCGCCGGGAACAGAGGCGGCGACATTAAACCCGTCCTCCGCGCGAAAGCAGCTCTCCAGCAGCCCGCGTATTATCGCCTGATCCTCAACTATCACGACCTGCATATCATGCCTCACCTCCGTCCGGCAGCCACAGCGCGAGCATGAAGCGCGGTCTGCTCAGTATCTGCATGGTGCCGCCCGCCGCCTCGATGCGGCGGCGCAGCATGGACAGTCCGCCGCCCTCCGCGACTGTCGCCTCCGGCGGCGCGCCGTTATTTGTTATTTCGGCGCTGACTGTGCTCCCTATGCTTTCTATGCGCACATAGAGCTCCGTTGCGCCGGCATGGCGCGCGCAGTTCGCCGCGCACTCGCGCAGCGCCGCCGCCAGCAGCGCACGCTGTGCCTGCCGCCGGGGGAGCACTCCCTCTGTCACGAGCCTGACGCCAAGCTCGTTCACGCGGCTCAGGGCGCTCTCCACGGCGTCTGTCGGCTCGGCGCTGCGGCTCGCGCGGTACAGCGCGGAGACGACGCGAGCCCACGCGCGGGCGCTGTCTCTTATGCCCTCTAGCGTCGCGCCGTCGGCGAGCGCCCTGCGCGACGACAGTATGGCATGACCGAAATCGTCATGCACGCGCAACTTCATTGCCAGCGTCTCCTCCTCGCGGATAAGCTCCGGCATCTGCTCCAAAAGAAGCCTGGCGCGGCGGTTGGCGTCGGTCAGGCGCGCGTTCTCCTGCGCGAGCTGCTCCTGCCGCGCGGCGATCTCGGTGACGTCCGCCGCCGTGAGCTGGACGTAGGAATGCCCGCTGTCCGTGCGTATGCCCTCCTGAGAAAAGCGGTGCGCCGCCCCGTCCGGAAAACGGTACATCCCAAGCTCGCGGTCGAGACAGCACACGCCGTCCGGCGGAGAATCCAGCGCCGCACGAAGCTCCGCGAGCGTCTGCACCCCGTTATTCCTCAGCGCGCCGAAGATGCGCAGCATCCTGCTGTTGACAAGCTGCACAACGCCGCGCGAGTCGAAAAAGCAGACGGCGATCGGGAGGCTGTCAAAGCTCTCCTTTATCCTGTTCATAAACCCTCCAAGCTCAGCGTCAGATGTTGAAGAGCGTCCGCGTCGCGCTCAAGCTCAAGAGACGGAAACGCAGCCGCAAGCGCGGACAGCTCCGCGTCGCAGTCCGCGCAGATGCGAACCTCCGGTGCGGCGCCCCCCTGCGCACAGATCAGCAGCGCGTGCAGAGCCTCAAGCCCCGTCTCAATCACCGCTTCAAAGAGATCGTACACCGCCGCCGCCTGTCCGGGCGTAAGCTGCCCACCCTCATCGACGCGCGCGGCGCACTCCGTCCCGTATAGGCGCAGATTCTCCGCCGACTCGTTCAGGCATAAAAGCAGCTCCTGCGCGGAGATCGAGCCGCGCTGCACGCCGACAAGGCTAAGATTACTGCGGCGCTTGATATATGTGCCGATGACGATGATCTGCGCCAGCAGCCGTCCGGCGAGCTCGGCGTCGTCCGTGCTTCGTATGCGCTCCAGCCGCTCCCTCAGCATTTCAAGCTGCCGCGCGGTCTGCCGCTCCACCATGCCGTAGAGGCGGTTTTCCGCCTCAAGTCTGAGCAGCCGTTCCCGCTGGGCGTTTTCCGCCTTGAGAATGTCGCCCGTGTCGAGCAGCTCCTCCCTCACAAGCTCCAGCTCCTCGGAGACGGCGTTCAGCTCTGAAACATCCTCCTGCCAGAATACAAAGCCGCGCCGGAGCCGGTGGCTTCTGTACACGCTGCCGCGGTCGTATACCGCGCCGCTCTGCGCTATCCGCGCCAGCTCGGCTTCGCTCTGCGGGCGCGCCGCGGCGGAGCGGTGCAGCGTGCGCAGGTGCTCGTCCGTGATCTGCACGGGTATGCTCGTCGCCTTGAGAAGCTCGTCATAACCGAGGTTGGACTCGATAAGCCCGCAGCGTATGCAGCTTTCAAATATCCCGATATACAGCAGGCATTGGGTGACCGTGATATCCCCCGCGACGACCCAAACCCAGCGGACGCCGCGCATATACGCGAAGGCATACGCGACCGACAGCGCCAGCGGAACGAGCGGGAGGAGAAGGAAGGTTCTTCTGTGCGGCAGGCGGCATTTTGACAGCATTATTATAAAGGACGCGGCGGCACAGCCCAGCTCCCACGCGAGAACCGGGTAGTAGCCGGGCGCATATTCGTAGCTTGCATCCGTCATGAGAGCGCCGGGGAAGGAGAACACAAGCCGGTGCAGGTCGTTTGTGACGACGAGCAGCAGCAACAGCGCCGCCGGCACATACAGCAGCGCCGCCCGGCGCGGCAGGCGGTAGTCCTCCGCCCTGCCCAGCGACATGGAGACGAACAGCGCCAAAAGCGGGATGAACAGCATCGGCAGATAGTAAAAATACCACAGCAGCCGCGCCGCATCGGCGCTGTCCACGGAATACTTGACCGTTCTGAGCAGCAGCCACAGCACCATGAGCGCAGAGATCTCCGTCAGACAGCGGCGTAGCTGCGTCTGCACGATGCGCATATGCACGGAGAAGCCCCACGCCGCCGCCAGGGCGATATAGATTGCACTGCGCACGAGCGCCGCGCCCGGAAACGCCGCACCCATGCGCGAGCACCAGCGTATAAGCATGGCGCACGCAATGAGAGCAAGCACCGCGACCATTGCAATTATGCTTTTTTTCGCCGCTTCACCCATACTGCCCCTCCTTTGCGCTGTGCTTTATCCTCAGGTCGTGAACAGCCCGATAATGCGGTCTATAAGCTGTCTGAACGCTCCCTGCTCTGTGCTGTCGTCGGGCGCGTCCGCGCCGGTTTCGGGGCGCTCGATCGCGCGCGTGGTCAGCACGAACTGCACCGAGGCGGTGTTCTCGTTTCTTGACGAGAGGAAGCTGTTCCCGCTGTAATCCCCGCCGGTGAACGGCGAGAGCATATCATCGACCTGCGCGGGGATCTCCTTCGTGCCGTCGTCGAGCTGCCGCGTGCCGTCAGAGAGCTGCGACGTGCCGCCTGCAAGCTGCACGATGCCGTTATAGAGGCTTCCCCAGTTCGCGGCAAGCTCGTTTACGCCGTCGGTGTAGGCGACGAGCCCCTTATGGAACTGCGCATAGCCGTCGGCAAGCTGCGACACCTGCTCTATCAGCTCGTTGAGCTTGTTGCCGTCCTCCGTGCCGGACAGTCCAGCGATGAGCGAGCGCAGTCCGCGCACCGCGGCGCTGACCGTGCGCATATACGCCGCCTGACCGCGCATGGTCTGCACGGCGTTATTGATGCTCTCGCGCCCGCTCTGCCACTGGGCTTTTGCCGCGACCGCCGCCTTTGCCGCCGCCGTCACATCGTCCAGCGCGGCAAACCAGTCATCGCCAAGCGCGGCTTTGGCTTCCTCCGTCAGCCCCGAATAGAGATATTCGGCGCTGACCGCCGCCGAATCCGACACGCCCGCAAACGCCGCGTCTATCCCGTCTCTCGTGCTCTCAAGCTCTGCGGCGTTCTGCTCCAGCCCTGCGGCGCTGCCGTCAAGCTGCTCCGTCAGCGCGTCGAGCGCCGCGATCAGGGATTCGACGTCCTTTATATCCGCCTCCGGCAGACCGCTCAGCGCGACGAGCGTATCCCTTATCGTGTTGAACATTTCCAAAAACATTTCCGACGCGGACACAAGCGACGCCGAATTTTCCGATAGCTGATACAGCCCGTCGCCGAACTGCTTCGCGCCGGAGGTGAGCTGACCCGCGCCGCCGGCAAGCTGCGCCGCGCCGCCGGAGAGCTGCGACACCGCATCCGTAAGCTGCCGCAGTCCGTCCGTCAGCTCCGTCACATCGCCGAGCGCATCGCCCATGGAGAAGGGCACCGCGGCAAAGGTGACGCCGGACATGGTGAAGTCCGTGACCTCCGCGGTCAGCTCAAACTCGGAATCCTGCCCGGGCAGCGCCGTGAAGCTTATCTGCTTGTCCGCGCCGGCGTTTGCGATTGTCGCGCCCTCGGCTGTGACATCGCGGCAGAGCTGGCTGTCGAGCGTCACGCTGACCTGCACCATGAAGCTGTCATAGAACGTCTCGTCCTCCATGCCGCCGTCGCTGACCGAGATGCTCATGCCGAGCTTCCCGCTCCTGCCGCCCAGAGCGCCAGCGCTTATCGGCTTTCCGTCAAGCGTATAGCTTATCGCAATATCCCACGGCAGCGAGGTGCTTTTCAGCGTGCTCTGGAAGTAGAAGCGCCCGTCGAGCCCGTCGAGCGTCACGCGGTTTCCCTTCAGCTCCAGCTCGCGCGTGTCGCTGAGATTTTTCACGTCCGCAAACGGACCGTAGTATACCGCCTTACAGGGCTCATCGCTGCTGAGGATAACGACCGCGTAGACGTTCTCCGCGCTGCCGTAGTGGTCGAGCACGCCGTAGAGCACCTCCTCGGCGGTATATGCAGCGCTCGCCTTTCCGTCCTTCTTATCATCCGTCCTGCCGCCGTCGGCGGACGCGGCGGGCGCAAGACCCAGCAGCAGCGCCGCAAGCAGCGCAGACGCAAGCATTTTTTTCATTTTATCGCCTCCTTCGATTCGCGGCAGAACTTCCTTTTCGTCAGCCTTGCCGTAAGTGAGTCAAAAGCTATCAGCAGCGCCGGAAGCGCGATCAGCACCAGCGCCATGGACAAAAGCGTGCCCCTGAACAGCAGCATACCCAGCTCCTTGACGATATTCATCGACGAGGCGAACCGCAGGCACAGTCCCGCAAGCGAGAGGATGAGCCCGCTCGTGAGCAGCGAGATGAGGTTGTCGTCGATAGTGCGCGTGACCGAGGCGCGGCTTCCCATCGTCCTGCGGTTTTCGACATAGCCGTCCGTCATGAGTATCGCGTAGTCGATGGTCGCGCCGAGCTGCACGGTGCTGATAACGAGATAGCCGATGTATACGAGCGGAGTGCCGGTGAAGTACGGCACAGAGAGGTTTATCCATATCGCCGACTCGATGACGAAGATCAATATGAACGGCAGCGTCAGCGAGCGGAAGGAAACCAGCAGCGTCAAAAAGATGAAGCCGACGGCAAGCCCGTTCACAAGTCCTGTGTCCGCCGTGATGACCTCCTTGATGTCGTAGAGGTTCGCGCTCTGCCCGCAGGTATAGCTCTCGTCGTAATACTTCGCCGCTATGGCGCGCACCGCCTCCACGGTGGAGAAGGCGTCCTCGCCCTCCTCTGCGGTGTCCGTGTACATTATTATGCGCGAATAGCTGTCGGAATAGAAATTCGCGGCGATGTCCGGGTCAAGAAACTCACTGGGTATGCTGCTGCCGACGCTCGACACGTATGACACCACCGCCGTCACGTGCTCCAGCTTTTCAAGCTCCGCACACAGCTCCCGCTCGCTGCCGGTGTCGCCGCGCGGCACCATGAGCACCAGCGCCATGCTCTCCCCGAAGCGCTCGTTTATTTTCAGGGTGTCCTGCCCGTAGCGGCTGTCGGGCGCGGGCTCGCCGTTGCCGTAGAGGAAGTCCGCACGGCTCTGCGCGAGGTAACACGGCACGGCAAGCAGCAGCACCAGCATGAGCGCCGGTATGCGTATTCTCACGAGCGCGCGCCCAATGCCGTGCGGCGCGCCGATGATGCGCCTGTGCGCCGTTTTGTCCAGCAGTCTCACGGTGCTCAGCGCCAGCGCCGGCAGGAACACCACAACGGAGATATAGCTGATGATAACGCCCTTGACAAGGTTGAGCCCGAGGTCGCTGCCGATGCCGAAGCGCATGAAGATCAGCGCGAAGAACCCGAACACCGTCGTCGCCGCCGACGCCGCGATGGAGATGAACGAGTGCTTTATCGCCTTGACCATGGCGGACTGCGCATCCGGCTCCGTCCAGCGCAGAGTCTCAAACGCCGTCAGCAGGAAGATGGCGTAGTCCAGCGACACGGCAAGCTGGAGTATGGGGCTGACCGACTGGGTTATATATGAGATGCTGCTGAAGAATATGTTCGTGCCCATGTTTATGAGCACCGCCACGCCTATCGTCAAAAGAAACAGGAGCGGGGCTATCCATGAGGTCGTCGTCAGGACAAGGATAAGGATTATCACCGGCACAAGAACGCACGACGCGCCCATGACCTCCGTGAGCACCTGACGGCGCGAGTAGGCGATGCTAGCGGCGTTTCCGCTTATGCCGCCGTCCTCGCCAGTCAGCTCATATATCGCGTCCGTCGCCTCAAGCTCCATATCCGTTGCGATGGTCACGTCGTACAGCGCCGCGCCGTCGCGGTAATACTGCTCAACAACAGCCTTGTCCAGCGTTTCCAGCGGCGTTTTGAGGTCCACAATATCGTCCAGCCACAAAACGTTCTCAACTCCGGGCACGACCTCCAGCTTCTCCTTGAGCGCCTGAGCCTGCGCAACGGTCAGATTCGTCACCATGACGCGAGCATTCGGCACGGACGCGGAAAACTCCTCCTGCATCAGCCTGAGCGCGACGGTCGATTCCGCATCCTCCGGCAGATAGGCGGTCATGTCATAGTTCACCTTTACGCCGAAGAACATGACCGCGCTGACGACAGCCGCCGCCGCGAAAACGCTCACTATCAGTCGGGAGTGCTCCGTTATCCATTTTGCCATCCTGTCCATTTGCTTCTCCGTGATTGCTTACCTTACTTTTATAATATACTTTATAATATGGGTAGCTTCACCGCGACGGTGGTGCCGCTGTCCGTGCTGTCCTCCACCCACACCGCTCCGCCGTGGAGATCCGCAATCTCCCACACGAGCGACAGCCCCAGCCCCACGCCGCCGTACTCGCGGCTGCGGGACTTGTCCACACGGAAGAACGGCTGGAAAATGCTTCTGCGGTATTCCTCCGGTATGCCGTATCCGGCGTCGCTCACGCGGATGAGGATATTGCCCTCCTCCTGCGCCACGCAGACGCGCACCGAGCCGCCGATGCGGTTATATTTGACGGCGTTCTCCGTCAGGTTGAACAGCAGCCGGTAGATCAGCGCGTCGCTGCCGGTCATTACGCCGTCGCCCTCATGCCCCAGCGTAACGCCGCGCTTATCCGCCAGCGGCGCAAGATCGGTGAATATCTCCTCTATCATCGGAGAGAGCTGTATGCGCTCGTTTCGCGCCGCCTGCCGCAAGCCGCTCATCTCCAGCAGGGTGTTCGTCATTTGGGTCAGCCGCTCCGTCTGCTCGCGCAGAAGGGCAAGAAACTCCGCCGTCTCCGGCAGCACGTCGGGGTGCTCCGCGGTGAAAAGCTCTAGCTGCGCCTGCATCAGCGCCAGCGGCGTGCGCAGCTCGTGCGCGGCGTTGCCGGTGAACTGCCGCTGGGCTGCGAAGGCGTTGTTGAGCCTTTCCAGCATCTGATTGAACGAGTGGCTGAGCTGTCTGAATTCCGGCAGCACGTCCTCGTTTATTTTCATGTCCGCGAGGTTGTTCATCTGCACCCTCTCCACCTGCGAGGCGAAGCTGTGCAGGGGCTTGAGGGCGCGTCCGCTGACGAAATACGCCAGAACGGCGCTCAGCACCGTCACCGCCGCCGTGATGTACCAGTTGGTCACGCAGAAGTTCTCCTGCGCCCCGTGGATAACGATGGTGAGCTCGTCGCCAATTCCCGCCGTCTGCGGGTCGAAAAACGCCGTCTCTCCGCTGACCTCGCCGCTCTGGAGATGCGTTCCGATGGCGTCCATGTAGTGGATGCCGGAGGAGCACAGCAGCAGCTTCATGCATACGCAGGTAGCGCCTATGAGCAGGGTGGTCATCAAGGTGATGCGCCATTGCAGGGAAAGCCGCTTCATACCTCGTTCCCTCCCATGATATAGCCCTCGCCGATGCGGTTTCGGATGGGGTCGCTGCCCAGCGCGGCGCGCAGCTTCTTGCGCAGGGCGGAGATGTGGACGCGGATGGAGTTGCTGAAGCTGTCCACGCTGTTGTCCCACACGTGCTCCATCAGCTCCTCCTGACTGACCGGTCGCCCCTGATGCAGCATAAGGTATTCAAGTATGCCCGTCTCCTTGCGGGTCAGCGTCAGGCTCTGTCCGTTGACGGCGGCGGCGCGCGAGCGCGTGTCAAAGCTCAGCTCCCCGCAGGTGAGCAGCACGTCGCGCTGGGTGAACTGCCGCAGGGTGAGACTGCGTATGCGCGCCTCCAGCTCCGCCAGATGAAAGGGCTTTGCCAGATAGTCGTTCGCTCCCGCGTCCAGCCCTGCAACCTTGTCCTCCACCTCGCCGCGCGCGGAGAGGATAAGCACCCGCGTCTCGCGGTCGGTGCGGCGCAGAGTGCGCAGCACCGTCATGCCGTCCTTCCCCGGCAGGTTAAGATCCAGCAGCACCAGATCATAGCGCTCAACGCCCATGAGCTCCAGCGCCGTCTCGCCGTCATAGCAGAAGTCCACGCTGTACGCCAACCGCCGCAGACTGCGCACTATCGTCTCGCACAGGGCGCGCTCGTCTTCAACTACTAAAAGATGCATAAAGCTTCTCCTTTAAACTGAAAATATATCGGCATTATAGCAAATCCGGCTAAATTTTGTGTTAAATTTCTGTTCTTAACAGGGATTTTAACCCTCATGCTGTATGATGGGGGCAGAAAACGGAAAGGGTGAGGAAAATGAGCCATGTAAAAAAGGCGGCGGCGCAGGTCGCTCTGCTTATCTCCGGCGCGGCGATGCTTGGCTACGGCGCATGGCGCGGCGAGGCGGCGGCGGTGCTGAGCAAGGCGATAAAGCTATGTCTGGAGTGTGTCGGCATTGGATAAAAAACATTCGGGCGCATCGGCGCTCATATCGCGCTTTCGCGGTTGGATACAGGCGGGGGCGACGCTGCTGACAAACCTCCACCTGCCCAACTTTTTCAAGGGCGAGCTGTATCAGGGCGCGGGAAAGACCGTGTGCGTGCCGGGGCTGAACTGCTACTCCTGTCCGGCGGCGACAGGCGCCTGCCCCATCGGGGCGTTTCAGGCGGTGGTGGGCTCGTCCAAATTCGGCTTTTCCTATTATGTCACGGGCTTACTCATTCTGCTGGGGGTTCTGCTGGGGCGCTTCATCTGCGGCTTTCTGTGCCCCTTCGGCTGGTTTCAGGAGCTTCTGCACAAGATTCCCTCAAGAAAGCTCTCCACGAAGAGGCTCAAGCCCCTGACCTATCTAAAATACGCCGTGCTGCTTGTGGCGGTGTTTTTGCTTCCGGCGCTGGCGGTGAACGACGTGGGCATGGGCGACCCCTACTTCTGCAAGTACCTCTGCCCGCAGGGCGTGCTGGAGGGGGCGATTCCGCTCTCGCTTGCAAATTCCGGCATACGCGCGGCGCTGGGCAGTCTGTTCACCTGGAAGCTCGGCGTACTTCTGGCGGTTATCGCGCTGAGCGTGATTTTTTACCGCCCGTTCTGCAAATGGCTGTGCCCGCTGGGCGCGTTCTACGCCCTGCTCAACAGAGTCTCGCTCTTTCAAATGAAGGTGGATAAGACGAAGTGCGTCTCGTGCGGGAAATGCGCGCGAGCCTGCAAGATGGACGTTGACGTGACAAAAACGCCCGACCATTCCGAGTGCATCCGCTGCGGAATGTGTATACGCGCCTGTCCGACCGGAGCCGTGCGCTTCCGCTGCGGCTTTGGAGGCGGTGAAAATATATCCGACGCGGCGAAAACGCCGCAGGAAACAACAACAAAAATTAAGGAGGAACAAACATGAACGCAAAGAAGCTTATGACCGTGCTGCTGGCGCTCGCGCTGGTATTCAGTATGACCGCCTGCTCCTTCCCCGGAGCGTGCATGAACCCGGGCAAGACGGCTGACAGCGGCAAGAACGCCATGCAGTCCGACATGATGGACAAGAGCATGGACGGCAAGACCGACATGACAGACAGCAAATGTATGTGCGGCGACGGCAGCAAGTGTATGTCCGACGGGATGTGCAAGGACGGCTGCATGTGCATGAAGGACGGCATGTGCGCCGCGGACTGCATGTGCATGGACGGCGGCTGCATGAAGGACGGCATGTGCAAGGACGGCTGCATGTGCGCAAAGGATAATATGGACGGAAAGGATATGAGCAAATGAGAAAGAATAATACCGCCGGTCGGCTGACGGCGCTGCTGCTTGCCGCGCTGATGGCGCTGTCTCTGGTCGCGTGCTCCTCCCCCGCTGCGGATATGAACGCCGGCAAGACGGCGGACGAGGCGGGCGCGAAGATGATGAGCGCGGAGGAGGCAGAGGCAAGATACAAGGAGCTCATGGCGCAGGAGAACGCGATATTCGCAGACAACTCCGCGCTGTGGGAGAAAGTGTTCATGGAGGCGGACAAGGGCTCTTCCATGATAGACGACGGCAGCAACTACGCTGATTTCCTGCTGAAAACCATCGAGGGGGCAAAGGATAAGTTCTCCGCCGACGAGCTCAAGCTGCTTCAGGGGGAGGCAGAGAAGCTGCGCGGTATCGAGAGCGAGCTGATGATGCTGGGCGAGAAATACCCCGAGGCTGCCATGAAAGCCATGGACAGCGCAATGGATATGCCCGCCGACAGCGATATGAGCATGCCCGCCGATAACGGCGATATGAAGAAGTTCCCCGCCTTTGAGGGCAAGGATCTCGACGGGAACGCGGTGACAAGCGAGGAGCTTTTCTCCGCCAACGCCGTCACCGTGGTGAACTTCTGGTTCACGACCTGCAGTCCCTGCGTGGGTGAGCTTGCGGAGCTTGACGCGCTCAACGGCGAGCTTGCCGAGAAGGGCGGTACGCTCATCGGCATCAACGCCTTCACGCTCGACGGCGACGAGGCGGCGATCAGCGAGGCGAAGGACGTGCTGTCAAAGAAGGGCGCAAGCTATCGGAACGTATACTTTGATTCCTCCAGCGAGGCAGGAAAATTCACCACCGGCGTGTTCGCCTTTCCCACCACCTATGTGGTCGATCGCAGCGGCAATATCGTGGGCGATCCCATCGTCGGCGCGATAACCGGCAAGACGCAGATGCAGGCGCTCAGCGCCCTTATCGAAAAGGCGCTTGCCGCCGATATGGGCTAGTCAGAAGGTAAGGGGGCAGAGATCATGCAGCGGAGAGCCTTACCGCTCCTGCTCGCCGCGGCGCTGCTGCTGAGCGGCTGCACCGGCGGGCAGAGCGCACCGCAGGAGAACAAGAGAGCACATGAACCCGATCTGACCGGGCAGGCGACCGCTGCGCTCGGCAAGGAGAGCATGTACATGGACACAACGGAAAACGTCATCTATCTGGCGGGCGGCTGCTTTTGGGGCATGGAGCAGCTCATGCAGTCCATCCCCGGCGTTATCGACGCACAGAGCGGCTACGCCAACGGGAGCTGCGAGGAGGACGCCGACTACTATACCGTCTGCACGGGAGACACGGGCTTTAGGGAAACCGTGCGTGTGGAGTACGACCCCGAGCAGGTGAGCCTTGACGCGCTGCTGCTGGCGTACTTCTACGTCATCGACCCCACGGTTGAGAACCGTCAGGGCAACGACGTGGGCAGCCAGTACCAGACCGGCGTATACTACACCAACGACAGGGCGAAAGAGACGGCGGAGCGCATCGCGGACATCGAGCGCGCTCGCAGTGAGAAGTTCCTTGTGGAGATAGCCCCGCTCAGAAGCTTCTACCCCGCAGAGGAGTACCATCAGGATTATCTGGAGAAGAATCCGGGCGGCTACTGCCACATTCCGAGAGCGGAGATGGAGCTTTTCTCAAAGCTGCGCATCGACCCGGGCGACTACAAGAAGCCCGCGGCGGAGACCATCCGCGAAAAGCTCACGGACGAGCAGTACCGCGTCACGCAGGAGAGCGGCACGGAATATGCCTTTACGGGCGAATACTGGAACCGGTTTGAAAAAGGCATATATGTGGACGTCGTCACCGGCGAGCCGCTCTTCTCCTCCGCCGATAAGTTTGAAAGCGGCTGCGGCTGGCCCGCGTTTTCAAAGCCGATAGAAGAGCCCGCCGTGGTGGAGCTTGAGGACTACAGCCTCGGTATGCGCCGCACGGAGGTCAGAAGCCGCGCGGGCGATTCCCACCTTGGGCACGTATTCACCGGCGATCCCGACTCGCCCAACGGCGTGCGCTACTGCATCAACAGCGCGTCGCTGCGCTTCATCCCCTATGAAAAGATGGAGGACGAGGGCTACGGGTATCTGCTGTACCTCTTTGATGAGTGATACTGAATTGCACGGGCAAAGCGCCGCCCTGCGCCAAGCTCCCCGAAAAAAACAGGCACACAGGTGTTGATTATCTTTCTCAAGTACAGTATACTTGAAATGAAAGCCGTAAACAATCAGCACTCGCCGCACGGCTGAAAGAAAAGCGACACAGACGGTGCGAGTGTTGCCTAACTTTGTGAACTTTTTTCGGGGGCTGTCGTATGGAAAAGCTGGACGCGCGCAAGCGCTACACACAAATGATGCTCAAGCAGGCGTTTTTGACTCTGCTTAAGGAAAAGCCGGTCAACAGGATCACGGTGAAGGAGGTCTGCGCGCTGGCGCAGCTCAACCGCGCCACCTTCTACGCCCATTACAGCGACTGCTTTGCGCTGATGGAGAGCATCGAGAACGAGCTTATCGCCGCGTTTGAGCGCTCTCTGCGCTATGTTGACTCCTTTGACGTGTCGGCGCTGATAGAAGCCATCTATGATATGGTCGAGCAGAACCGTGAGGCGTGCCGCGTGCTCGTGCTTGGGAACACGAACTCCACCGTCATCAAGAAAATGATAGCCCTTGCGAGAGAGGGCAGCATAGACTGCTGGCGCAAGGAGCTGCCGAGGGCGAGCGAGACGGAGCTTGAAATGATGTTTACCCATCTCTCCAACGGCTTGATGCACGTTGTCGTGGAGGGCTACGACAGGTACGGCAAGGAGGAGATGATACGCTTTGTCAGCCGCGTGGTGAAGGCGAGCCTTTCACTGTTCCGCTGACGCGCGCATGGCGGCTGTTCCGCATTGCCGCAGAAAGACCGAGAGGCTTCGGCGCATAATATACGGCGAACCCACGGCTATGCTGCCGAGGGTTCGCTTCTTATCTATTCTTATTACACATTTTCCTTTACTTCGCCGCTCAGCCTTATCGCCTCTATCTCGCAGCTGGTGTCGCGCAGGGCGATGTTTATCGCCGCGCCGCTGTAAATGACGACGCAGCACGAATACAGCCACAGCATCAGCAGTATGAGCGAGGCGAGCGAGCCGTACACCAGCGGATAGCGCGCCGAGTGCCCGATAAACTCGGAAAACACGAGCGAGAACACGACGAGCACGACGGTCGTGACAAGCGTGCCGGGGAAGGTGCTGTAATCGTCGATATTGCGCTTTGCCGCCTCGTACACGCCCCAGATGAGCACAAAGAATATGCCCGCCAATACGATAAAGCGCATCCAGTTCCACGAGCGGCTGATGTCGATAAACGGCAGAAGCTCGTTGACGGCTTTTATAAACTGCCTGCCGGTCAGCATGACGAGCATGGCAAAGTATATCGCCGCGAGCAGCACAAGGGAGAAAATGACGCTGAACACAAAGTACATCACCGCCTTGAACTTCACGCCGCCCTGCATCCTGCCGATGGTCGTCTGGATGGAGCGCGACGCGGCGGACGCGGACGTGACGAGCACGGCGAGCCCTGCCACCATCATCGCGGGACTGTTGTTCGCCGCGACATAGGACATGAAATCCTCAATGAGGCTCATGGTCTCGTCGGAGACAAAGCCGCGGATAAATTGCAGTATGCGCATCGCCCGTTCATAGCTGTTGCCGAGCATGGTATAAAGGCAGATTATCAGCGGGAAAAAAGTCATCGTGAAATAATACGACAGCGCCGCCGACGCGATGGGAAGCTGATTGTCCGAATATATCCTGATAAAATTTTTTATAAAACGGACGGTTTTATCGAGCATTCAAATCCTGACCTCCGCAATACGGTGTTCATGAAAAGCTCCCCCATCAATAAAACAGGGGGAGCGTTTCAATTCGGTGCATAACGCAGTATATATTATTTCGCGTTGAATATCTTGAAAATGCTGTCGAACGGATCCTCGCCCGTGCCGTCCGCGCCCGCGCTCGCGGGGCGCTCCTCGGTCATGGGAGGGGGCACGATGGGCGATGCGGCGGCGGGAGCGGCGGCGGCAGCCTTCTCGGCAGCGCCGGTGAACAGTCCCTGCGGTCTCTCCTTGACGGAGATGGGGCGCACAACGCCGGAAGCCGCGGCGGTCGTGCCGGAGGCGGCGTCCGAAGGCGCGGCGCTGCCGGGCGCTTCCTCGAAGCCGGTGGCAATGACGGTGACGCGGATCTCGTCCTGAAGCGAGGAGTCAAACGTTGCGCCGAAGATGATGTTGGCATCGGGGTGCGCCGCCTCCTGAACAAGGTTCGCGGCGGTCTCGACGTCCTCAAGGTCCATATCCTCCGAGCCGGTGATATTGATGAGCACACCGCGCGCGCCGTTTATGGAGGTCTCCATGAGCGGGCTTGCAACGGCGAGCTTCGCGGCGTCCTCCGCCTTGCCCTTGCCCGCGGCGTGACCCACGCCCATGTGGGCAAATCCGGCGTCGCGCATGATGCATGAGACGTCAGCAAAGTCGAGATTGATGAAGCCGGTGTTCTTGATAAGGTCGGAAATGCTGGTGACAGCCTGATGCAGCACATCGTCCGCAATCTCGAATGCGTTGGCGAGCGTGACCTTCTGATCGGTGGCATATTTGAGGCGGTCATTGGGGATTATAAGCAGAGAATCGACCCTGCCGAGCAGCTCCTTAATGCCCATATTCGCCTGATCCATGCGGCGCTTGCCCTCGAACTTGAAGGGCTTTGTCACAACGCCAACGGTGAGTATCCCCGCCTCGCGCGCAATCTCCGCCACGACGGGAGCGCCGCCCGTGCCGGTGCCGCCGCCCATGCCGGCGGTGATGAACACCATGTCCGCGTCCTCTATCGCCTTGGCGATGTTGTTGCGGCTCTCCTCGGCGGAGCGCTTGCCAATCTCGGGGTCGGAGCCCGCGCCCTGTCCGCGGGTCATCTTCTCACCTATCTGGATCTTCTGGTTGGCATTGGAGATGGCAAGAGCCTGCTTATCGGTGTTGATGGCGATAAACTCCACGCCCTGCGTACCGGCCTTGACCATTCTGTTCACAACGTTATTGCCCGCGCCGCCTACGCCGACCACCTTAATAATCACAACATTTTCAGGCCCTGTTTCGGCTTTGAAATCCATACTTCTGCCTCCTGTGTTTTATCTGATCACATACAGTGAGATCTTTTATTCTTTTACCGTTCTCTATATATTATTACATTTTCCTGTTCAGGTCAATAGATTTTTTGTTTTTTCAGAAATTTTTTGTTATCAAATTGTAATTGCGCGGGTCATTCCGACATAAAATGCGCCGTTGCGCCGTCGGAGAGGTCGAGATAACCGACGTCCTCACCACTAAGCTTGTCCAGAACGGCGACAAACATTCCAAATTTATACTCTATATTTGAGCTGCCGCCGATATTTACGGTCAGCCTCCCGCCGTACTGGAACGTAACGGCGGATACGTCAGCAAAGTCTATCTGCGAGACGTTTGAGGAAAGCCCTCGCTCCTCTATCTGCGTGAGCACCTCGGCGAGATATTCCACCACCGCCGTGTCGCCGTTTTCGGTCTGCATCGGCTCGCCGATGAGCAGCGTGCCGGGGCTGATGCCGCGCACGGCGATAAGGTTTGAAAGCTCGTCCGCCGCCGCCTTGCCCAGCACCTTGCAGTTATGGTCGATCGTCCAGTTTTCATCGCCAAGCGAGAGATAGGCAAGCGCCGTGCTCTCCGTCACGTCGATGATGACCTTGTTGGGCAGCTTGCGCTCGACAGTGACCTCCTCGATATACGGCAGCTTCGCAAAAACGCGCGAGAGCGCGGCGAAGCGGTCAAAGAAGAAGAGGTTGTCCCCCTCCTCAATATCGATGGCGCGGATGATCTCGCTGTCGGTATAGTGGACGTTGCCGTTCACCTCGATATCCGACACGCGGAAGAAAACGCTCATCACGAAGATAAGCGCGACCTCGACGATCACGAACATCAGCGGCGCGCTGATGCTGCTGTGCCGCCGGGGCTTCATATACTCCGAATGTTTGTCGGCGGGCGGCTGATTGGAATGAGCGTAAGCCATGGGCTTTTTATCCTTTCGCGGTGCGCACGGCGGCGGGCGCGCAAAGGCGCGCCGGACGCCGTGCATATGTATCACATATCAGTATTCAAGAAAAATATCCGCGCCGAGAGAACGCATGCGCACGTCAAAGCGCTCATAGCCGCGCGTGATGTGCCCGTCGTCAAATATGACCGTCTCCCCCTCGGCGGCAAGACCGGCGACGATCATCGCCGCGCCGCCGCGAAGATCCGTGGCGTTCAGCGCCGTGCCGTGCAGGCAGTCAACGCCCCATATTTCGGCGCGCCGCCCCTCCACGACGATGTCTGCCCCCAGCCGCCGAAGCTCCGGCACCTGGCGGTAGCGGTTCTCGAAAATATTCTCCGTTATCTCGGTGCAGCCCTCGGCTTGCAGCAGCGCCGCCATCAGCACCGGCTGCGCGTCCGTGGGAAAGCCGGGGTACGGCTCCGTCACTATCGCGCCCGGAGCCTTCAGCCGCCCGTTCGAGCGGATGCGGACAGTGCGGTTAGAGCTTATTATATCACAACCCGCCTGATTTAGAAAGTAGAGAACTGTTGAAAATTGTTCGGGCGCAACGCCGCGCATTTCAACATTTCCGCCAACTGCCGCCGCGGCGCACGCGATGGTGGAGGCGACTATCCTGTCCGGTATTATGCGCCCCACGGCGTGCCCCGTCGCGGAAAAGCCCTCAACGGCGACGGTATCGCCCCCTGCGCCGCTCACGTCCGCGCCCATCGCGCGCAGGTAATCCTGCAGGGCGCATATCTCCGGCTCGCGCGCCGCGCCGTGTATGACGGTCTTGCCGCGCGCGGCGCACGCGGCAAGCATGATGTTCTCCGTCGCGCCGACGCTGGGGAACGGAAGCGCTATCTCCGCCCCGTGCAGACGCGAGGCGCGGCAGTATATCTCCGTGCCGTCCTCGTCTATCTCCGCCCCCATCGCGCGCAGAGCGCTCAGATGGAGGTCTATGGGGCGTTTGCCGAGCTGACACCCGCCGGGCAGACTGAGCCGTGCCTCGCCGCAGCGAGCCAGCAGCGCGCCCATAAAAATGACGGAGGAGCGCATCTCCACCATCAGCTCATGCGGGATGGCGCTGCACGAAAGATATGTGGAATCTATGTAGACCTCGCCGCCGCGCTGCTCGGCGGTGCAGCCGATGTGGCGCAGTATCCGCAGCGCCGCGTCAACATCCCTAAGCTGCGGCACGTTCATCAGCTCGGAGCGCGCAGGGCATATGATGGACGCCGCGAGGATGGGAAGCGTCGCGTTCTTCGAGCCCTGCACAAAGCACGTTCCCTCCAGCGCTCTCTTGCCGCGTATATGCCATATGTCCATTGAAAACCCCTCCATGCTGCCGGAGAAGCGCCGATCAAATGCGCCAGATGACAACAGACGCTTGATCGGAATCCCCTGAAAATCAGGCTATACTATGCGCACGGAGGGATTTGTGTTCCTTATGCCATATGCTTATTTTTCTCTGTCAGCCAGCGAGAGGACTATGCCGCATATCTTATCTGCCGCGTCCGGCACGGCGAGGGAGCGCATAGCCGCGCTCATTGCGGCGAGCTTCTCCTCGTCGCCCAGAAGCTCCCGCACGGCGCTCAAAAGCGAAGGCGCGTCAAATTCGCCCTCGAGAAACACCTTTGCGCCTCCGGCTTTTTCGAGCACGCGGGCGTTTCTCTCCTGGTGGTTGTTGGTGACGTTCGGAGACGGGACGATTATGACGGGCTTGCCCATATACGCAAGCTCCGACAGCGTGGACGCGCCCGCGCGGCAGAGTATGAGATCCGCCGCCGCCATCACGCGCGGCATATCGAAGATGTATTCTCTCACGTCCGCGCCGTGCCGCTCGAAATCCGGCGCGGTCTCCGCGAGCTTTTTCATGAAGCCGTCAAAATACATCGAGCCGGCGGAGTGGATGAGGCGGAACTCCCGCCGCGCGTCAAGCAGGGTTATAAGCTCCCCCATGACGCGGTTCATGTGCGCCGCGCCCAGCGAGCCCCACACGGACACCACAAGCGGCTCCTTCGGGTCAAGCCCCAGCTCCTCTTTCGCCAGCGCCTTGCTGTACGCGGCAAATTCCCCGCGCACAGGCGTGCCAGTTACCTCGACCTTCTCAGGATGGTGGTACGCCTCGCGGCTGTCGGCGAAGCCGACCATCACGCGGTCAACGCGCTCGGCAAGCAGCTTCGTCGTGAGCCCGGGGACGGCGTTGCTTTCGTGCACCGCAGTGGGTACGCCAAGCTCATGCGCCGCAATGAGCACGGGGTAGCACACGTACCCGCCCGTGCCGACGACGGCGTCGGGCTTGAACTCGCGCACGATGCGCTTTGCCTCGCGCATGGAGACGGCGACATTCTTCAGCGTGTCGAGATTGTGCTTTAACGCCTCCAGGCTGTGCCCGCGGCTAATATTCGTGATTTTCAGCGTCTCTATCCTGTACCCCTCGCGCGGCACGAGCTGCGTCTCCATTTTGCCCTCCGCGCCGATGAAAAGTATCTCGCAGTCGGGCATGAGCTCGCGCAGCCGCCCCGCTATGGCGAGCGCCGGATTGATGTGTCCGGCAGTGCCGCCGCAGGTAAGTATAAATCTCATATTTCTCTGTCCTTTCTAGTAAGCGATGACCGCGTCGCGCGACGCGCCGAGTATTATCCCCATTTCAAAAAGCTCTATGAGAAGCGCCGTTCCGCCGTAGCTGAAAAACGGCAGCGATATTCCGGTGCAGGGCACGAGATTGGTGACGACCGCGACGTTGAGAAAGACCTGTATCGCAAGGAGCGTCGTTATCCCCGCGCATACGAGGAAGCCGAACCTGTCCGGCAGGTGCAGGGCTATCCAGTACCCGCGCAGGATGAGCAGCGCGAACAGCACGAGGATGAGCGCCGCGCCGATAAAGCCCATCTCCTCGCATACGACCGCAAAGATGAAGTCGTTATGCTCCTCCGGCAGGTAGAGGAACTTCTGGCGGCTGCCGCCAAGTCCGAGACCGCTCAGCCCGCCCGAGCCGATGGAATAGAGCGACTGGACGATCTGATACCCCTCGTCGGAGGAGCTGGAAAACGGGTCGCGCCATGTGTTTATGCGGCTGGACGCATAGGGGAAGAACGTCAGCAGCACGGCAACGCCCGCACCCGCCGCGCCGAACGCCGCGGCGAACCAGCCCAGCCTCACCCCGCCGAGAAAGAGCATAGCCGCGCCGATGGCGATAATGATGACGGAGGCGGAAAAGTGCGGCTCTAATACGAGCAGACCCACGATGACCAGCAGGATCGCCCCGAAGGGCAGTATGCCGTACCTGAACGTGCCCATGCGAGCGCGCAGGCGGCATATGAGCGCGGCAAACGAGAGTATCACCGCGAGCTTTGCAAGCTCCGACGGCTGCACCGTCAGCCCGCCGACGCCGAGCCAGCGCCGCGCGCCGTTCGCCTTCACGCCGACAAACGGCACGAGCAGAAGCAGCGCCAGCACCACAGCGAGAAAGTGGAACGCATAGCGCCTGTACAGCCCCATGGGTATGCGCGAGGCGAGCAGCATCGCCGCCACGCCTAGCACCGCGAACAAAAGCTGCCGCACGAAATAGTATACCGCGTTGCCGCCGGTAATATTGCCCGGGTCGTAATACGCGCGGGCATAGCTCGACGAGAGGACCATCACGACCCCCATCGTCAAAAGCAGTATCACAAGAACGAAAAAAGATGTGTCAAAGCCGCGTCGGCGCTCTTTCTCCGCGACAGCGGAAAAGTCGGCGAGGCGGGCGCTTTCATAACGCATCTTCCCACCTCCCCGACTTGTCGCCATAGTTTATCGGAGGTTTCTCAGAGCGGATAACGGTGAAACACCCCAATAAATGATATGACTGCAAAGACCAGAGATATGCCGGTAAAAAGAACAAAAAGTTCTTTCTCTTTCCACTTCTTTCCCGTCCATCCGCCCATTTCAAGGTGATGGTGCAGCGGCGCCATTCTGAAAACGCGCTTGCCGTGCGTGAGCTTGAAATATGTGACCTGAATGATGTCGGAAAGCGTCTCAAGTATATAAATTATGCCGAGCGTCACGAGGATGAGCGGCATATTGTAGGCGAACGCCAGCGCGGCGACGGCGCCGCCGAGGAAGAGCGAGCCGGTGTCGCCCATGAAAACCTTCGCCGGATTGAAGTTGTAGACGAGAAAGCCCATCAGCCCGCCGACCATGCCGGAGGCGAAGATGCCGAGCTCAAGATAATTCTCGCCCCAGAGCATGGAGACGACGACGTAAAAGAGGAACACGGGGATGCTTGTTCCGGCGGCAAGCCCGTCAATGCCGTCGGTGATGTTCACGGCGTTGACCGTGCCGACGATGACAAACGCGGCGAACACGAAATACAGCCACTCCGGCATATAGACCGTCACGTTGAAAAACGGGATGTAGAGATCGGACGTGACAAAGCCGAGCTCGCGCATCAAAAGCACGAACACCAGCGCCGCGGCGAGCTGCAAAAGGAACTTCATTTTCGCCGTCAGCCCCAGATTCTGCTTCTTTTTCAGCTTCTCCCAATCGTCGAGAAAGCCTATCGCGCCGAACACCAGCGCGAACAGCAGCACGAAGATGTGCACGAGATCCCCGTGCAGCACTCCGTCAAACCCGACGGTCAGGCACACGAACGCGACCGCCGCGATGAACATCACGCCGCCCATGGTGGGCGTGCCGGTCTTGGACATATGCCACGTCGGACCGTTGGTCTTTATCTCCTGCCCCGCCTTCTGCCGCTTGAGCCACGGAATGTAGAACTTGCCGAACGCCGTGGCGAACAGAAACGCCAGCACGAACGCGGTTATCAACTTTATCGTCATGGTGCTACTCCCAAGCTGTCGTAATACGGAGCGCGAGCCCTCATCTGCGGTTCTTTCTCTGCTCCAGCCAGTCCGCCACGATCTCGCGCTCATCCATGTGGCGCTTCTCGTGCCCCACAATCTGATAGTCCTCGTGACCTTTGCCGGCAAGTAATATTACATCACCGGGGCGGGCGTTGTCAATAGCCCAGTGGATCGCCTCCACCCTGTCGCAGATAACTTTCCTGGGCGTGCGCTTGGATTTCATGCCGTCCGTTATCTCGCGGATTATCTCCTCGGGATCCTCCGTGCGGGGATTATCGCTCGTGACAATGACAAGATCGGCGTTGTCCGCCGCGATCGCGCCCATTATCGGGCGCTTGAGCTTATCCCTGTCGCCGCCGCAGCCGAAAAGGCACACGAGCCGCCCCGTCGTCACGGGGCGCAGGGTGCGCAGGACGGTCTCCAGCGCGCCGGGCTTATGGGAATAGTCGATGACGATATGGTAATCCCCGTCCGTCGGCACAAGCTCCACCCTGCCCTTCACGCCCTTCGCGGCGGTCATCGCGTCGCAGCAGTCGGCAAGGCTCATGCCGAGCGCAAGCCCCACGGCGATTGCCCCGAGCGCGTTGTGAACGGAGAATATGCCCGGGATGGCGAGCCTCGTCAGCGCAAGCTCATCCCTATACACAGCCGCGAAGCGAACGCCCGCGGCGCTCATGCGTATGTCCTTTGCCGCAAGATCCGCATCGTTCGTCTCGGCGGAGAAGGTCATGGTGCGGCACTGCGCCCCTTCGAGCATGAACTGCGTCCACTCATCGTCGGCATTGAAGCAGCCGACGGCGCACTGGCTGAACAGCTTCCTCTTTGCCGCGGCGTACTCCTCCATCGTGCCGTGCAGATCCAGATGATCCTGCGAGAGGTTCGTGAACACGCCGACGTCGAAGCGTATGCCCGCGACGCGCTCCAGCGCGAGCGCGTGAGACGACACCTCCATCACGACATGGGTGCAGCCCGCGTCCGCCATCGCGTCGAAGAGCTTGTTGAGCTCATAGCTCTCGGGCGTTGTATACTCCGAGTGTATAAGCTCGCCGCCTATCATGTTGCCGTTTGTTCCGATAAGCCCGACCTTCGCGCCGAGCTTTTCCTCCAGCATATGCTTGATGAGGTAGGACGAGGTGGTCTTGCCGCTCGTGCCCGTGATGCCGATGAGCGTCATGCGCCGCGCGGGATCGCCGAAGAGCTCACGGCTGGCATAGGCGAGGGCGAGGCGGCAGTCGGCAACGCGCACATAGGGCGTGCCGTCCGTGGGCGCGTCCTCGCACAGCACGGCAGCCGCGCCGCGCTCCACCGCCTTGGGTATGAACCTGTGCCCATCGGTCTCAAAGCCCTTTATCGCAACAAAGAGATCGCCGGGGCGGGTCACGCGCGAGTCGTAGCTCACGCCGCTTATCTCCGTGTCCGGCGGCGCGGTACATTCGAGTATCTCAAGATCCTTCACAAGGTCACGCAGCTTCATATCGTAAACTCCCATAAGTTTATTATCGCAGGTCAATATCTGCCGAGCATTGATTCGTCGCTGTTTATAAGGCTCACCTCCACCGTTGCGCCGTGCGGGGCGAGCGCGCCGGGGCTGATGCTCTGGGCGCTGACCGTCTGGCGCGCGGCGTCCGTGACGGGGCTGGAGGTGTTTATATATATCCCGTAGTAGGAGAGCGTGTCGCGCGCGTCGGCATAGCTCATGCCGTTCAGCTCCGGCACGGTCTCAAGCTCCTGCGACGGCTCTGCGCCGAGGTAGAGGATGATCTGACTGCCCGCCGCGAGCGCCGTGCCGGAGAGCGGAAGCTGCGCGGTGACGGTGCTCCCGCCGCCTATCGTGCGGTATTCAAGTCCTGCGTCCTTAACGGCGTCCGCCGCTTTGTCAAGCGGCATATCCACCACGAGCGGCATGACCGCATCCGCGCTCTCCCCGCCGGTCTCGGGCTTTACGCCCATGTACGGCAGTATGTCCGCGAGCATACGCCCCACGACGGGCGCCGCCATCTGCCCGCCGCTTATATACACGCCGGACTTATTGGACGGCGTATCGAGAAACACGAGCAGCGCAAGCTTCGGCTCGTCCGCCGGGGCAAAGCCTACAAACGAGGCGATGTATTCCTTCTGTCCGGTCTTTGCCTCGAGGCTG
Organism: uncultured Oscillospiraceae bacterium; assembly: GCA_934572325.1. Classification (GTDB taxonomy): domain Bacteria; phylum Bacillota; class Clostridia; order Oscillospirales; family Oscillospiraceae; genus Limivicinus. Next base: position 26,477 of record CAKTKT010000007.1, read on the forward strand.
ACCTTTTCGCTCGTTCCGGTCTTGCCGCCTATCCTGTACCCGCTGACGGCGGCGTTGCGCCCCGTGCCGTCCGTCGGGTCGCCGACGACTTTTTCAAGTATCTCGCGTAACTGCGCGCTCGTCTTTTCGCTTATGACCTGACGGACGGTTTTCGGGCTGTGGCGGAATGCGTCCGTACCGTCGGGGTTGAGCATGCTCTCCACAACATACGGCTGCATGAGCCGCCCGCCGTTGACGCACGCGCTCACCGCCGTGACGAGCTGCAGGGGCGTTATCGTGAACGTCTGCCCGAACGACGCCGCCGCAAGCTGCGACAGGTTTTTCTCCGCGCAGAACGTATTCTGGCTCCACCAGATGCTGCCGCTCTCTCCGGCAAGGTCGATGCCGGTGGTCGCGGTGAGATTCTCGTCCTTGTCCTCCGTGAGCTTCAAAAAGCCAAAGCCCTCGCAGTATTTATAAAACGTCTCCGCGCCGATGCGCTGCCCGATATTCACAAAGGCGACGTTGCACGAGTGCTGCACCGCCTGCGTCAGCGTCTGCGAGCCGTGCCCGCCGTACTTCCAGCAGCGTATGGGGCTGGTGCGCCCGACGACGCTGACCGTGCCCGGGCAGTAAAAGCTGTCGGCAGGGCTAACCCTGCCCTCCTCAAGCGCCATGGCAAGCGTGATTATCTTGAACGTCGAGCCCGGCTCATACGTGTCGGAGAGCGCCTTATTGCGCCACTGGCGCGCCTGCGCCTCGGCAAGGAGCGCCTTTGCCTCCTCCTCGGTCGCGGCGGCGGCGATATGCGCCTGCGCCGCGTCGCTCACGGCGAGGAAGTTGTTGAGATCGTACCCGTCGAGCGACGCCATGGCGAGTATCGCGCCGGTGTTGACGTCCATGGCGATAGCGCCTGCGCCGTTTTGTATGTCGTAATCCTCCACCGCCTGCCTGAGATGCTTTTCGACGTAATACTGTATGGTGGAGTCAACGGTCGTGACAATATCGAAGCCGTCCTCGCCGGGGGAATACTCCTCAAACCGCGAGAAAAGCAGCTCCGCCCCGTAGGCGTTCGTGGCGCGCACCGTCCTGCCCGCCGTTCCGGCGAGCGCGGAGTTATACTGCGCCTCTATGCCCTCCAGCCCGTAGTTGTCCGTGCCGACAAAGCCGATGAGGTGACACGCGAGGGAGGAGTTGGGATAATAGCGCTTCGTGTCCGTCTCCAGTCTTACGCCGCGCAGTCCGTGCTCCGTTTTAAAGCGGCGAACCTCGTCCGCCTTGTCGCTTTCGACCTTGCGCGCGACGGTGACGTACCATGAGCCGCTCTCGTTCGCTTTTTTCAGTATATCATTCCGGTCAAGCCCCAGTATATCCGCAAGACCGTCCGCGATAAGAGCCTTATCCTCGCCGTACATCTCTATCTCCGCAGGACTGAGGTAGATGTTATCGACAGACGCGCTGACGGCGAGTGGATTCATGCTGCGGTCATATATTATGCCTCGCGCGGCGGACGTCGGCGCCTCGCGGAGCTGCTGGCGTATGGCGAGCTGCTCATAATAGCTGTGGTCGATTATCTGCAATTTGAAAAGCCGCGCCAAAAGCAGCGAAAAGGCAGCTATGCCGCACACTGCCATTAAAAACAGGGTGCGGCGGAGCATTTGCCTGTTCGGTCCGTATCGGCGACCCGCGCTTGCGTTCCTTTCTGACATGGCACTCCCCCGCGATCATTTGATGTTCACATCAAATCATATTACGCGGCTCATCCGGCTATGTCATATCGTTTATCCGGTCTGCTCCGATGTTTCTGTATATTCGCTCATGTCTATATATTCTATCTGCTCCGCCGTGCAGCGGCGCATACCAAGCTCCTCCGTGGCGCGGCGCTCCACCTCGTCAAGGCTGACGCACTGCTCGTACCGCGCCAGAAGCGCGGCGTTTTCATCGCGCAGCTTTTCCGTCTGCGCCGCAAGGCGCGAGGCGCTGTCGTTGAGCGCGGCAAGCCTTATCGCGGCGAGCAGCGACAGCACCAGCAGCACCGCGGAAAAGCTGAAAACCACGACCGCGAAAAGCGCGGCGGACACTCTCTTCATCCGTCACACCCTCTCCGCGACGCGCAGCTTGGCGCTGCGGGAGCGGGGATTTCTCTCTATTTCGTCCGCGCTCGGCAATATGGGCTTGCGGCAGACACTTTTGAGGGTCTTTTTAAAGCCGCAAGTACATATTGGCGCCTCTCTTGGGCAGGTGCAGCCGTTTTCTCTGACTGCGATGCCTGACTTGACGATTCTGTCCTCAAGAGAGTGGAAGCTTATCACACATAATCTGCCGCCTACCTTCAGCTTGTCGGGGGCGGTTTCCATGAGCGCGGCGATCGCGCCGAGCTCATCGTTCACGGCGATGCGTATCGCCTGAAAGCAGCGCTTTGCCGGATGCTGCTTTTCGCGCAGCGCCGCGGCGGGCAGCGCGCCTTTTATTATATCCACCAGCTCAAAGGTGGTCGCTATCGGCTTTTCCGCGCGGCGCGCCGCTATCGCGGCGCTGATGCGCCGGGCGTAGCGTTCCTCGCCGTAATCCCGAAAAATGCGCTCCAGCCGCGCGGCGGACCACTCGTTGACGACGCTGTACGCCGTTACCGGCGCGCTTTGATCCATGCGCATATCGAGCGGGGCGTCGTTCATGTAGGAAAAACCGCGCTGTGCCTCGTCAAGCTGCGGCGAGGACACGCCGAGGTCAAATAGCATCCCGTCCGCCGCGTCTATTCCGAGCGAATCAAGTATCGCCGCCGTGTCGGAAAAATTGCCGTGCACGAGCGTGATCTTATCGCCGAACTCGCTCAGGCGTTTTCCCGCGCGTTCTATCGCGCCCGCGTCGCGGTCGATCCCTATGAGCCGTCCGTGGGTCAGGCGCTTTGCTATCTCATACGAGTGCCCGCCGAGACCGAGCGTACCGTCAACATATATGCCGTCGGGCTTGACGGCGAGGCTTTCAATGCACTCGTCCAGCAAGACCGGAACGTGCCTTGGCGCATCCATCAAAACTCAAGCTCCTCCATAACGGCGGCGATGTTCTCCGGCGTCGTCTCCTCGGCGAACACGGCGCGCCATGTCTCGCTGTCCCACAGCTCCGCATGGTTGTTGCAGCCGATAACCGTCACCTTCTGCTTCAGTCCGGCAAAATCGCGCAGATTCTGCGGGATGAGCGCACGCCCCTGACTGTCCAGCTCGCATTTTGCCGCGTGGGCAAAAAGCGGGCGCATTTTGCGCTGCTTGATATAGGGCATGGCGCTGACCTTGTCGGAGAGCGCTTTCCAGTTCTCGCCGCTGTAAGCGCACAGGCATCTATCCATCGACAGCGTGACATAAAAAACGTCGCCCAGCTCATCGCGGAGCTTTGCGGGGATGAAAAGACGCCCCTTATTGTCAAGAGAATGTTGATACTCGCCGGTCATTGGATTCTGCCCCTCCTCCTGTACTATCGTGCCACTTTGCACCACAATCACCCACATCACGGTTTTATTATAGAGGTGGTCAACATAAAATGCAAGCAAATTTTTTTGACTTTTTTTGACGCTTTTTGTTGCTTTTCCGCTGAAATGCATAAAAAATCGACCCGACAGCTATATATTCCGCTGTCGGGTCAAAGCAATACAATATGTAGTTTGCGCTGGGGCTTTACTGCTCGCGCTGTATCTTCATCACGGGTGCGCCCTGCCTTTTCTGCCCTGCGGGGGCGCTCTGGGCGCGGCGAGCCTCCGGCGGCTTCGCGCCCTCTGCCCTGACGGGCGCGCCCTGCGCCGGCTTGGGCGCGGGGGCGCTCTCCGGCGCGGCGGCGGCAGCGCCGCCCATGGAGTTGAAGGCGTTGTGCGCCGTTTGCAGCTTTGAAAGAGCCTCGCTCACGCTCGCCTCGGACTGCTTCATGATCTCGTCCACATACTCCGCGGCGACGCGGCGCAGCTCCTTGGACTTCGCCTCGGCGGAGCTTATCATCTCCGCGCTTCTGGCGCGCGCCACGCGCACGATCTCCTGCTCCTCGATCATCGCCTTGGACTTCTCCTCGGCGCTCTTGCGCATCGCCTCCGCCTCGCGCTTGGCGTTGCCGATGAACTCATCGCGCGCGGACACAAGGCGCTTCGCCTCCGCCAGTGCGCTGGGCAGGTTCGCCTTTATCTCGTTGATGATATCGACCGCCTTCTCGCGCTCGATAATACACTTGTCGTTGCCGAGGGGAACGCCCCACGCCTCCGTGACCATGCCGTAAAGGATGTCGAGCAATTCAATGATGTCAGTGTTATTGTCCATTTATTCCGTCCTCCATTGCAGTGCTTTCTTTTCTATGTCTTCCCGTATTTCATCCGGAACCAAGCCGGTCAGATCCGCGCCGTATTTCGCCATCTCACGGACGATGGAGGAGCTCAAAAACGTATATTTCGAGCTTGCCGTGAGGAACATGGTCTCCATTTCCGGATTTATCTTCTTGTTGAGAAGATCCATCTGGAACTCATAGTCAAAGTCGGAAGCGGCACGCAGACCCTTGACGACGGTTGCCTGCTCATAGGCCTTGGCGTACTCCGCGAGCAGCCCGTCCGGCGTGTCCACACGGACGTTGGGGTATTTCGCCACGGCGCGGCGCACCATATCGGCGCGCTCGTCAACGGTGAACATCGGGGAGGTTTTGGATGCGTTTTTCATCACGCATACAACGACCTCGTCAAAGATCATCGCCGTGCGGCGGATAATGTTCAGATGCCCCAGAGTTATCGGGTCAAAGCTGCCCGGACAGATTGCAATGCTCATGCGCCGTCTCCCGAAAAGATGCTTATTTCACGTATTTACAGAGCTTGACCCTGCCGTAATTATACTCGCGCTGCTTTTTGTAGGGGGCGGTCATCTCCGGAAGCTGCCTTTCACTGCGAGCCTCGCATATTATTATACCACCATCCGACAATATGTCAACCGAATTGATGGTTTTCAGCACTTCCCCGTACAGGTTCGCGTCGTAGGGCGGGTCAACAAGGATAATGTCGAACTTCGCCGTGCAGCCGCGCAGGAAGCTGAGCGCGTCCGTCTGAAAAACGGCGCCCTCCAGACCGCAGGTCTTGAGGTTGTCCTTCACTATCTTCACCGCCGCCGCGCTCTCATCGACGAACACCGCGCCCGCCGCGCCGCGGCTGAGGCACTCTATGCCGAGCTGCCCCGTTCCGGCGAAAAGGTCGAGCACGCGCCTGCCCTCAATATCGAACTGGATGATATTGAAAAGCGCCTCCTTGACACTGTCCGCCGTGGGGCGGATGGCATAATTCTCCGGCGTTTTGAGCCGTCTGCCGCGCGCCGTGCCCGTAATAACTCTCATTTGCCGTTTTCCTCCTCATTATGGAAGCAGTCATATATCTTCTGCGCCGTGTTTTTCGGCACGACGAGACGCAGCCGGTCAACGTCCGCCTCTTTCACGGCTCTGACGGTTTTGAAATACTTCATCAGCTCCGCGCGGCGCTTAGGACCGACGCCCTCTATTTTATCCAGCGCAGAGACGTAGCCCTCGTTTCTCAGCGCGCGCTGGTACTCTATGGCGAAGCGGTGCGTCTCCTCCTGTATCCTGCCCACGAGCGCGAACACCGCCTGATTGGAGCTTATGCCTATCTCTAGTCCGTCGGGGCTTATGAGCGCCCTTGTGCGGTGGCGGTCGTCCTTGACCATGCCGAATACGTTCAAACGAAGCCCCAGCTCCTCCAGCGCGTCCGCCGCCATTTTCGCGTGGTTTTCCCCGCCGTCTATGAGCAGCAGCTCCGGCAGGGGGGAAAAGCTCTCGTCGCCATCGACATAGCGCCTGAAGCGGCGGTACACCGCCTGGCGCATGCTGGCGTAGTCGTCGCGCACCGGCATATCCTTTATCCTGAATTTCTTATAGGCGCGCTTGAGCGGCTTTCCGTCAACATGGACGGTCATCGCGGCGACGATGCCCGTGTCGCCGAGGTTTGAAACGTCAAACGCCTCGATGCGCTTGGGGAAAACGTCCATCCCCAGCGCCTTTTGCAGCCACTCCAGCGTTTTGCTGGTGCGCTGTGCGGCGGTCGTGCGGCGCTGCACCTCCTCGCGGGCGTTGAGCGCGGCGCTCTCTATAAGGCGCATACGCTCGCCGCGCTTGGGCGTCTCGATATATATTCTTCTGCCGGAGGTCTCGCTCAAAAGCTCCTCCAGCGCTTCCCTGCCGTCTATCTCGCACGGCAGCAGGATGGACTTCGGCCAGCCGCCGCGGTGCGCGGTATAGTATTGCAGCACAAGGTCGCCCACGGCTTCGCCGTCGTCCTCCAGCGGCTCGTCCATCATCTGCGCGTCCTTGCCGACAAGATCGCCGTTGACGAAGTGCAGCACCGCAAAGCAGCTTTTCGCCCCGCGGCAGAAACCTATCGCGTCCGTGTCGGCAAAGGCGGTGGATATGACGCGCTGGCGGTTGGTCAGGTTTTCCACCGCGCGCAGACGGTCGCGCAGCTCCGCCGCCTTTTCAAAGCGCAGCTCCGCCGCCGCCTGCTCCATCCTCTCCTTCAGCTCCGCCGCAAGCTCGGCGCTCTTTCCCTCGAGGATAAGCGCCGCCTGCGCCATGCGGCGGCGGTATTCCTCATCATCCGGCTCTCCCCTGCACCAGCCGGCGCAACTGCCCATCTGGTAGTTGAGGCAGGGGCGCTCTTTGCCTATATCACGCGGGAATTTCTTCGCGCACGAGGGCAGCAGCAGCGCCTTTTGTATCGTTTCTATTATCTCATGCGTCTGTCCGCGGCTGCCGAACGGTCCGAAATAGCGCCCGCCGTCCTTGCCGTGCCTGTTGACAAGGCTCATCCTCGGGTACTTGCCGCCCTGATCCATGCGGATAAAGGGATAGCCCTTGTCGTCCTTGAGCAGGATATTGTACCTGGGCTTGTGGCGCTTGATGAGCGAGTTTTCCAGCACGAGCGCTTCAAACTCGCTGCCCGCGACGATGACGTTGAAGTCGCGCACCTTTTCCACCATTGCGGCGACCTTCGGCAGATGCTCGCCGTGGAAATAGCTCGTCACGCGGTTTTTCAGCTTCTTCGCTTTCCCGACGTATATGACCTCGCCGTGCTCGTCGAGCATGATGTACACCCCCGGCAGCAGCGGGAGGTTATTCGCTTTTTCGCTGAGAGTGTCGAGCATACCTTACGCCTCGCTGTTTGCCTTCTGCGTTTCCTTTTTGTTTCCGAATACCGTCCACACGGTTATGGACACGATGACTACCACACCGCCGACGAGCGCGAACACGCCGGGGCGCTCGCCGTCGAATATCAGCACCCACACGGGGTTCAAAAGCGGCTCAAGCGCGCCGAGCAGGCAGCACGCAAGCGGCGGGCAGTATTCCGACGCCTTGACATAGAGTATGTACGAAATGCCGAGCTGGAATACGCCGAGGATAAGGATGCACAGCGTCGCGCTCGGCGTGAACTCCGGCTTCGTGGCGATGATGAACGGCAGCCCGACAAGGAACGTGAAAAGCTGCCCGTTCAGCGCGGCGCTGAAGCGATCCTTCGCCTCGATATTGCCGATGGTGATGAACATACCCGCCATGAACATACCAGAGCCGATGGCGACGAGGTTTCCGAGGATATACCCGGGCTGGAGCTGGTCAAGGAAAAAGAGCGCAATGCCCGCGAGCGTTGCGATAACGACCGCGAGATCCTGACGGCGTATTTTCTGCCTGAGAAAAATCGCGGAGAAAATGACGATGAACACCGGACTTGTGAATTGCAAAACGATGGCGTTCGCCGCCGTGGTCAGCTTGTTTGCCACGGTAAAGCAGATGTAGACGCACCCCGCGAGCACGCCGCTGAACACCACGCGCTTATTGAAGACATAGCGCTTTTTCGTTATGAGCATATAAACCACAAACGTAAGTCCTGCGATAAGACTGCGCATACCGGCGACGGCAAAGCCGTTCCACGGGATGAGCTTCATGAAAATGCCCGCTATGCTCCAAAGCGTGGCGCACAGCAGCATCTCAAGCGTTGCAAGGCTTTCTTTCTTCATGTTTTATCCTCCGGCAAATATGCAATAAGGGGCGTGCGAACACGCCCCTTTTCTCGATTCTTTTCGTCCGATCACTCGGAAAAGTCAGAGTCAATAAGCTCGGACAGGGTCGCAATAGCTTCCTCCTCATCCGCGCCGTCGGCAATGATGGTGATGGAAGTGCCCTTCACTATACCGAGAGACAGAACGCCCAGAAGGCTCTTCGCGTTGACGCGGCGCTCATCCTTTTCGACCCATATGCTGCTCTTGAACTCGTTGGCTTTCTGAATGAAGAAAGTCGCGGGTCTGGCATGAAGACCTACCTGATTGTTGATGACTACTTCTTTGCTTATCATACTCGCCACTCCTTAAAAAACTAATCTATTTCTCTGTCTTTATAATATACACCACTGCTGTCATGATATAATCTAGCAAATTTTTGTCTCCTAGTCAACCAATTTCGCGCGATTCGTTATTTTACACATTTGTTGTGTCAGCTTCACAGGGATTTTATTTCAGTTCGACAACGGTAACGCCCGTCTCTCCCTCGCCGTAGCGCCCGAGACGGAAGGACTTTACAGCCTTGTTTTTCTTTAACATCTGCTGTATCGCCGCGCGCAGAACGCCCGTGCCCTTGCCGTGGATTATCGTGACGGTCTTGAGCCTTGACATGACGGCGCTGTCGATGTACCGCTCCGCCGCGAGCACGCCCTCCGCCGCCTCCATGCCGCGAAGGTCTATCTCCGAGGCGACGCTCGCCGTTCTCAGCGTCGCGGCAGCCGCAGCGGACACGGAGGGCTTTTTCTTAGCGCTCTCCCCCTCGAGAAGCAGCACCTCGTCCTCCCTCGCGGTCACGTTCATTATGCCCGCGCGCAGTGTCAGCACTCTCTCCGCAGAGACGGAGACGACCTCCGCCTTCATGCCCATGGACCTTATCTTTACCGTGTCGCCGGGGCGTATCTCGCGCGAGGAGCGCTCCTCCGCGGCGGGCGCGGCGGCGGGGCGCAGGCTGTCCTCATGCCTGTTAAGGCGGCGGCGCAGCTCGCTTCGCGCCTCGTTGACGCGCTGCGCGTCCTCGTCGTCGTTTCTGTGCTTTTTCATCTCGTCAAGCTCGGCGAACACCTGCTCCGCCGTGGCGCGCGCGTCGGCAATGATGCGCTCCGCCTCGCGGCGCGACTTCTCATCGGCTTTTTCGAGCCGCACCTCAAGCTCCGCTTTTAAAAACGCCGCCTTCTTCGCGTTCTCCTCCGCCTGACGCAGCTTCAGCGCGACCTCGTCGCGCTCCTTTTCCAGCATGAGGCGCGTCTGCTCCAGCTTTTCTATCGTGCTCTCAAAGCTAGCGGATTCGGTGTTGACGCGGCTTCGCGCATCGTTTATCACGTCATCCCCCAGCCCGAGGCGCTTGGAGATGGCGAAGGCGTTGGACTTGCCGGGGACGCCGACAAGCAGATGATACGTCGGGCGCAGGGTCTCCACGTCAAATTCGCACGAGGCGTTCTGCACGCCCGGCTCGTTCGTGGCGTACACCTTCAGCTCGGCGTAATGCGTCGTCGCGGCGATCATCGCGCCCCTTCGGCGCGCGTTTTCGATTATCGCAATGGCGAGCGCCGCGCCCTCCGTGGGATCTGTGCCCGCGCCCAGCTCGTCAAAGAGCAGAAGCGACCTGTCGTCGCACTCGTCGAGTATGCTGACTATATTCGTCATATGCGCGGAAAACGTGGAAAGGCTCTGCTCGATGCTCTGCTCATCGCCGATGTCGGCGAGTATATGCGCAAATACGGGCAGGTTGCTTCCGTCCGCGGCGGGGATGTGCAGCCCGCACTGGCTCATCGCCGCCAAAAGTCCGATGGTCTTGAGCGAGACGGTCTTGCCGCCGGTGTTCGGTCCGGTTATCACGAGCGTGTCAAACTCGCTGCCGAGCTCAAGGCTTATGGGAACAGCCTTGCCTTGGTCAAGCAGCGGATGCCGCGCACGGCGCAGCACAACGCCGCGCTGTGCGTCCAGCCCCGGCTGCTGGCAGTTGAGCTTATATGAAAGCCGCGCCTTTGCAAAGATGAGATCCAGCCGCACGAGCAACTCGAAGTCGGTCTCTATATCGTCGCGGTGCTCCGCGCAGTCGGCGGAGAGCTCGGCGAGGATGCGCTCTATCTCCAGCTTTTCCTTTGCGGCAAGCTCCCTCAGCTCGTTGTTCGCCTTGACCGCCGCCATCGGCTCGATAAACACCGTCATGCCGGAGGCGGACACGTCGTGCACCAGCCCCTGCACCGCACCCTTGCACTCCGCCTTCACCGGCACGACATACCGATCGGAGCGCATGGTGATTATCGGCTCTTGCAGCACCTTGGCATAGCCGGGCGACGATATTATCTTTTGCAGCGCGTCGCGCGCACGTGCCGCCGCCGCCCTCATCTGGCGGCGGATGGTGCTCAGCTCGTGCGAGGCGCTGTCGGCGATCTCGTCCTCGCCGACGACGGAGGTGTTTATCTTCTCCTCCAGAAACCTGTTCGCCCGCAGTGCGGAAAAAAGGCTGTCGATGCAGGTCTTGCCGACGCTGTCGTCGGCAATGTACCCGCGCACAAGGCGCGCGCATTGCAGCACGCGCGCAATGTCCATCAGCTCGCGCGTGTTCAGCGCGCCGCCGAGATCCGCGCGCGAGAGCGAGGGGCGCACATCGCGCACGCCGGAAAAGGACGGGCTTTGGCGCACGGTCATCATGGCTTTCGCCGCGCTCGTCTCCTCCTGGCGGCGTCTGACCTCGCCGCTCTCGCCCGACGGCGCAAGCTCAAGCGCGCGCTCCTTTGCCGCGTCCGACACCGCCTCGTGCGACAGCATTTCCAGCACGACCGGCAGCTCAAGCGTTGATAGTGATTTTTCGGTAAAGCTCATTTTATCCCACTCCGTATGTTCAGCGTGTGCGCCGCGTTCACGGGCGCACGTTTTTGTAGTAATCAAGCGAGGAAAAGCGCCGCTCCGTCTGCCGCAGGAGGTATGCCTCCGCCGCCTCGTCGAGACGGCGGAGCGCGTCGCCCTCCGCCGAAAACGAGAAAAGCTGCTTTGCCGGCGCTGTTACGACGTAGCGCATCGCCGCAAGCGAGGCGGCGCACAGCGGCACAGCCGCGCCCAGCTCCGCCGTGCGGCACGCGCGGCAGCATATCCTCCCGCTCGCAAGGCTGAGATACGGCTCCGCCGGCTCTTTTTTACCGCAGACGGCGCAGGAGGAAAGCTCCGGCGTGTACCCCGCAATGCACATCGCGCGCAGCTCAAACGCAGCCTTTATGACCTGCTGCGGGTACAGCGCACGGCTGAGCGCATAGAGCGAGTTGAGCCCAAGCTGCATCAGCGGCGCGTCGGGCTGATCCTCAACGGCGAGCGCGTCAAGGCAATCGGCAAAATAGCACCCCAGCGCGAGCGCCGTAATGTCCGTGCGCAGACCGCCGAAGGCTTCAAGCACAGCGCCCTCGTTCACCGTCCATTTTCCCCTGTTGAAAAAAAGCGTCAGCTCGGAATACGTGAGCTGCTGCGTCGCGGCGGCGGTCTTGCTGCCCTTGCGCAGCGCGCCGCGCGCCTTGGCGCTCATCTTGCCGTGCTGACGGGTTAGAAGGTCGATGATCCTGTCGGATTCCTTGTATCTCACCTCGCGCAGCACAAGCGCCTGTATAGTCTCGTACATATGTACTCTCTCAATCCGTCGGACGGGGCTCGTCCCCCGTCCTGTCGGTTTTCTTTCTTCCGTTTTCCATGGGATGTTCGTCTGCGGTGTTTTTGTACAGCAGATAATAAAGCGGGTCGCCCGTCTCGGCAAATGCCTGCCAGATAGCGTCTCGTTCCATCGCAAACCACCTCGCGGTTATTATCTGCATACTACCCAGCGTTAGTGATGGTATATATTGACGTGTATATTTCCCCTATTCGTTTTTGAAGCCGAAGCTGCGCAGAAGCGAGGTCGAATCGCGCCAGTTCTCCTTGACCTTAACCCATGTCTGCAAATTGACCTTCGCGCCCGTAAATTTCTCAATGTCCGCACGCGCAAGCTCGCCGATGCGCTTGAGCATCGCGCCCTTTTTCCCGATGATGATGCCCTTGTGGCTGTCCTTTTCGCAGTAAATGGTCACTTCAAGATCGATGACGCCGTTGTCGCGCTCGGAAAAGCGCGTGACCTCCACCGCCGTACCGTGCGGGATCTCCTTATCAAGGCATTTTAAGAGCTTTTCGCGCACAAGCTCCGCGCAGATCAGGCGCTCCGGCTGGTCGGTTATCATGTCGTCCGGAAAAAGGTGCGGTCCTTCAACGGCGTACTTCTCCATCTCGTCCAGAAGCTCCGGTATGCCCTCGCCGGTCTTGGCGGATATGGGAATCAGCGCGGCGAAATCATACGCCGCGGAATAGAGCGCCATCACCTCAAGAAGCCGCGCTCTCTCAACGGTGTCTATCTTGTTTATCACGAGCACGGCGGGCGCTCCGCTCTCGCGCAGGCGGGCGATAAGCCCCTCCTCCTGCTTTCCCATCTCCGCCACGGGCTCAACGAGCAGCAGCACGAGATCGACGTCCGCCACGCTTTGGCTGACAACGTTGACCATGTAATCCCCCAGACGGGTGCGCGGCTTGTGGAAGCCCGGCGTGTCCATCAGCACAAGCTGCGTCTCGCCGCGCTCAACTATCGCGGTGATGCGGCTGCGCGTTGTCTGCGGCTTATCGGACACTATCGCTATCTTCTCCCCGACAAGGGCGTTCGTAAGCGTGGACTTGCCGACATTCGGCCTGCCGCATATCGTTATCATCGCTGATTTTTCCATATTCTTCTCCTCGGTATTCTCACTCATCGCCCATGATGGCTTTTTCGCGCGCGCGCATCGCGCGCTTCATATCGCCCTCGTCCGTATGGTCATACCCCAAAAGGTGCAGCACGGAGTGCACGGTGAGGTACATCAGCTCCTGCTCGTACCCGTGACCGAGCTCCTCCCCCTGCGCGGCACAGCGCGGAACGGAGAGCATCATATCGCCCAAAAGCACCGCGCCCGTGTCCATATCCCGCTCGCACTCCACCGCGTCGAACGCGCCGGGCGTGAGGGCGTTCATGGGGAAGCTCAGCACGTCCGTGGGGCTGTCAACGCCGCGAAATTCCCTGTTGACGCTGCGTATGCCCGCATCGTCCGTCAGCATGACGCTGACGATGCACGGCACGTCCACGCCCTCGGCGGACAGCGCCATGTTCGCCGCCTTTTTGATGTATGCGGCGGAGCTGCTGTGCCCCAGCCCCGTCACCTCGCGGCTGACGTATATTTCATGCTTCATCGTCATTTCCTCTTGTAGTTTTTCGCGGGGAGCTTCTTGGGCTGCTGCGGCGGGTGCTTCTTGTCGTACACCTCGTATGCCTCGATTATCCTCTGCACAAGGCGGTGGCGCACAACGTCCGAGCCTGTGAGCGTGCACACGGCAATGTCCTCGATATTATCCAGCACGCGCATGGCGACCTTCAGGCCGCTGGTCTTGTCCTCGGGCAGGTCTATCTGCGTAATGTCGCCGGTTATGACGACCTTTGAGCCGAAGCCTATGCGCGTGAGGAACATTTTCATCTGCTCGCGGGAGGTGTTCTGCGCCTCGTCGAGGATGATAAAGCTGTCGTCGAGCGTGCGCCCGCGCATATACGCCAGCGGCGCGACCTCGATATTCCCGCGCTCAAGGTATTTCTGGTACGTGTCCGCGCCGAGCATATCAAAAAGCGCGTCGTACAGCGGGCGCAGGTACGGATCCACCTTGCTTTGAAGATCGCCGGGGAGAAAGCCCAAGCGCTCCCCCGCCTCCACTGCGGGGCGCGTGAGGATTATGCGGTTGACCTCCTCCGCGCGGAACGCCGCCACAGCCGCCGCAACGGCAAGATACGTCTTGCCCGTGCCGGCAGGACCGATGCCGAGCGTTATGGTGTTGTTCGCTATCGCGTCGCAGTACGCCTTCTGTCCGAGGGTCTTGGGCTTGATGGGCTTGCCCTTGGCGGTGATGCATATAACGTCGCCCGCAAGCTCGCCTATCTTCGTCTCCCTGCCCTCCCTGACGAGCTTGAGGATATAGCGCACGTTCTGCGCGTCTATATTCTCGCCCTTGGCGGCGAGCGTCAGCAGCCCGTTTATCGCCTTCTCCGCGAGCATCACGTCCTCCGCCTCGCCGCAGATGTGTATCATATCGTCGCGGTCGAGCACCTTTACGCCAAGCTCCGTCTCGATGATGCGCAGGTTCTGGTCAAACGAGCCGAACACGCTTATCACGTGCTCCATCCTGTCCACTTTTATGGTCTGTTCTATCATATGCATCCTTTCACGGCACCTTCCGCGCCGGAGTATACTATCCTAACTCTCTTATTTCGGCGATATTCTCCTCGCACGCCGCGCGCAGGGTGACTATCGTAAGCCCGTTGCTCTCCGCCGCCGTAACGGAGCGGCTTTTCACGTCGCCGCGCACATGGGACATGAGGTAAGCCGCCAGATGCTCCGCCATCTCGTCCGCGTGATCCGCCGTACCGTCCGTCAGCTCATAGGGGATATGCTCCTCCGCGACGAGCGTTACCGGCAGGGCGAACAGCCCTCTCACCCCGAGTTTATAATTATGTACAATTTTATCACATCCGTCAACAGTATTTCCACTGAAAAAATAAAAATTATGCCGCTTCTTTCCCAATTTCACGGCAAAGCGCCAGCGCCGCCCCCCGCGCGGCGTTTTTTCCCGCGTCGCGGCGGGGCGAACGGCGCTCAGCTCGTACCAGGTGTCGGCAATGACCTCCCCCTGTGCGCGGACATGGCGCGTACCGCGGCTTAGGCTCTCAATGCCGCCGGAGATGAGCGTTTCCCCCGCCGTGACCGCCTGCCCGACGCCGACCGCCGGCGCGCCGTTGAGCACCGAGAGGCGGCGCACGACGCCCGGGCGCGAGGCGACGACGTCCGCCCCCTCGCTCTCGACGTATATCTCCGGCTTATCGCGCCGCTCCGAGACGAGGACGGCGGCGCGCGAGGAGCTGACGTTCACGGTCATCCACGCAAGGCGCGGCTCGCGCGCGATCATATCCGCGCGCACGAGATCGACGTCAAGCCCGACCCAGCAGCGCCCGCAGTCCACCCCCGCCTCGCTAAGCGCGCGCAGCACCTCCCCCTCGGTGAGCGTGTCGCAGCCGTACACGTCGATATCCCATATGAAAAGCGAGGAGAGCGCCAGCAGCGCCAGCACGAGCGCGCCGGATATGAGCACCCATATATGCCCGCGCAGAAGGGCGCGCAGACGCGAGCCGCCCACCGTGTCAAGCGTTTTGACCTCGCACATGCACCGCCGCGCGATGCCCTTGAGCGTCTCCGCGTCGCGCTCATACACACAAAAGCGCAGCGTGTACGCATCCACGCACTCAAGCTCCCACAGCACGAGCGCGTTCATGGCGCAGGCGTTGAGCACGCTCTCGGGAAACGCGCCGCAGATCTCCATGCGGCAGCAGCCCATTATTCTGCGTTTGAGTTTCGTCATGTCGTCATTCCCACTCCACATTCTGAATATGACCGCCGATGAAAATGCTCTCCGGCGTCATGGCGAGAAGCCGGAGACCGCTGCCGGAGACGGAAAGCCTCCCGCGCGAAAGGCGAATAACGATGCGCGTGTCGGCATAGGACAGTATGCCGCGATGGTTCTCGACCGTCGCGCGCCGCCCCGCCGTCACGGTGAGCTTCGCCGAGCCCGAAAGCGCGTCCTCCGGCAGCTCAAGCGCACGGGCGAGCTTTTCCGCCGTTTCGATGATACTCCTCAGCCGTCTCACCTCCAGTCTGTATAAATCTATGCGCCGCGGCATAGCTTGATACTATTCAGGAGCATTTTCCGAAAGGAGCGTATAACTCATGAAAAAACGCATTGCCGTGTGCGGCTCGCTCGCCGCGCTCGCGGCGCTCATCTGCGCACCGGACGAGGTCATGGCAAGCTGCCGGTACGCCCTGTCGCTCTGCGCGGAGCTCATCATCCCGTCGCTGTTCCCGTTTTTCGTGCTGTCGTTGCTGCTGAGCCGTCTCGGTCTGCCGGAGCTTCTGGGGCGGCTGACCACGGGAGCGTCGCGGCGGCTGCTCAATGTGTCGGGCGCGGGTGCGAGCGCGCTTATAATGGGGCTGACGGGCGGGTATCCGCTGGGCGCGGCGTATATCGCGGATATGCGCCGCGCGGGCAGCGTCGGCGCGGAGGAGGCGGAGCGGCTGATGGGCTTTTGCAACAACTCCGGTCCTGCGTTCATCGTCGGCGCTGTGGGCGCGGGGGTGTTCGCCTCGCCCCGCGCGGGGCTGTATCTGTACGGCGTACATATCGCCGCCGCCATTATAACCGGACTCATCATGCGGACGAGCCGCGCCGCGCCGGAGGACGGCGGGCTCGGCGCAATAACGGAGGACGTGCCCTTCGCCGCGGCGTTTCCGGACGCTGTGAAGCGCTCGCTCGTGTCCGTTCTCAACGTGTGCGCGTTCGTGGTGTGCTTTACGGTGCTTGTGGGGCTTATGGACGCGGACGGCTTCTTCTCTCTCGCCGTGGGGCGCGTCGCCGCCGCGACGGGGTGGGAAATGCACTGGGTGCGCGCGCTTTTCACGGGCGTTCTGGAGCTCGGCAGCGGCGTGGGCGCGATGCGCGGGCTGGGCGTGAACGCGGCAAACCTCGCGCTGGCGGCGTTTCTCGTGGGCTGGGGCGGCGTATCCGTACACTTTCAGACGATGGCGGTCATCGCGGACAGCGGCATAAAAGGCGCCCTGCATTTTGCAGGACGCCTGATAAGCGCGAGTATTGCCGCCGTGCTGGCGTATTTTTTATATGGCGCGGTTTTCTAGTTACTTGCGCAGGGTATCGGCAAAGGTCTCGTATTTTCTCACCGCCGCCTCGCAGGCTTCCCTGCTCTTGCCGCGCGTGAGGATATACACCTTTATCTTCGGCTCTGTGCCGGAGGGGCGGATGATGAAGCTGCACCCGTCGGCAAGCTCAAAGTACAGCACATTTGAGCCGGAGATCGGCGTTTTGTCTACCTTGCCAAGCCCCGCGACCCAGATAGTGCCGTCGGAATAGTCGCGGAGGCGTATGACCTCCTCGCCGGCTATCTCCTGCGGCGGCTCGGAGCGCAGGGTGCTCATGAGCGCGCCCATCTTCTGAAGCCCGTCCAGCCCCGGCATGACGAGGTTAATGGTTTTTTCCATGAACCAGCCGTACTTTTCGTAGAGGGAATTTATCGCGTCGAGCAGCGTCATGCCCTTCTTGTGGTAAAACGCAGCCATTTCCGCAACGAGCATCGCCGCCGTGACCGCGTCCTTGTCGCGGACATAGTCGCCGCACATATAGCCGTAGCTCTCCTCGAAGGCGAAGATGTATTTATATGTACCTGCTGCCGCCCACTCGGCGATACGCTCCGCCATGAACTTGAAGCCGGTGAACGTGTCCTCATAGTGGACGCCGTTCGCCTCGGCGACGGCGCGCGCCATCGCGGTGGTGACGATGCTGGCGACCGTGCCGGGGTTTTCGGGCATGGTGTCCGTCTCGCGGCGGGCAGTGATGATATAATCGAGCAGCAGCACGCCAAGCTGGTTGCCCGTGACGGTGACGTATTCGCCGTTGGGATTCCTCACCATCGTGCCGATTCGGTCAGAGTCGGGATCCGTGCCGATGATAAGATCGCTGTTGACCTTCTTTGCAAGATCCACGGCGAGATAGAAGCCCTCGGGATTTTCCGGATTGGGGCTGGCGACCGTGGGGAAATTGCCGTCAATGACCATCTGCTGCTCAACGGGATAGAGGTGCTTTGTGCCGAGGCGCTTGAGCGCTTCGGGGACGAGCTTATACCCGCAGCCGTGGAACGGCGTGTAAACGATGCGCAGATCGTCCGCCACTTCGCGCACGACCGCCTTGTTGACCGCCTGAGAGAGGACGCAGTCCAAAAACGCCTCGTCCGTCTCCGCGCCGATGATCTCGATACGCCCGTCGGCGGCAGCCTCATCGAAGGAGCAGGTCTTGAAGCCGGTGAAAATATCAATGGCTTCCATCTGCTTTGCTATCGCCTCCGCCTTGTGCGGCGGGAGCTGTGCGCCGTCCGACCAATAGACCTTGTAGCCGTTATACTCCTTGGGGTTGTGGCTGGCGGTTATATTGAGACCGGCAGTTGCGCCGTAGTGCAAAATGGCAAAGCTCAGCTCCGGCGTGGGGCGCAGGCTTTCAAAGAAGCGGACGTGGATGCCGTTTGCCGCCATGACGCAGGCGGCTTCCTTTGCGAACGTCATGCCGTTGAGGCGGCAGTCGTGCGCGATGACGATGCCCTTGTCGCGCGCCTTCTTGCCCTCCGCCGCGATAACGTTGGCAAACGCCTGTGTCGCGTGGCGGATGATGTGGACGTTCATGTTGTGCAGTCCGAGCTTCATCGTGCCGCGCAGACCCGCCGTGCCGAACTCAAGCGGGGCAAAAAAGCGGTTCTCGATCTCCTTCTCGTCGTCATGGATGGCGTTCAGCTCCGCCCACTCCTGCTCGGAGAGCGCGGGGCTGTCCAGCCAGCGCTCATACTCTTCCTTATAATTCCTCATTGTTTTCCTCCTTACAAAGCTCCTTCGCGTCCTCCAGAAGGCTCTCCGGAACATATATATCCGTCCCCTGCCCGCTCATGCCGAGAACGACGCGCCCAAAGCTGCCGTCGCCCGGATACACGCGCAGACACGGGATGCTGTACGCTTCCAGCATATTCACGCGCAGAACATCGCTCATGTCAAAGTTGTCGCAGTTGCAGAGAAAGGCGGGGCTCTCCGGCTCGCCCTTTTCATCCTTGGGCCAGCGCGACAAAAGCTCGCCCGGCATCGCGCGTCCCCAGTCAAAGTCCATATTATCGCTCATAAGGCGCTCCTTATTCAGTGTTATTTATGGTATTTCGAGCCTTCGTTTATTTTGAAGCCCCGGTATATCTGCTCGGCAAGCATCACGCGCGCGAGATGGTGCGGAAACGTCATTTCCGACATGCTCAGGCGCATATCCGCGCGGCGCTTCACGCGCTCGTCCAGCCCGAACGAGCCGCCCACGAGAAAGCACAGCTTCGGCTTGCCGGAGTCGGCGCGCGCGGCGATGAGCGCCGCAATGCCCTCGCTTTTCATCTGCCGCCCCTCGACGCACATAGCGACAACGAAGGCGTCGGGCGGAATATTCTTCTCTATCTCCGCCGCCTCTCGCGCGAGCGCTGCGGCGATCTCATTCGGCGAGGGCTCGTCGGAAAGGCGCTGCTCCGTCAGCTCAACGCACTCAAGCCTGCAATACGCCCGAAGGCGCTTGGCATATTCCGCAAAAGCGTCGGTGAAAAACCGCTCACGCATTTTGCCCACACATACGAGCTTCACCGCGAGCACAGGCAGCACTCCTCTATCTCTATTTCCATACGCCCCAGCTCCGGCGCGCAGAGGAGCGCCGTGTCAAGTCCGTCAAGCTCCGGCGCGACGGCGCTGAGCGCAAGCAGGGGTGTGTTGTTCGTGCGGCTGAGATGACCGAGGATGATCCGGCGCGTTCCGCTCTCGGCAAGCGTGCGGGCGAGCGCGGCGCAGTCGGCATTTGACAAATGCCCCGTCTTGGCAAGGATGCGCCGCTTGAGATACGGCGGGTAAGGACCGTCAAGCAGACGCTCAACGTCGTGGTTCGCCTCGATAAGCACCGTGTCCGCTCCCGTGAGCACACCGAGCATCTCCTCCGTGACGCGCCCCGTGTCCGTGGCGACGGCGAAGCTCGCGCCGTCGGCATCGACGCGGTATCCCACGCTCTCATCCGTGTCGTGGCTCGTGTGAAACGCGATGAGAGAAAGCCCGCCTATCGAAAAGTGCTCCCCCACGGGGATGATATGCGTCCTGCCCATGGCGTCGGGCAGCATGCCCATGAGGCGGTTTGCGACCGTGTGCGGCGCGTACAGCTCTAGGGGATAGTGCTTCAGCAGGGTCTTGAGCCCCATAATATGATCGGAGTGCTCATGGGTAATGAGCACTCCGCCGATATTTTCCATTGCCAGCCCCGCCTGTGCGGCGGAGGCAGCTATTCTGCGCATGGAAATTCCGGCATCGATCAGTATATGAGTGCCGCCGTGCGACACCGCAAGACAATTGCCGCTGGAGCTGCTGGCAAAAATGACCGCTCTCATCAGGAAACGGAGATGACCTTCTCCGCGCCGTCCATTCTGTCGGGGAAGCTGACGATCTCAATATCTGCGCCGAGTCTGCGCAGTTTCCCCACAAAGTTTTCATAGCCGCGCTCGATATAGTGGATATCCTCCACCACGGTCTCCCCGCAGGCGCACATGCCGGCAATGACCATCGCCGCGCCCGCGCGAAGATCGCACGCCATCACCGGCGCGCCGGTGAGCGTTTTGCCGCCCTCTATGACCGCCACGCGCCCATCGACCTGGATCTCCGCGCCCATTCTGCGCAGCTCGTTGATGTACTTGAAGCGGTTGTCGTAAATGCCCTCGGTGATGACGGATGTGCCCTCCGCAAGGCAGAGGAGCGTGCCCATCTGGGGCTGCATATCGGTGGGAAAGCCGGGATACGGCAGGGTCTTTATATTGGCGCGGCGAAGCGTGCTTGCGCCCTTGACGAGAATGGAGTCCTCATACTCCTGAACGATGGTGCCCGTCTCGCGGAGCTTGGCGCTGATGCACTCGAGATGCTTGGGGATGACGTTTTTCACGAGCACCTCCCCGCTCGTCGCGGCAGCGGCGACCATATACGTGCCCGCCTCTATCTGATCGGGGATGATGGTGTACGTTCCGCCGTGCAGGCGCTCCACGCCGTTGACCTTGACGGTGTCCGTTCCCGCGCCGCGCACGTCTGCGCCCATGGAATTGAGGAAGTTGGCAAGATCCACGATGTGCGGCTCACGGGCGGCGTTTTCAATGATCGTGCGCCCCTGAGCGAGCACCGCGGCGAGGATAATGTTCATCGTCGCGCCGACGGAGACCTTGTCGAGATATATTCTTGCCCCGTGCAGCCGTCCGCCGTCGGCGTCGGCGAGCACGAAGCCGTTTTTCACATCGACCGCCGCGCCCAGCGCGGTCATGCCCTTTATATGCTGATCTATCGGGCGCACACCGAAGTTGCACCCGCCGGGCATGGTGGTCTTTGCCTTGCCGAAGCGCCCGAGCATCGCGCCGATGAGGTAATACGATGCGCGGATCTTGCGCATGAGGTCAAAGGGCGCATCCTGAAGATGCACGTCCGTGCAGTCCACCTCGACCGTGGAGGGGTTGATGTAGCGCACCCGCGCCCCAAGCTCCGTGAGAATGGTGAGGAGCATATCCGTGTCGCTTATCTGCGGTAAATTCTCTATACGGCATACGCCGTCCACCATGAGCATTGCCGGGATTATCGCAACCGCCGCGTTTTTCGCGCCGCTTATCTCGACCTCGCCGTGGAGAGGCGTTCCGCCGTGTATAACATACTTATCCAAAATGTGCACCTTCCAAATTTGCTGTCCGCTGCATATAATGTCAACTTATACTCAGACAAAATAGATATTATCACATATGCGGCAAAATAGCAACAATTTTCTATTTTGGGCTTGTGCCGTGTTTTTTGTAGGTTTGTCAAACATATTGTACAGTGACCTCAGCGGGAGACAGCCAGCGGAGGGGTCTCATGGGTAAG
>CAKTKT010000008.1 GCA_934572325.1 uncultured Oscillospiraceae bacterium
TATACTGCGGCGGATGCGCCCAGTACCATGCGTCGTAGGTGCCGTTGTCGCAGTTGAACATATCGTAGCCCGCGTCGGAGAGGTACTTTATCGCCCTTTCGGACTCCTCCATGTCGCGCCCAAACTCCTCAAACTCGGTCTCATACGGCAGTGCGCCCTTGCCCCATGTCTTGGTCTTGGAGACGACGGAGTAGCGCAGGGAGACGGGGAAGTCCTTCCCGCAGGCGGCTTTTATCGCCTGCACGATCTCCACGGGGAAGCGGAAGCGGTTCTCGAACGAGCCGCCGTACTCGTCCGTGCGGTAGTTCATGCTGGAGATGGTGAACTGGTCGAGCAGATAGCCCTCGTGCACGGCGTGGATCTCAACGCCGTCAACGCCCGCGTCCATCAGCTTCTTCGACGTCTTTGCAAAAGCGTCCACCTGATCGTGGATCTCCTTGACGGTCATCGGGCGGGACTTGATCTCGTCATACCAGCGGTTGGGCGTGGCGGACGCGGACGCGCAGATATAGTCCAGATCCGCGACGGGGGAGGCGAGCTTGCCAAGCAGCGGGTGCTTGAGCAGCATGACCATGGGCTTCGTGATAGCCATGGAGCGCCCCATGCCCGCGGCGAGCTGGACAAAGAGCTTCGCGCCGGTCTTGTGGATCTCGTCCATATACGGCTTGAGATCGCGGAACATCTTGTCGTTCTGGTAGAGCCAGCGCCCGCCTATCGCGTCCTTGATGCACTGCATACCGGGCAGGATGAGCCCCACGCCGTCCTGTGCGCGGTTGAGCAGGAAATACGCCGCCTCCTTGTCGAGGTGGCTCGGCTCCATCCAGCCAAAGAGGGAGGTGCCGCCCATGGAGCACTGCACGATGCGGTTGGGTATCTCCACATTGCAGATCTTCCACGGGGTGAACAGGGGTTCGTACTTGGGATTCATTGAAAAACTCCTTCCATATGTATTATGGTCTCCATATATGACTGCGGCGCGGGGCGTGCCCTGCCGTAAAGTCCGGTATCAGCGCTTTGCGGAGAACTCCCGCGTGAACATCGCGCACATCGAGCGCAGGCGCTCGTGCGCGTCCAGCTCGTTCACGCTCGGCACGCCGACGGTCAGCCGCTGCATCATGCCGAGGATGGAGTCGTAGGCGTTGTAGTACAGCTCCCTGATGTTCGCCTTGGGATCGACCGTTCCGTCGGCAAGCCCGCGCCGCAGCGCGAGCGCCAGCGGACCCTTGTACTCCTCAAAGCGCTCCGGCGGGCGGTTGACGACGTGCGTGCTCTTGCCCGCGTTGAACAGCGCGACCTCCGCGTCCAGCGAGAAGCGTATGCCCTCGGGATCTGCGAACAGCAGATCGGCATAGCTGTTGAGGATGATGCTTATCTGCTCTATGCCGGTCAGCCCCGTGTCCGCGCTGAGATGGCGCTCCAGCTCGCGGGCGATGTGCGCCTTTGCCCGCTCCCAGTAGCAGAAAGACGCGGCAATCACAATGTCGCTCTTCGCGGCAAAGTAGCGGTACACCGACCGCTCCGTCAGTCCCGCCGCCTCCGAA
This sequence comes from uncultured Oscillospiraceae bacterium, assembly GCA_934572325.1. Classification (GTDB taxonomy): domain Bacteria; phylum Bacillota; class Clostridia; order Oscillospirales; family Oscillospiraceae; genus Limivicinus. The sequence goes on from CAKTKT010000008.1 coordinate 1,542, forward strand.
ATGTCCGACACGCGGGTGTTGTTTATGCCCTTTTTGATGAAGCAGTCCAGCGCCTTTTCCGTGACGAGGCGTATGTTCTGCTCTCTCAGCTCCTCCAGTGACATTATCCGACCTCTTCTCCAAAAATGTCATATCAACTGACATTTTTATTATACACAATATTTCCAAGATTGCAAGTGGAAAAAAACAAAGGTTTACGGAAAAATCCTTTGCGCTCCCGCCTTGACACGCCGCTTTTTCCTCAATATAATGAAACCATAATGCAAGTGAGGAGAGGGAACGCATGATTTTTTACTACACCGGCACGGGCAATAGCCGTTATATTGCCCGCAGGCTCGCCGCAGCGCTCGGCGATGAGCTTTTCGACATGAACGACAGGATAAAGCGCGGCGACCGCTCGCCCGTCGCGGTGAACGGCAGGGCGGTGTTCGTCACGCCGACGTATGCGTGGCGCATCCCGCGCATCGTGCGCGAATGGATAGCGGGCACGGCGCTTGACGGCGCGGAGGGCGCGTGGTTCGTGATGAGCTGCGGCAGCGAGATCGGCAGCGCCGCAAGGTACAATAGGGCGCTGTGCGCGGAAAAGGGCTTTCGCTATATGGGCACGGCGCAGGTGGTCATGCCGGAAAACTATATCGCCATGTTCAACGCGCCCGACGACGCCGAGGCGGCGCGGATAATCGCCGCGGCTGACCCCGTCATAGCCCAGACCGCGCGGACGGTGGGGGAGGGGCGCGCGTTCCCCGCGCCGCGCTGCAGCGTGTACGACCGCTTTATGAGCGGCGTTGTCAACCGCGTGTTCTATCCGGTGCTTGTCAGAGATAAGGCGTTCACCGCTGACGATAAATGCATCTCCTGCGGCAAGTGCGCCGCGCTCTGCCCGACGAACGATATTACGCTCGAAAACGGCAGACCCGTGTGGCACGGCAGGTGCACCCACTGCATGGCGTGTATCTGCCGCTGCCCGACCGGCGCGATAGAGTACGGCAGAAAGAGCCTCGGCAAGCCGCGCTATCACTGCGATGAGTGATCATCTGCCAATAATCGGACTGTTTCATGTGTTCGGAGGCGTATCATGTACACGAGAAATATGACCTATATTGCCCTCATGGCTGTCGTTATCAGCGTCTGCTCGTGGCTGAGCGTACCCATGACCATCTCTTTCACCATGCAGACCTTCGCCATCTTCACGGCGCTGCTGCTGCTCGGCGGGAAGCGCGGCTTCGCCGCCATAGTGCTGTATGTGTTCATGGGCATGGTCGGGCTGCCGGTGTTCGCGGGGTTCAAAAGCGGCGTTGCCGCCATAACCGGACCTACCGGCGGGTACATCGTCGGCTTCATCCTCTGCGGCGCGTTCTACCGGCTGCTTGAGGGGAAGCTGCGCGACTGGCTGCTGCTCGCCGTCGGCAATGTGATATGCTATATCTTCGGCACGGCGTGGTTTGTGTATGTGTACACGAGCTCCGGCAGGGCGACCACGTTCGGCGCGGCGCTTTTGACGTGCGTTGTGCCGTATATCGTGCCGGACGCGGTGAAGCTCGGTCTTGCGCTACTCGTGTCCAAGCGCCTCAAGCCGCATATAAAGTGAATGGGGAATAATGCACAAGCGCGGCTCGTTCGAGCCGCGCTTGTTGCGCTTGTTCCGCCTACGACAGCCGCCGCCGCTTGCCGTCGGCAGGGGGAATGTAGCCGTATTCTATCTCCGGACGTATTTCCTTGAGCCGCGCGTGGATGCGGTCAACATCCGCCTCCTCGTTGAAGATGAGATTTGCAAATTCCTTTCCGTCGTGCACAAGGATGAGCCGGTAATAGTGGATGACGGGTCCGTCATCCGGCGCACACTCGCTGATGCGGGTGAACGTGCGGTCGATGTGCTCATAGGGAACGCAGTATTTTCTGCCGAGGTCACGGTAGTAAAGGCACAGCCTGCCCAGCCGCACGCGCCCTATCGCCTCTGCGGCGTTATAGTCGTCAACGTGCGCCGCATCATCGATGTACTTTTTGTCAACGCCCCGAAATTTCAGCTTGCCGAGTCCGAACATTTTGTGTCACCGCCTTTCTTGAAGAAATTCAATTCATACCATTTTGCAGGGAGCTTATATGCAATGAGCGTGCCCGAAACGCCGCCGATGAGCCCCACGACGATCCCGCCCAGCACGTCCGACGGGAAGTGGACGCACAGATAAATGCGCGCCACGCCCATGAGGATGGCAAAGATGTACGCCGTCCAGCTCCAGCGCTTGTCGCCCACGAGGAACACCGCCGTCATCGACGCGAACGCCGCCGTGGTGTGTCCGGACGGAAAGCTCTTGTCGCTCTCGACGTTTTGCCCCACGAGCAGCCATAGCTGATAGAATATGCTGCTCTCATCGGCGTAGGGTCTCGGGCGCGCTATGAGTATTTTCAGACAGCAGTTCGTGATGAGCGCGCCCACGGCGAGCGACAGGCACATCGCCGTGCCGAAGCGGCGCGTAGGCTTATAGAGCGTCAGCAGCAGCGACAGAACGATCAGCGGCAGCCCGCCCTTGCCGAGAAACGAGATAAACTCAAAAAACGGGGTGAAGAACCCGCCGCCCCAGTTGTAAAGCTGGTGCACCGCGAGCGTGACGCTTTGGTCAAGGCCTGCAAATACCGTGTTCAGCCAGATGGCGGAAGCTGTTATCTCCATATAGGAACCTCCGGTTTTTCTTCTCTTGCGGCTATCATACCACATTGCCGCCCTCCGCGTCTACCGCAAATTGCATATTAGCCCAAAATCGGCGCAGACTAAGCGCGTACCACATATTATCAATGGAGGCAGCAACATGAAAAAAGTATTCGTTTCCATCCTCAGCCTTGCCCTCGCGCTTTCCGTGTGCGCATCGCTGTGTCCCGGCGCTCTCGCGGCTGACGGCGGCGCTTCCGCCGCACCGGTCGCGGAGAATCTTGAGCTAAAGACATATCAGAATGTCTCCGTCGGCGGCAGGCTCTCCGCCTATGACCCGAACGGCGGCGCGCTTGAGTACACCGTTACCACCGAGCCCGTCAAGGGCACGATAGAGCTCGGCGAGGACGGCAGCTTTGTCTATACCCCGCGCGAGAACAAGAAGGGGCGCGACTATTTCGGCTACAAGGCGGCGGACGCGGACGGCAACCTCTCGCAGGAGGCAACGGTCATTATTAAGATAGAAAAGGCGAAGAAGGACGTGCTATATTCAGATATGCGCGGACGTGCGGACGAGTATTCCGCCGTGCTGCTGAGCGAGCGGGGCATTTTCACCGGCGAGCAGATAGGCGGGCAGTATTGCTTCAGTCCGGAGAAAGCCGTCACGCGCGGGGAGTTTTTGAGCATGTGTCTGCTCACCGCGGGCGGGCAGGCGGTTGATGCGGTGCTCTCCACCGGCTGCGCGGACGATGCGGACATCCCCGCGTGGATGAAGGGCTACGTCGCCGCGGCGGCGATGCGCGGCGTGACGGCGGCGGCGTCCGGTGTGGTGTTCGCCGCAGACGAGCCGATCACCGAGACGGAGGCCGCGCTCGTGCTTGATGGCGTGATGAATGTCACGAGCGTGTCGTATGTGCCGCTCGATGCGGGGCTTGACCCCGACACGGCGCAGGCGTGCGCCAATCTCACGGCGTGCGGCGTGTTTGACGGCGCACAGTCCGGCGCGGCGCTCACGCGCGGCGCGATGGCGCGTATGCTCGCCGCCGCCGTCGCGGTGCTGGACAATAGATAATGACATTGGGAGCGGGGCGCAGAGGAGCATGCGCCCCGCTCTTGACTTTTGCCGTGTAAAACGTTAAAATGCAAAACATAAGCTTAACGTCTGTGCGCTGACTGCGTGCAGATATTTTTGCGGGAAAAGGTGGGAACATACAGAGCATGAAAAAACAAAAGAACACAAAGTGCTTTGCCAGCCGCTGGGGCTTCATCCTCGCCTCAGTCGGCTCCGCCGTCGGCATGGCGAACGTATGGGGCTTCCCCAACAAGATGGGCAGCAACGGCGGCGGGGCATTTTTGCTGATATACCTGCTGTTTGTCGTTATTTTCAGCTATGTCGGGCTTCCGGCTGAGTTTGCGATGGGGCGGCGCGCCGCCACCGGCACGCTGGGCGCATATGCCAACGCATGGGCGACGCGCGGAGAGAAGGCGGGCAGGGTCGGCGGAATACTCGGCTGGCTTCCTCTCGCGGGATCGATGTGCATCGCCATCGGCTATGCCGTCATCGTCACCTACGTGCTCAAGGCGCTGGCGGATTCTCTCGTCGGCACGCTCATGACCGCCGATGCCGCCGCGTGGTTCTCCTCATTCTCCGAGCAGCCTTATTCCGTCATCCCGTACCACACCATCGTCGTCGTCGGAACGCTGCTGACGCTTTTTCTCGGCGCGCACAGCATCGAAAAGAGCAACAAGGTCATGATGCCGCTCTTCTTCCTTATCTTCGTGGTGCTGGCGGTGCGCGTGGCATTTCTGCCGGACGCGGCGGAGGGCTACCGCTTTATGTTCACGCCGCGCTGGGAGGCGCTGAAGAATCCGATGATATGGATATGGGCGATGGGTCAGGCGTTCTTCTCCCTCTCTGTCACCGGCAGCGGAATGATTGTTTACGGCGCGTATCTCTACAAGGAGGAGGACGTTGTCGGCGTGGCGCAGAACACCGCGCTTTTCGACACCATTGCCGCCGTCGTCGCGGCGCTTGTCATTATCCCCGCGTGCTTTTCCTACGGGCTTGATGTCGGCGCTGGACCGAGCCTCCTTTTTGTCACTCTCCCCACGATCTTGCAGGACATCCCCATGGGGCGGCTGTTCGCGGTCATCTTGTACATAGCCATGATCTTTGCCGGCGTCAGCTCGCTTCAGAATATGTTCGAGGCTGTGGCGGAGTCGCTGCTCAACAAGTTCCCGAAGCTCAGCCGCACGGCGGTGCTGGTCATATTGTGCGCGGTGTGTCTGGGCTTCGGAATCGGGATGGAGGCAATCTCAAAATGGGGTCCGTGGATGGATCTCGTGTCCATTTACATCATTCCGCTCGGCGCGACGCTCGGCGCGGTGTCGTGGTTTTACGTCATGAAGAAGGACGAGCTTCTGAACGCGGTAAATACCGGCAGCCCTCGCCGCCGCAGCGGGCTGTGGTACAGCATCGGGCGGTACGTGTATGTTCCTCTCGCGGCGATCCTCTGCTGTGTGGCGCTGTTCAAGCACGTCGCGTTTTAAAACCGGATATAGATATATAAGGTAACGGCGGATGATGCGCGCATCATCCGCCGTGAAAATTTCACATTGTTTTACTTGAGCTTTGTACTGCGCGGTGGTATAATATACTCCGTATTTATTCACAGCATCGGAGCGGTTATGGACAGTTTCAGGCTTGTTTCACAATATAGACCCACCGGCGACCAGCCGCAGGCGATCGACGCGCTCGTGCGCGGGATAGAGAACGGCTTGGACGAGCAGGTTCTGCTCGGCGTGACGGGCTCGGGCAAGACGTTCACCATGGCGAACGTCATCGCCCTTCTCAACCGCCCCACGCTCGTCCTCGCGCACAACAAGACGCTCGCCGCCCAGCTTTGCAGCGAGTTCAAGGAGTTTTTTCCGGAAAACGCCGTGGAATACTTCGTGTCGTACTACGACTACTACCAGCCGGAGGCGTACATCCCGCACACGGACACGTATATAGAAAAGGACTGCTCCATCAACGATGAGATCGACCGCCTGCGCCTCTCGGCGACGTTTTCCCTGCTGGAGCGACGCGATGTTATCGTCGTCGCCTCCGTGTCGTGCATCTATGGTCTGGGCGAGCCGGACGATTTTGCCAATATGGCGATCTCCATGCGCCCCGGGCAGAGCCGGAACATGGACGAGCTTCTGCGAAAGCTCATCGAGGCGCGCTATGAGCGCAACGACATCGCGTTTGAGCGCAATATGTTCCGTGTCCGCGGCGACACGGTGGAGATATTTCCGGCATACTGGAATGACCGCGCCATCCGCGTGGAATTTTTCGGCGATGAGATAGACAGGCTCAGCGAGATAAACGTCGTCACCGGCGCACCCGAGCGCTATCTCACCCATGCCGTCGTTTACCCTGCGAGCCACTACGTCACAACGAAGGAGAAGATGGCGGCGGCGATAGAGCGCATACGCGCCGAGTGCGACGAGCGTGTGCGGTATTTCACGGACAACAACAAGCTCATCGAAGCGCAGCGCATAAAGCAGCGCACGGATTACGACATAGACATGATGCAGGAGCTGGGCTACTGCACCGGCATAGAAAACTACTCCCGCGTCATCTCTGACCGCCCTGCGGGCAGCCCGCCCATGACGCTGCTGGACTATTTTCCCAAGGACTTCCTGCTCTTCGTGGACGAGAGCCACGTCACGCTGCCGCAGGTGCGCGCGATGTACCGCGGCGACCGTGCGCGCAAGGAGGCGCTGGTGGACTACGGCTTCCGCCTGCCCTCGGCGTTTGACAACCGCCCGCTGAAATTTGAGGAGTTTGAGCAGCGCATACACCAGCGTGTGTTCGTCTCCGCGACCCCGGGCGTCTATGAGCGCGAGCGCGCAGGGCAGATCGTCGAGCAGATCATCCGCCCGACGGGGCTTTTGGATTCGGAGATCTTCGTCCGCCCGACAAAGGGGCAGATCGACGACCTTATCGGCGAGATAAACGCGAAGATAGAAAAGGGGCAGCGCTCTCTCGTCACGACGCTCACGAAGAAAATGGCGGAGGATCTCACGGCGTATCTGATGAACGCGGGCGTCCGCTGCCGCTATATGCACCACGACATCGGCACGATAGAGCGCATGGAGATCATCCGCGATTTGAGAACGGGCGAATTTGACGTGCTCGTCGGCATCAACCTTCTGCGCGAGGGGCTGGATATTCCGGAGGTCGGTCTCGTTGCGATACTCGATGCGGACAAGGAGGGCTTCCTCAGAAGCGAGACGAGCCTCATCCAGACTGTCGGGCGCGCCGCGCGCAACGCGGAGAGCCTTGTGATAATGTACGGCGACACGGTCACGCCGTCGATGCGCGCGTGCATAGACGAGACGGCGCGCCGCCGCAGCATACAGGCGGCGTACAACGCCGCGCACGGCATAGTTCCCAAAACCATCGTCAAGAGCGTGCGCGAGCTTATTGAAATATCCTCCGACGCCGCGCAGGCACGCCGACCCGACGGCTTGAAGATGACCGAGCGCGAGCGCAAGGCGCTCATCGACCAGCTTGAGACAAAGATGCGCAAGGCGGCGCAGATGCTCGAATACGAGATCGCCGCACAGCTACGCGATGAGATCATCAGGCTGCGCGGGGAGAAGTGAGGGTGAAGCTATGAAACTGATGATAATAGACGGCAACAGCATCGTCAACCGCGCTTTCTACGGCGTTCGGGCGCTCAACGCGCCCGACGGAACGCCAACGAACGCGGTTTACGGTTTTATTGCCATTTTCCAGCGCATATATGACGAGGTCAAGCCCGATGCGGTGTGCGTCAGCTTCGACCTCAAGGAGCCGACGTTCCGCCATAAGGCGTATGACGGCTACAAGGCGCAGCGCAAGCCCATGCCGGACGAGCTCACCGCGCAGATGCCCGTTTTGAAGGACGTGCTGGACGCGATGGGCATACGGCGCTACGAGCTTGCGGGCTACGAGGCGGACGATATACTCGGCGCAGTCTCCCGCGTATGCGAAAGCTCCGGCTGGGCGTGCACCGTCGTCACCGGCGACAAGGACAGCTTGCAGCTCGTCTCCGACAGCACGACGGTCTGCAACGTCAAGTCGCGCATGGGCAAGACGGAGACCGTCATGTACACGCCGGAGCGCTTCACGCAGGAATACGGCTTCGCGCCGCCGCTCATGGTCGATCTCAAGGCGCTAATGGGCGATGCGTCGGACAATATCCCGGGTGTGCCCGGCATCGGCGAGAAGACCGCGATGGAGCTGGTGCGGCGCTACGGCACGATAGAGAATATATATGACGAGCTGGCGGAGCTCGACGTCAGGGACGGCGTGAAAAAAAAGCTCGCCGCAGGGGAGGAGAGCGCGAGAAGGTCCTACTGGCTCGCCACCATCCTGCGCGAGCTCCCGCTCGATTTCAAGCCGGAGGACGCGCTCTGGAGCAAAAGCGGCACACCCGCGCTCTACGGGGTCTTCAAGCGGCTCGGGTTCAACAAATTCATCGAAAAATGGGGGCTCGGAGAGAGCGCGCAGGACGCGCCCGCCGCGGCGGAGGACGCTTTTCCCGCGCTCGCGCGCGTTGACGTCGTCGGCAGCGGCGAGGCGGCGGGGCTTGCCGCGCGCCTTTCCGGCGCGAGCCTTATCGCGGTCACGGCGGCGGGCGGGCTCGACGCGATAGAGCTTTGCGACGGCGAGCGGGTGTACGCCGTTTCATGGGCGCAGTGCGGCGACGGGTACAATGCCCTGCTGCGCGCGGTGTTTGCGCCGGAGGTGAAAAAGATAGGCAGCGGCGTGAAGGATATGATGCGGCTGCTGCTCGACGAGGGGCTGAGCGCGGAGGGCTTCGTGTTCGACACGGCGCTCGCGGGCTATCTGCTCGCCGCGACCGACAGCGATTACGGCGAGGAGCGGCTTTCCATGCGCTATCTCGGCTGTGAAAGGCACGGCGCGGAGGCGCTGTGGGCGCTCTACCCCGTCATGGACGCCAAGCTCCGCGAGCTCGGCATGGATAAGCTCTACTATTCAGCGGAGCTGCCGCTGTGCCGCGTACTCGCGGATATGGAGCGCGCGGGCTTTTATGTGGATCGCAAGGCGCTCTGCGACTTCGGCGAGAGCCTCAACGCCGGCATCGCCGTGCTGCAAACGAGCATATGGGAGTATGCCGGCGGCGAATTTAACATAAACTCGCCCAAGCAGCTCGGCGAGGTGCTGTTTGACAGGCTCATGCTCCCGTCGGGGAAGAAAACCAGAACCGGATGGAGCACGAACGCGGACGTGCTGGAAAAGCTGCGCGGCAAGCACCCGATCGTCGAGGACGTGCTGGACTACCGTATGCTCACCAAGCTCAAATCCACCTATGCCGACGGGCTTTTGAAGGTCATCTCCGCCGACGGCAGGATACACACGAGCTTTCAGATGACCGTCACGGCGACGGGGCGGCTCTCGTCAACCGAGCCGAATTTACAGAATATCCCTGTGCGCAAAAAGCTCGGCGCACAGATACGCAATATGTTCGTCGCCGCGCCCGGCATGTGCCTTGTCGATGCGGATTACAGCCAGATAGAGCTTCGTCTGCTGGCGCATATCTCCGATGATGAGACGATGAAAAACGCCTTCTCCTGCGGGGAGGACTTTCACACCGTCACGGCGGCGAACGTCTTCGGCGTACCTCTCGGTGAGGTCACGCCCATGCTCCGCTCGCGGGCAAAGGCGGTCAACTTCGGCATCGTGTACGGCATATCGGCGTTCTCGCTCGCGCAGGACATCGGCGTGCCGCAGAGCGAGGCAAAGGCGTATATGGAGGCGTATCTGGAAAAATACCATGGCGTGCGCGAGTATATGAAGTCCGTTGTGGAAAAGGCAAAGGCGGACGGCTATGTCGCCACGCTCTACGGTCGCCGCCGCGAGCTGCCGGAGCTGAAAAGCTCAAGCTACAATATGCGCGCCTTCGGTGAGCGCGTCGCGCTCAATATGCCCATTCAGGGCACGGCGGCGGATATTATGAAGCTCGCCATGGTCGCGGTGCACCGCCGCCTCGCGGCGGAGGGGCTGCGCTCGCGCCTAATTTTGCAGGTGCATGACGAGCTTATCGCCGAGTGCCCCATGGACGAGGCGGAGCGCGTGTGCGCCATCCTCACAGAGGAGATGGAGAACGCCGCGCAGCTCTCCGTGCCGCTGACGGTCGATGCGCACATCGGGCATAGCTGGGCGCAGGCGCACTGAGCCGATGGACGCTATCGTTATACGCGACGCGGTTGCTGCGGATCTTGACCGGCTGGAGGCGCTTGAAGGGCTCTGCTTTTCCGTGCCGTGGACACGGGAGCAGCTTATATCCCAGCTTCCGGACGGTATGCACGTTTTCCTCGTCGCCGACGTCGGCGGCAAGGCGGCGGGCTACGTGGGCATGATGCATATCGTCGATGAGGGGTATATCTCCAATGTCGCCGTCGCGCCGGAGCACAGGCGGCGCGGCGTCGCCGACGCGCTCATTGCTTCGCTCCTCGCGCGCTGTGAGGCGCTCTCGCTCGCGTTCGTGACGCTTGAGGTGCGGCGCGGCAACGCCCCTGCCGTCGCGCTCTACGAAAAGCACGGCTTCAGGCGCGTCGGCGAGCGCAGGGATTACTATGAGCATCCGCGCGAGGATGCTCTCCTTATGACAAAATTCTTTGAATGAGGCGTATAAGTTGAAAATACTATCCTTTGAATCCACCTGCGATGAGACCGCCGTTGCGGTCGTTGAGGACGGCAGGAGGATACTGACAGACCAGATATTCTCTCAGGCGAAGCTGCACGCGCTCTACGGCGGCGTCGTGCCGGAGATCGCGTCGCGCTGCCATGTGGAGTCTATCTCCATCCTCGCGCAGAGGGCTATCGACGCCGCCGGAATCACCCGCGCGGACATTGACGCAATCGCCGTGTCGTATGCCCCCGGGCTTATCGGCGCGGTGCTCGTCGGCGTGAATTTTGCCAAAGCCTGCGCGTATGCCCTCGGCGTGCCGCTCATCCCAGTGCACCATATCCGCGGGCACATCGCCGCGAATTATCTCGCCTATCCGGAGCTTGAGCCGCCGTTTCTCTGTCTCGCCATCTCCGGCGGCAACACCATCCTTGTCGATGTGCGCGGCTATACCGACATGAAGATCGTCGGCGCGACGCGCGACGACGCGGCGGGGGAGTGCTTTGACAAGACTGCGCGCGTGCTCGGTCTGCCGTACCCCGGAGGCAAGCCCATTGACGAGCTGAGCCGGAGCGGAGACGACACGAGGTATGCCTTTCCCATCGCCCATATTGACGGCAGCCCCTATGATATGAGCTTTTCCGGACTCAAGACCGCGGTCATAAACCTCGTGCACAACGCCGAGCAGAAGGGTGAAACGCTCGATCGGGCGTCGCTCGCGGCGTCGTTCACCAAGGCGGTCAGCGACAGTCTCGTGCCGCGCACGGTACGCGCGGCGGAGGAGCTGGGGTATAAAAAGGTCGTCGTGGCAGGCGGCGTCGCGGCGAACTCCCGCATACGCGCCGATTTCAGGCGCGCCGCGGAGGTAAACGGGCTTGAGCTTTTTGTCCCGCCGCTGAAGCTCTGCGGCGACAACGGCGCGATGGTCGGCGCGCAGGGGTATTATGAGTACCTCGCCGGCAACACTGCGGGCAGCGATCTCAACGCTTACGCGACGATGGAGCTTTGATGAGCCAAGGCACGGATTGGGGGTGACAGCGTGGGCAGCATACATGACGGACACCGCGAGCGCATGAAAGAGCGCTTCAAGGATCACGGACTGCAAAGCTTCAGCGAGCTTAACGCGCTCGAGCTGCTGCTCTTCTACGCCATCCCGCGCCGCGACACCAACGAGCTCGCGCACGCGCTGATCATGCGCTTCGGCAGCCTCGCGGGCGTGTTCGCCGCCGGACTGCGGGAGCTGTGCGAGGTCCCCGGCGTCGGCGAGAGCACCGCCCAGCTCATCATGCTCGTGCCGCAGATAATGAAGCTCAGTCTCGTTGGTAAGGCAAACGAGATCAAGTATATCACGAACTCCGACGAGGCGGGGCGCTATCTTGTCCCGCGCTTCGTGCTTGAGCGCGAGGAGGTGCTTCTGCTCGTCAGCCTCGACTCGCAAAAGCGCGTCATTGCCTGCAACGAGATGGGCAGGGGAGTGGTCAACTCCGTGCTGACCAGCAACCGCCGTATCGTCGAGACGGCGCTCAAGAACCGCGCCAGCTCCGTCATCATCGCGCACAATCACCCTGACGGGTTTGCAATCCCCTCGCGCGAGGATGACGCCGCCACACAGCAGATAAAGTCCTCACTCTCGACCGTCGGCATACCGCTGGTGGATCATATCGTGGTCGCCGGTGATGATTTCGTCTCCTACGCCGATTCGGGTATGCTGCTGATGTACAAATGAGAAAAAACACTTGTGTTATGTAAATCATTTTTGTATCTGATTCGTAACGCATCTTCGTTTGTGCACAGTGCGGCGTTTCGCATTTTTCGACAAAATGCGTTGAAAATACAACATTTTCGACGTGTTGACAACTCTGTTGAAAATGTTGATAACTATTTGCAAAATAATTATTTCTAATATTTATGTAAACTTGAACGGAGCAATGTTCTGTCGAAAAACGGCGGGCAAAAATAATGGTTTTTGAGGAAAAGAGGGCTTGCGCGGTCTCTCTTTCGGGGAGTAAAGCGTGACCGGACGAGGCGCGTAGAGCCGTTATATACAAATAGTAAACTTTGCAGTCGGGGGAAGCCCCAAACAAATGCGTCGGGCGCAGACTGCGCTGTTTATCAAAAAGGAGGGCTGACGGTCCATGAACTATATCCGCATCACGAAAGAAAACATCGACAAGGAGCACATCTGCTGCGCCATGTCCGGCAAGCAGAGCCTTGCCAAGAAGGAATGGCTCAGACAGCGCTTTGACGAGGGGCTTATTTTCTACCGCAGCGAGGAGCGCGGCAAGTGCTTTATCGAGTACATTCCGGCGGAGAATGCGTGGCTTCCCATTGAGGCGGACGGCTGGCTCTGTATCAACTGCCTGTGGGTCTCCGGCTCCATGAAAGGGCACGGCTACTCCAATGAGCTTTTGGACGAGTGTATACGCGATGCCGAGGCGCAGGGCAAGAAAGGCGCTTGTATTCTCTGCGCCGAGGGGCGGAAGCGGGAGTTTCTCGCCGATCCGAGGTTTCTCAGCCACAAGGGCTTCAAGACTGCGGACGTTTCCGACTGCGGCATCAGCCTCATGTACCTGCCGCTTGACCCGAACGCCGCGCCGCCGAGGTTCAGGGAATGTGCCAAGCACCCCAAGACAGCCGAGGATGGTTTTGTCCTCTACTATACCGACCAGTGCCCCTTCACCTTCTACTGGGTGCCGAGGGTACAGGAGGCTGCCAAGGAGCACGGCATTCCGTTAAAAGTCATTCATGTTACCGACAAGGAAACCGCCCGGAACGTGCCTGCGCCGGTCACGACCTATGCGCTGTTCCGAGACGGCGAGTTTCTGACGCAGAGCATCCAGTCGGATAAAAAGTTTCTTGCGCTGGCGGGCGTTCGACCTTGAGCATCCGCCGCTCAAGCGCCCTATACGCTGACCGGCAGATGTTCAGCGGCTGCTTTAAAAGATAAAGAAACAGCTTTCTAAAGCGGGGGTGCGAAGCACCAGCCGAGGATAAAAGAAATGACCGGTCTCGTGACCGGTCATCAGCCTGTCAAAGAACCCCCGTTTTCGTAGGCTGAAAGCGAGGGTATTGTTATAAAACATTGAAAATGCGCGCAAAATCGGGTGGAAAAACGGGCTGTCCCAGCTCCAAATTGCCAGCTTTTTTGGGACGGATTTGGAGCTATAGTAAACGCTCTCATGAATACTGCGTTCTATCCCGTTTAATCAAAAGGCGGATTGCATCCACAGCGACCTTAATAGTCTCCTTTATGTCTCCTCTGTTATTCAGCACACAGCCGGCTCTTGCTCTGCGTATAGAGGAAACCACGAAGATTGCGGCAGCCTCCATCTCACTTGCAAGTACACCGCCTCGCTTCCATGCATCCCACTGATAGCGAAGCATCTGTTCTACAGGAACATTTTCAGGCTCTGTCTCTCCATAAAAGCCGTCCTTGGACTGAATGATGCCGACATGGCATTTTTTATGGTTCATCTCTGCGGCATCAACTAGTGCTTGAACAACACGATAATCAGCAACTGCAGGGTATGCAAGGGGCTCGTAATGTCTGCTTGTGCCCTCATCACGGACAGAGCCGGTAGCAATTATACAATCGTCTTTTTCAAAATAATCCTGTATCATACCGGCGGTTCCGATTCTTATAAACGTATCAGATCCTACTGCGTGAAGCTCCTCAACTGCGATTGCAGCAGAGGGACCGCCTATACCTGTGCTGGTTACGGATACCTTAACGCCATCTAAATAGCCCGTATATGTTTTATACTCTCTGTGGTGAGCGACTTCCTCTGCATCATCCAGAAAAGAAGCAATTACTTCAACCCTGCCAGGGTCGCCCGGGAGAATAACATAACGCCCTACATCACCGTTTTTGATCTCAAGATGATACTGCTCGCCGCGCTCATTAAGTGCATACATAGTTCGAGTTCCTTTCTAAAAGTTTTAATAGAGTTTTACTTTAATCTTTGCAAAAAAGTTTAAAAACATTTCAAAGAGAATGCCACACAAAAGCAGAGACATGATTGTTCCTATGCCGCAAACTCCGCCCAGAATAATTCCGAGAATAAAAACTATTGCATAAAAAATATACATGGCAAACTTCACGGAAATACCGAAGCTTTCGTGCATTGTTAAAATAATTCCGTCAAAGGAAGATGTCCCCAAATCAGCGTTTATATAAATTCCTAGGGACATGGAGTTAAGTATCACTGAAGCAAGGCACACAGGAAAGCGAAGAAGAATATTTGGCTCAGATGGCAAAAGGATATAGAAATAGTTCTGAGAAAGAGTTATAAAGCTTCCAGTGGTCAGCGCGCTTGCAACTGTAGCTATTCCAAGTTTTTTCCGGTTGATGATAATGAGCAAAACAAGAAGTGAAATATTCACTATATTTGAAGCTGAGCCGTGACTGATGTGTAAAGCACTGTGAAGCCCATCGACCAATACAGAGGTAGGGTCTGATCCAAGATTTGCCCAGAATAGCCCCGAAATTGAAAAGCCCATAAGCGCAATACCCAAAAACATCACCAGCAAGCGCACAGCAAAAGCAAGATACTTATTTTTTATCATCTCTAATAATCTTTCGCAAAGCCTCAATCGCAATTCTTATTGCTCTGTCAGTATCGTTGCAGTGTCCTTCATCAATGCCCGCCTTTTTAAGCTCTGGATTTACGCCAACAAGAAGTATCGCGCCGGCTCGGATGCCGAGAACAGCGGAAACGATGAAAAGTGCCGCTGATTCCATTTCGCTTGTAAGTGTGCCGCCAATAAGCCATGCGTTCCATTTATTGCACAACTCATAAGAAACCGGCATTCTTTTCGGCGCATGCTGACCATAGAAAGAATCCTTACATTCAACGACGCCGACATGATACGGAATTCCAGACTCCTCTGCTGCGTGAGCAAGAGCAGAGGTTACCTGAAAACTGGCCGTGGCAGGGAACTCAATAGGCATATATTCTTTTGTCGTGCCTTCCATCCGGATAGCAGACTGCGCTATAACCACGTCCCCGACATGAACATTCTTACTCATTCCACCGGAGGTACCCACGCGAATTATTGTATCGACACCTATGGCGTGCAGCTCTTCGATGGCAATAGCAGCAGACGGACCTCCGATTCCGGAGGAAGTAACTGCGATAAGCTCTCCGTCAAGAGTACCGACCCATGTGGTGAATTCTCGGTTTTGAGCGATTTTAAGCGGGTTTTCAAGATAGCGGGCAATTTTTTCGCAGCGCTCAGGATCTCCGGGCATAATGGCGTAGCGACCGACCTGACTCTTACCGCATGCAATGTGGTACTGCTTCTTCTCCATACTCGTTATTCCTTCCTATAAATTTATGTAGACCTAATGATCTTTCAGTCAGTAGTCAGACCAAAAACCTGAGGATTGCCGTCGTCAAAGGTCGGCATTTCTGGATAGAAATTCATTTTCAGCTGCTGAGACTTAGAACCGCTGCTCTCAACGATAAGATTTACAGCCACGTCCACGGCAGCGTCAAAAATTTCTGGGACAGATGTGTGTTGCGGCTTACCCTTAAGACGAAAGTTATACCAAAGCAATTTATTTTCGTTAAGCACATCGTACTTGATCCTCTTGGGTCTGCAGTTAGCGCAGAAAGAATTCTTCTCATGATGACTGAATTCAAGAAATTTTGCATAAAAATAGCTTTTGATATACAAGGGGTCAAACATGAATACTTCTCGGTTAAAGTCATTTTCTATGCATTTATATATATCTTCGACGCTAAAGTGACCTCCATAGATTTTTTCAAGCACACAACACTGCACCTTGGCAATGGCGTCAAGCTGACGGTGGTCAGACTTGAGTGCGGGATTCATTTTATAGCATCGGATATTTCCTCCTATATACTTGTTGAACATTGCAGTGTCCATATCGGTTTCTATTTTCATGTGAATTCCGTATGGAAGTGAGGATTCATAGTTGGGGCGCCACTTTTCCTGCATATAGTAGACATATGGATGCAAGGACATATCCAATGCATAGTGGCAGAAAAATCCGTAAATGTAGGCTTTTTCCGCATCAGTGGCATCAGAAGAGCCTATAATATCCACAAGCGCGGACAGCAACTCATTCGTTTTCGTTTTGTGCATGAGCGCCCCATAGTCGCCCAGATTGCTTACTCTTTTTTTGTCAAAGGCATCGCGGAAAAAGAGAATGTCCGGTCCCTGCGCCCCCCAGCAGAAAGCAACTTGATTTGATTTTATGATAGCAGCGGACGATGACTCACCTATCTTTTCCAGCTTTGAAAGAACGTTTTGACCGAATATGATGTGAGTTACATAAGATGGCATATAAACACTTCCTTTAAAAATTTTCATAAACTTTTTATAAATTTTATAAACTAAATATACAGAAATACAACAAAGCAAAGCCAAAATTCTATTCACAAATAGTGAATATACTTACAAACTGCAAAATTTTAAAAGCGGGAATCAAATCCATATACTGTATTTTTGCTCTGAGAGACACATAGTTTAACATGCTTATGCAGATAAAATCAACAGAAAAATTTCTAAAAAACATATCTTGTTCAGAACTGACAAAAGACTGGCACGAAAACTGTTTATATTTCACTAAAATCCTCTTTCAGTGCAAAAACGTATTGACTTCGCAAATTCTTGTGGTATCATGAAAAGCCTAAGTTGAACAGCCACCTAGCGGGCAAAGTAATAAAAAATCAGCAGAAACGCATATATATTCCTGCATTTGGCGTTTTATGCACATTCTTCTTTTGCTTCGGAACTTGTTTTATTACTCGAAATATCAACTCGCTTGGAGGAATCAACTTGGCTAACATCGTTATTCGTAATCTTACGAAGAAGTATGACTCGACGACTGTCATTGAGAATTTGAATATCACGCTGGAGGATGGGCAGTTCACGGTATTGGTGGGTCCTTCCGGCTGCGGTAAGACTACCCTGCTGAGGATGATAGCAGGTATTGAAAATGTCACTGAAGGCAAAATTTTCATTGACGGACAGGAAATCACCACTATGCCCGCCGGAAAGCGCGGTATAGCTATGGTGTTCCAAAACTATGCCCTTTACCCAACCATGACAGTAAGGGAGAACATAGAATTTGGTTTAAAAAACATAAAGATTCCCAAGAATGAACGCGATAGCCTTATTTCTGAAGTCAGTGAAATTGTCGGCTTGAGCGAGTTCTTGGGGCGCAAGCCAGCGCAACTTTCAGGTGGACAACGCCAGAGAGTTGCGCTTGCGCGTGCAATGGTCAAAAAACCCAAGATATTTCTTATGGACGAGCCGCTCAGCAATTTGGATGCAAAGCTTAGGGCACAGATGCGTGTTGAACTTAAGGAGCTCCACAAGCGGCTTGGAAGCACTTTTGTGTATGTGACACACGATCAAATTGAGGCTATGAGCATGGCTGACGATATCGTCCTTCTGGAAAACGGGAAGGTCAGACAGGCGGGCTCGCCTGAGGTCATGTATTCAGATCCGCGGCACATTTTCACTGCAAAGTTCATCGGCACACCACCCATGAACATTGTAGTAACAGATGCCGATGGACTCAATCTCGGATGCCGTCCTGAGCATATCAAGCTTAGCAATGAAAAGACCGATGATTTTATTTCAACTCCATGCTGTATTATCACGAGAGAAATGCTTGGCTGCGAGACAGATTATCAGGTTGAGACCCCTGTTGGGAAATTCATGGTAAAGCTCAACACCTCAGAAACATCCAGCTTGAACTCCACTGAGCTTTACATGAATATAGCTGAAAAAAATCTGTTTATGTTTGCAAAGGAAGGGCATCGAATAGAGCCGTACTTCAATAACTACGGAGAATACCTTGCCAAAGCCGAGAATTATGTGCGCACCAAGCTGGGATAAAAGATACCGTGCCCTAATGAGTTTTAGTTTTTCACTTATCTCGTTTCGTGAAACAGAGGTGTTTATATGAAAAGGATGCGCCCCGCATCATCCGTTGTAACGGCAAAGGAAAAAAGAGCAGAAATACGAAAAAGATTTAAGCCATATGTTCTTGTTGCTCCGGCGATAATAGCTATTTTGATATTTATCGTTTACCCGATAATCTGTCAAATCATTCTAAGCTTCACAGACTGGAATCTTATTCGTCAAAAAAACAACTTCATAGGTTTTTCAAACTACAAGGATCTGTTCACGTCCTCAGACTTCTACGAGGTATTATGGAACACAATTGTATATACAGGTTTCGTTGTGGTTTTTACTTTGGGTCTGGCGCTGTTGTTTGCATTTGTTCTCATGCAGGACAGCCGTATAAACCGCTGGGTTCAGTCTGCTATCTTCATTCCCCACATAACCGCGCTGATATCCGTTTCAATGGTGTTCATGTGGCTAATGGATCCTCAGATAGGTGTGTTCAACTACATTTTAAGGCTGTTTGGCTTGCCGGGACTCAAGTGGCTGGAAAGTAGCTCCACCTCGATGATGTCCGTAATAATCGTCGCGGTCTGGAAAAGTGTGGGTTACTACACACTGGTAATCTTAGGGGCTCTAAAGGGCGTGTCAAAGGAAATCTATGAGGCCGCAGAGCTTGACAGCGCATCCAAGGCAAAGACGTTCTTTAGAATAACAATCCCGATGATATCTCCAACGCTGTTCTTCCTGCTAGTTGTAATTACAATTACTTCATTTAATGTCTTTGATATCATCAACGTTATGACAGCCGGCGGACCTATAAACAGCACAAATGTTCTTGTGTATTATATTCACACTTTCGCATTTACACATATGAAGATCGGCTATGCTTCCGCAGCAAGCACTGTGCTTCTATTTATTGTCGTTCTGCTCACCTTGCTGTACTTCAAACTTCTGGCCAAAAAGGTTTACTATAAGTAGGAGAGAAAATCATGAAAGTATTAAAGGCAACATTTGGTGCAATTATTAAAATAATACTAATTATTTCTTTCCTGTTCCCTTTTCTATGGCTATTTATGACCGCCTTTAAAAGTTATGAAGAATCGATAATTTATCCTCCAACGCTTTTCCCGTCAGCGATACATCTGGAGAACTTCAAGGCAGTTTTTCTCTCCGGACCTTTTTTTCGCTATACACTAAATAGTATTCTCGTGGTGCTAGTGACCATGTCGATACAGTTCTTGATCATGGTTCCGGCAGCCTATGTCTTTGCAAGGTATAAGTTTAAGGGAAGAAGTTTGCTGTTTGCACTGGTTATGGTCGCTTTCATGGTTCCTAACCAGGTAACATTTGTTCCGGTGTATCTTCTAATGGCTAAAGCGCATCTGCTGAATTCGCTATGGCCGCAAATCCTGCCATTTGCCGCCAATGCTTTCGGAATATTCATGCTGAGGCAGAATTTTATGCAGATAAGCGATGAAATCATCGAAGCAGCCTTGCTTGATAATGCCAGTGAATTTCATTTGGTAACAAAGATTATGCTTCCGATGGCTAAGCCCACGCTTATAACTATCGGTCTGTTCAGCTTCATTAACAACTGGAACTCTTACTTCTGGCCGCTGGTTATGACTGATGCCAAGGAACTTAGGCCTTTGACTGTTGGTCTTGCAATGCTCAAGGTCAGTGAAGGAACGTTGAACTGGCCGGTGGTTATGGCTGGTAATGTGTTCTTGCTCCTGCCAATTTATGTTGCATATATTTTTGCAAAGAACAGAATGATGGATTCAATAGGTTATTCAGGCATTAAATAATGAAGTTACAGCAAAAGCTGTTAATAAAAGGAGGAAATATCATGAAAAAAATCTTAGTATCAGTTCTTGCGCTGACCATTTTGATGGCAGCCTGTCTTAGCGGATGCGGATTAGCTAAGGCAGAAAACCCGACTCCCGCGGCGGAAGCCGGAACTGCTGATTCAACGGAAAAAACTGAGATTAACTATTGGTTCTGCATAGGTTCTGCGCTTGAGGCAGTAGTACAGGGGCAGATCGATGACTTCAATGCAAGCCAAGACAGAATTCATGTCACTGGTACATTCCAAGGCTACTACGGTGACGCAAGTGCAAAGATCCAGCAGGCACTCGTAGCCGGCACTCAGCCGGAAATCGTTATGCTTGAAAGAGCAACTGTTCCACAGTACAACGCGGTTGGTGCACTTGAAGATCTGACTCCTTATATGGAGCGCGACAACTTTGACATCAATGATTTCAATCAGGGGCTTATGAATTTCTCCGTTTATGACGGCAAGATAGTTTCTCTCCCCCTCAACCGCAGCACGCCCATCATGTTTTATAACAAGGATGCATTTGCCGTGGCTGGACTTGACCCCGAAGCTCCTCCCGCTACATGGGATGAAATGCTCGAAA
The DNA here is from genome assembly GCA_934572325.1 of uncultured Oscillospiraceae bacterium. Taxonomy (GTDB): domain Bacteria; phylum Bacillota; class Clostridia; order Oscillospirales; family Oscillospiraceae; genus Limivicinus. Next base: position 22,178 of record CAKTKT010000008.1, read on the forward strand.
TGGCTGCAAAACTCACCATCAAAGAGGGCGGTACCGTTAAGCAGTACGGAATTGAGTTCCCCGTTGACACCTTTGTTTTCCAGTCGCTCATACCTCAGGCAGGTGGTACTATGCTCAATGAGAATCTCACGGATATTGGCTTCAACAATGAAAGCGGTCTTGCTGCATTTGAATATCTCATGGCTCTCAGAGACACTGGCGTCATGAAGATCCCCCCCGCACAGGATAGCTATACCGTTACTAAGCAGGACTTCTACAACGGTGTTACTGCAATGATGATTGAATCCACCGCAGCCTTAAGAGACTCTATCAACGCAACGGAAGGCAAGTTTGAACTCGGCACAGCATTCCTACCCGGCAAAGACACCTACGCTGTCCAGACCGGCGGTGGCAACATTGCCGTGCTCGCTGCCTGCAATCAGGAAAAGAAAGACGCTGCTTGGGAGTTCATCAAGTTTATGTACTCCGAGGAGTCCGGCTCCAAGTTTGTTGTTGACACCGGATACATCCCCGTGACCAACACTATCATGAACAGCAAAGCCGTTCAAGAGGTCTGGGCAATGTATCCCCAGTATAAGGTTGCCTACGATCAGCTCCAGTATGTTGTTGAGCCAGGTCAGCATGAAAACTGGTCTCAGATTAACACCGTTATAAACAACGATATCCAGGCAGTCCTGTTTGAGAACAAGCTCACACCTCAGGAAGCGCTTGATGACATCAGTGCTCAGACAGTAAAAATTCTCAAGTAAAACATAAGTAAAATGAAAACGGCGGAGACCGTATGGACTCCGTCGTTTTTGCATAAGGTGGTAATATCATGATAATTTTATGCGTAATAGCAGTGGCAATATTGCTGACTAATTTGGGCATATATTTCTACACGAAGATAAGCTGCCGGAAAAAGAGTAAAGAGCATCCGCAGTTTTATATTCCTGAAAATCTGTATATCGGAGATTTGCATTGCCACTCAATATACAGTGGGGACGGCGTTTTTTCGGTTAAGCAGATAATCAACTATGCCAAAGGAGCCGGACTCGATTTTCTTGCCATAACCGATCATAATGAAAACAAGTCCATGAATGATGACCCAAAGGATGCCGAGGTTACGATGCTTCAAGGCTCCGAATGTTCACTTGACGAAAGCTGCGGGCACTTTAATGTTCTCGGAATTGAGGATATAGAGCTCGCGCCGGATATGCTGGAGAAAGACGAAATAATAGCCTACATGAACAGAATGAAAGCAAAGGGAGCCAGAATTCAAATAAACCATCCTTTTGCCAACACTCTGGGGTGGTCAGTTGGTTGGGATGTTCCCTATGACTATATTGAGGTGTGGAACAGAAGTTATAATGAGACCAATCAGCAGGCTGTGGATTTTTGGAACGAGCTCCTTTGTCAAGGCAGACGCATCACCGCCACTGGTGGAACCGATGCTCATTACGAAAAGTCCGAAAGATATCCTTTGAACGGAGTTTATGCAAAAGAGTGTACATCTGATGATATATTGGCAGCATTAGACCGTGGTCATTCATTCGTTACCGAGTGCGCCTACGGACCGTGGATACAGCTAAAATCCGGCGAGTCAATAATGGGCGACGAAATTTCAGCCGATGAAACCACTGAGCTTGAAATTTTTGTTGAGCATATCGAATTAGGGTATACTGTGAGCCTTTTGTCTGATAAGGGTGAACTGTTTAAGGAAACGACCGACGAAAAATCTTATTATAAGAAGATAACAGGGCTAACGGGTACAAGGTTTTTCCGCGTAGAGGTAAGGAGAGCCAACGGAGTTATGGCGGCATTATCTAATCCCATCTACGTTATGACCTGCTAAAAATCAAAAGTCTTCAATTATATAATATAATAGAATATAATAGTAGGGAACGAAGAAAAATAATGTTGAACTAAGCTATGCATACCTGCTAAGCGAGCAAGAAGTGGAGATTACTATGAACGAAAGCTATAATAAGCTGCTAAAATACACAAATGAGGTTAAACGCCGTATAAACGGATTTTCGCCGAAAATTTCATTGATTTTAGGTACTGGTTTTGGCGGCTTCAGCAATAGAATTGATAAGATCTATGAAATAGATTATGCAGATATACCCGGCTTTCCTGTTTCCACGGTCGTAGGTCATGCCGGCAAATTCATATTCGGCTATATTTCCAGAGTTCCAGTGGTGGTGATGAATGGCAGAGTTCATTGCTATGAGGGATACGCCATTGAAGATGTTGTGCTGCCAATCAGACTTATGAAAATGCTCGGAGCCGAGACGCTTTTCCTCACTAACGGAGTAGGTGCAATCAACCGCAGCTATCGCGGCGGAGATATTATGCTGATAAAGGATCATATTTCTTTCTTTGTACCTTCTCCTCTTATCGGTGAAAATATACCTGAGCTCGGCACAAGATTTCCGGATATGAGCCACGTGTACAGACCCGAGCTGAATGAAATACTTCGGCAGTGCAGCAAAGAGTTGGGGCTTGAGTTGCATGAAGGAACATATATTCAGCTCACGGGACCACAGTACGAAACCCCGGAAGAAATACGTATATTGTCTGTGCTCGGTGCTGATGTTGTTGGAATGAGTACTGTCTGCGAAGCTATTGCCGCCCACCATATGGGCATGAGAATATGCGGAATATCCCTCATTGGGAATATGGCTGCGGGCATAGAGGACAAAGTGCTCACTCACGAGCCAAAGAGCGATGTGGACGAAAGCCTTGCCGATTTGCTGTGTATGGCAGTCGAACGAATCGGAAATAATATATAAACAATATGTCGGGCGTAACCGTTTCACATGGATGCGCTGCCCCAGCATTTGTTTTTAAGTTCTATGTCAACAGTTGGCGTAGAGCGACAAGAAGACGGAGAAGAAATGAGGTGAAGCACTCTACGCGTCATACACTGCCTGTACGGTTAAGGGAAACTCCGAATAAATCGCCCTGCATACTGCCCAGCCACCCAGTTGAGAACTTTTGTATAACACAGGGTGTAATAAATGCTTGCTTTGCTGATGTATTAAGCCTTTTCAATGACCGTTTCATGAAAAAGGGTGGACTGCTCCTGCCTCAGGTTGCGGATAGCTTTCGTCAGGCTAGAGGCGGAACAAAAGAGACCATCCCAAAGATTGTGTAAACCTCCGATGTGGTGTAGAATAGAAGCACCACAACGGAGGAATCACATATGTCAAGAAAGAATCGCACCCCGGAAGAAAAAGAACGCCGAGCAAAAATCCGCGAGCTGCTGCAAATGTCAAACATCGGCAGTATGGAGGACATCCAGAGCCTGTTCAAGGAAACGATTGCCGAGTTTATGGAGAACGGACTTGATGCGGAGCTGGATGATGAGCTGGGCTACAGCAGGTACGATTACAAGAACAAGGACACGGACAACAGCCGCAACGGGCACAGCAGCAAGACATTGCGCACCGGCTTCGGCGATGTCGAGGTGTCAGTGCCGCGGGATCGCAGGAGCGAATTTGAACCGCGGCTCCTGAAAAAGAACCAGACCGGCATAAGTCAGGATATTGAGGAAAAGATCCTGTCCATGTACGCCAAAGGTATGACGACGTCGGATATAGAGGCGCATATTAGGGATATCTACGGCGTAGACGTGTCTGACATGACCGTGAGCCGCATTACGGATAAGATACTGCCAATTGCGAAAGAGTGGCAGCAGCGTCCTTTGGAGAGCATATATGCGGTAGTTTTCATGGATGCCATCCACTACCATGTGCGCAGTGAAGGACAGATCGTCAAGAAAGCCGTATACATCGCCATCGGCATTGATCTTGACGGCAGGAAGGATGTTCTGGGCATGTGGGTCGGTGAAAATGAGAGCGTGAAATTCTGGGCTACGGTACTAAACGGCTTGAGAAACTGCGGCGTTGAGGACATTTTCATCGCCTGTACGGACAATTTGACCGACTTTTCAGCAGCTATTGAAGCAGTGTTCCCCAAGACTGAAATCCAGAACTGTATCATCCATCAGCTCCGAAATTCCAGTAAATACGTGTCATACAAGGACATAAAGGCGCTCATGGCAGACTTGAAGGCTGTCTATGCCGCAGTGGATGAGTCCGCTGCTCTGGACGCTCTGGATGCTTTTGCGGAGCGCTGGGATAAGAAATACCCTAAAATATCTCAGTCATGGCGGGAGAACTGGGTTAATCTCAGCGCCTATTTCAAATACCCCCAAGAGGTGCGCCGTCTAATCTATACGACCAACACGATTGAGGGCTTTAACCGACAGCTTGAAAAGTGACTAAGTCGAAATCCGTGTTCCCGACGGATGACAGCCTGTTGAAAATGCTGTATCTGGCTATGATGGATATTACGAAAAAATGGACGGGAAGACGGCAGGACTGGAGCGTGATACACGCACAACTGGCGGTATTCTTCGCTGACCGTATGCCGGACTGACCGACTGCGTACAGGCATGTCAAGGGTCGAGATAAACGGAGGCTGACGCCTCCGCCCTTGATATGCCCACCGACTGCTGCTATTTTGTAGACAAGGCGGCAGCCGCTGTCGCCGCTCCCGCCTTAAATAATTTTCGCTCTGTTTTGCACTGCATTTTGCCGTTTACACAAAATTTCGGATAGAGCCGTTCGTTCTGGTGCTGAATCTCCGCAAGATTCAGCGCGCCCTTTTGAGAATGCTCACATATCTTCTGCAGATTCTGACTCCGAAGAAAAATTGGGCACTTGTTCAGTAGACATTAGTTATCTATTATTCAATCAAGTATATTCCCGTCCGTGGAAACGGTCACGACCTGCCACGGAATGAATTTCCCGCTCTGCTGGAGCGCCTTTTTCGCCGCCATCTCCAGCCCGCCGCAGCAGGGAACCTCCATGCGCACGACGGTCACGCTCTTTATGTCGTTATTGCGGATTATCTCGGTGAGCTTCTCGGAATAGTCCACGCCATCCAGCTTGGGGCAGCCTACGAGCGTGATGTGCCCCCTTATGAAGCGCTCGTGAAAGGCGGCGTAGGCGTATGCCGTGCAGTCGGCGGCAATCAGCAGCTTTGCCCCGTCAAAATACGGCGCGTTTACCGGCACGAGCTTTATCTGGACGGGCCACTGCGACAGTCGGCTCACCTGCTCGGTGCGGGGCGCCTGTGAAGCGGGACTCTCCTCGCGCCGAATATTCCTCGACTGACTTCCCGGGCAGCCGCAGGGCAGAGTCATCCCCTCTTTTTTCATCTTTTCCTGCATTTTCTTCTGCTTGTTTTCCATGACAGCCTTTTCATCGTATGCCGCCGCCTCGCGCTCCACAAAGGAGATCGCTCCCGTGGGGCAGGCGGGCAGACAGTCGCCCAGCCCGTCGCAGTAATCATCCCGCATGAGCTGCGCCTTGCCGTCAGCCATGGCGATAGCGCCCTCGTGACAGGCGGCGGCACAAGCGCCGCAGCCGTTGCATTTATCCTGATTGATCTCAATAATTCTTCTTTTCATAACAGCGCCTCCTTGCTATTTTGTCTGTATTATAATATAATAGAATCAACAAGTCGGTTGAATTTTCAACAAAAGAGGGCTTTTATGAAAAATTTTTTATCCGTTATTCGCTCATCTCAGCTTTTTTCGGGTGTTTCAGAGAATGAGCTTACAGCCATGCTGTCCTGTCTCGATATGAGGGAGGAGGACTTCCCGAAGGACGCCTTTATACTTCGCGCCGGAGATACGGCGGAATCCATCGGGCTTGTGCTGTCGGGAAGCGTTCTGGTCATACAGGAGGACATTTGGGGAAACCGCAATATCATTTCCAAAGCGGGAGCGGGACAGACCTTTGCCGCCGCGTTTGCCTGTGCGCCCGGGTCGAGACTGAATGTGAGCGTCATAGCGGAAACGCCTGTCACCGCAATGTTTTTGAATGTAAAGCGCATACTGAACGTCTGCCCGTCAGCCTGCGCCCACCACAGCCGGATAATCCGAAACCTCCTCGGCGAGCTTGCCGAAAAGAATCTGCGCTTCAACGAAAAACTCACTCATATGGGGCAGCGCACCACCCGCGCAAAGCTCATGTCCTATCTCTCCGCAGAGGCGCAGAGCGTCGGGAAATACGAATTTGACATCCCTTTTTCGAGACAGCAGCTTGCGGACTATCTCGCCGTCGAGCGCAGCGGGCTGTCGCTGGAGCTTGGAAAAATGCGCGGCGAGGGGCTTATTGATTATCACAAAAGCCATTTTATCTTGAAGGTGTAACGGCTGCCGGTATTCCGGCTTCTGCGGCTTTTCAGACAAACCGATACTCCTGCAGCCGTTAGGACTGCGGGAGTATTTTGCAGGTTTTCTTGTATTATCAACGGAATAATTCGCTCGGCAGCCGGATAATATCTTTGCGCTCCGTTTTCAAGAGCGCAAAACTGCTTTCCCGAATGATGGGGCAAAAACCCCGCCGCCGTTTACCGCTGCATCCGTTCACTTTTTTCCCGTAAGCAGTGTCGAGCCGCGCAGCATCAGGCGTCTTGCTTCTTTCGGGGTCATAAATCCGCCGTCGGTCGTGTCGATAAGCTCCACGCGCTCATAGCCCATGTCGCGGAGCTTTCGGACAAACGCCTGCATATCGCCGTAGCGGCGGGGAGACATCAGATCGTGAATGGCGAAGCAGCCGCCCTTTTTCAGCACCCGCAGAGTTTCCAGCAGAAGCTGCTGCTTGTCCTTCCCCGCGATATTGTGATAGACATAGTTGCTGGTCACCGCGTCAAAGCTCTCGTCGGGGAAATCCAGCTTCACGGCGTTCCCGCGCCGGAACGAAGCGTTTTTCACGCCCTCCGCAGCGGCGTTTTTTTCGCACAGCGGCAGGCTGAACGCGGCGTACTCCTTGCCCCAGCGGTCAATGCCCAGCATACGCCCCTGCGGATTGCGCTTGGCGCAGGCGACGGTCAGCGCTCCGCTGCCGCAGCCCACATCCAGCCCGACGCCGCCCTCAGGCAGTGTGATATGCTCCGCCGTGCCGTCGATGATCTGCTTTGAGAGCTTACGCTTGCCGTCATAGGAAAAGCACCGGTAGGCATACACGCACCACTCCGTGTATTTTGCACACACGAGGAACGCAGCGCCGAAGATCATGCCCAGTGCGATGCGCAGCCCTCCGCTCACGCCGACGCCGAGCACGCCGAAAACGAGCAGCAGCGCAAGCGACAGCACCGTTCCCGCAATAAGCAAAAACAACATTACATTAGGGATTCAGTTTTTGTAGTCAGGCTTCATGTTCAAGATTCCTTTCTTTTTTATACCCGCAGTCGCAATACGACCCGCCGGAGGCAAGGGTGTACTGCCGCACAAAATCCGTCACGCCGCCTCTCACGGCTCGCCCAGCCCTGCCGGAGCGCAGTCCGACACACCGCCGCCAAATATCAAGAACTCATGGACTCATTCCCTTTTTACCTGTTCCTCCGAAATCCCGCCGCATCGCGGTATTCGGGATGGTCTTTCAGATACGGGTCTTTGTCGCCGCAGATGGTGTAGTCGCATCGGCAGCCGTCCACGCAGGTGGAGGTACGCACCAGCCGTGCGCGGATCAGCTCCATGGAGGCGAAATCCACGTTGCACAGCGCGGGCATGATCTCCGTAAGCCCGTGCTTTTTCGCAAACTCCGCCGCCGGACACGCCGTAAACTCATAATAGATGGGCTTGCCGTTTTCATAAGGCGCAACCGTCATCTCGTAATCGTGCCACCTGTCGCAGCCCTTTTTCGCCGAGAGAAACGCCTTGTACATCAGTCTTTTCCAGAACGGCTTATTGCAGTCCACGAATTTCAGTCTGCGGAAGGACGGCAGGATCAGATTTTCCTCCATCTCTTCAATCTCTCGGAACGATGTAACCGCTTTGCAGACCGCATAGTAGCTCATGATGGCGATGCAGTCGTATGTGCCGCCCGCGCCGTTGTGGAAGTTCTTTTTGCCGCCGAGGTCGGTGCGCCAGTCGGAGAGGAAGTCCGCATACTGCCGCTGCACCCGCTCCCACACCGCCTCCCGCTCCTCCGGCGGGTAGTGCAGCGCGATCCTCGCCTGTATCTCCCTCCGGCAGGGCTTGGAGTACAGCACATGGCAGCTTCGGTCAACTTGCAGCTCGCTGTCTCTCATATCATACATCTCCAATCTTTTTTTCAATATCTCCTAGATTTTCACAATGTCCCCGCGGTCGATGGGCGCAAGCCCTCAGACCGAGCTCCCCGCCTTGAAGCGGGGCTGTGCCCGATGTTTTAAAGAGCATACGCTTGTCAGAAGCGCTTAACCCATATGCATACGGCTTCGTGGTTAGAACCGATTAACCAATGCGCCTAGGAAAAGCCGCCCTGCGGCAGCTCTCCGATGCGCGCTTATTATATTGATTCTGTTGTGCTCCGCCTGTTGAGTATTCCGCTTTCTTTTCGCAAGGGAACGTCATTTCTTGTTTCCGCCACAAAGTATAGCATCGCCCGCGGTTAGTGTCAACCAACTGCGAAAGTTTTTTACGGCAATACCCTCGAATGATAAGGATACACACGGTTTTGTATCCGACAGCGATGGATTTTCGAGTGATCGAGTGATTTTATTAAATCTTATTATTCTATATATAATATGAGATATATATAGTTACTCACCCCATTACGCGGCATTTGACCTTGCCCACGGATATGTACCCCGTCAGCACGGCGCGCGCGTCAGAGCCCGCCGGAGCGTCCTCCGCCGCTATGAGCTTGCTGTGTATATGGTAGCCGTGCCGACCGTCGGGCGTTACATCCTCGTCGTAGATGCTTTCATAGAGACAGCGTCGCGCGATCTCGCGGTCATAGAGCGTGCCGCGCAGCTCATCGAGCGCGCAGCCGGGGAAGTTGATGTTCCACAGCTCGCCCGGAATGTGCGGCGCTGCCATCAGCTCGCGCGCGAGCGGCAGTATATATTTGTCCGAGACCTCGTGCCCGCCGTCGTGCTGCTCCGAAAACGCGAGCGCCGGAATGCCGCGCATCACCGCCTCCGTCGCCGCGCCGATAGTGCCGGAGTACGCGATGTCGAAGCCCGCGTTGTACCCGTAGTTTATGCCGGAGAACACAATGTCCGGCTTGACCGGCAGCAGACGCGCCACGGCGAGGCTCACGCAGTCCGCGGGCGTGCCGTCAATGCTGTACGCCGCCTTGACCGCCGCAGGGAAGTCCACCTCCTCCACGGCGACGGTGCTGAATATCGTGAGCTTCTGGGACATGGCGCTGCTTTGGCTCGACGGCGCGGCGACCCACACGTCGCCCAGCTCCGCCGCCATGCGCGCAAGGCGGACGATGCCCTCCGCGCCTATCCCGTCGTCATTGCTTATCAAAATGTTCAAACGCTTATCCATCGTGCCGTTCCTTTGCTTTAGTGTACAGCATATTGTACCACGGACGGCATATTGCCTGCAAGGCTTTGCGCGAGATTGCTCGCGGGCGTGCAAAATCTTTCTCAAAATATAGATTTTTTCAAAAAAAAATATAGCATTGCCCGAAGCGTTGTGATATAATAATTAGCGTTTTGAAAAAAGATACAGAAATCGGGAGAGAAAGCAATGAAGTGTCCTTTTTGCGGCTATACCGAGAGCAAGGTCATTGACTCCAGACCCGCAGAGGAGGGTTCGACCATACGCCGCCGCCGCGAGTGCTTGGCGTGCAGCAAGCGCTTTACTACATATGAGATAATCGAGCGTATGCCCCTAGTTGTCGTCAAGCGCGACGGCAGCCGCCAGTCGTTCGACAAGGTCAAGCTCATCAACGGCATGGTCCGCGCGAGCGAGAAGCGCCCCGTTCCCCTCGGCAGGCTTGAGCAGATCGCCGACGATATAGAGCAGGAGCTTCAAAGCGGACTTGAGCGCGAGATAAAGACCGTCGAGATCGGCGAGATGGTCATGACCCGCCTGAAGAACGTGGATGAGGTCGCCTACGTGCGCTTTGCCTCCGTGTACCGCAGCTTCAAGGACATCAACACCTTCATGGAGGAGCTCTCCAAGCTGCTGACCGAGGAGGAGTCAAAGAATACTGCCCAGTGACAGATGCTCCATCTGGTCAATGCTTGCCAGATGGTACTTGAGCTTGCTGTACGCGGCGGCGCAGGCGGTTATGTCCTCCTGCGTCAAAACCTGCTGCAAGTCGTAAAATGCATCGGCGGTCGAATCTATCTCCGGATGGCGGAGAAAGATATGGGTGTAGCTCTCGGCGGACAGCCAGCGCTCCAGCGCCTCGGCGAGATAGCCGCGTGCCGTCTTGAAATCCAGCTTTTCCGCCGCGCTCTGCGATTTGGACAGGGCGATGCCGATCTCGCCCGTGAGCGCGTCAATGCTCAGTATGTTGTACACCGACAGCGCGATCAGCAGCGCCAGCAGCACCGCCGCGATTATTTCACGTTTTGTCATTTTGCCGCCTCGCTTTCCGCCAGATATATCTCCTTTTGCGTGTTGACGGTCATCAAAAACACCTTTTCCGCGCTGCCGACCCCGCGCTTTTTCAGCTCACGGTCGAGCCATTTCCGGTCGATCCCCGCGCGGGAGAGGTTTTCCTCGTTGACCCGCCCGTCGCTTATGACTATCACGGGATAGCCGCCGTCTCTGCACTGCACGTTCATCTGTCCGGCGGTCACGGGCTGTTCGAGCGGGTAGAGCATCACGTTCAGCCGCCCGTCGGTCTCCAGCACGGCGTATTCGACACGGCTGATGTCGAGGCAGCCCTGATTGCGCAGCTCCTGCATCAGCTCATCCGTGGTGAAGCTGTTTTTCGCCATTTCGCGCTGGCTTATCACGCCCTTTTCTATCAGCATGCTCGGCTTGCCGTACAGCAGCGCGCGCATTTTCGCGCTTTTCAGCGCGGCGCGCGATATTGCGACCTCGCAGCAGAACAGCGTCAGTATCGGCACAAGCCCGTTTATCATCGGGATGCCGAGATCCTGCAAGGGATGCGCGGCGAGGTCGGCGATCAGCGCCGCCACGACAAATTCCGAAAGCTCCATCTCGCCGAGCTGACGCTTGCCCAGCAGGCGCATCGCCGCGAGCAGCGCGGCGTATATGATAAGCGTTCTTATAATTATTATTGCCATCGTCAACACCCCCGCTGCTAGTTTGTATTTTTGGAGACCGCTTTATGAAAACAATTATTTCCGAAAGCGAACAAGTGTATGAAAACGCGGCGCGCCGCATCAAGGCGCTGCTGGATGAAAAGCCTGACGCTGTTCTCGCCCTCTCCGCAGGACGCAGCATGACAGGGCTTTTCGCGCTTTTGCGCGAAATGAGCGCCCGGCGCGAGGTCGGCTTTGCCGCCGCCCGCGTGTTCGCCGTGACGGAGTTCATTGCCGCGCCTCAGGCGCTGACCTGCCGCGCCAGGCTTGAGCGCGAGCTTCTTGACCCTGTCGGCGTCGCGCCGGAGAACCGATATTTCCCCGGCGAAGATAATTATGGCGAATACGACGCTATCATCGCCGCTCTCGGCGGCATCGACCTCGCCGTGATAGGGATAGGGCACAACGGGCACATCGGCTATAACGAGCCGGGCACGCAGTTTGACACGCTCACGCGCGTGCAGACGCTCGCCCCCGCCACGCGCCGCCAGCTTGCCGACAGCTTCGGCGGGGAGGACAGGGTGCCGCAGCGCGCCGTCACCATGGGCATAAAGACCCTCACCGCCGCGCGCGACATTGCCGTTCTCGCTCTCGGCAGCGACAAGGCGGGCGCTGTTTTTCAAATGCTCTATGCGCGCGATGACAGCGTCATACCCGCCGCATTTTTGCAAATACCGATGAACGTCGAGGTCTTTTGCGACAAGGACGCTTCATCAATGCTCTGACGGGTATTCCCGCAGAGGACTATATCAGCAAAGGAGAATTTAGAAAATGGGCAAATACTTCGGAACAGACGGCTTCCGCGGCGAGGCGAACAAGAACCTGACCGTGGAGCACGCATTCAAGATCGGGCGCTATCTCGGCTGGTACTACGGGCAGAGCCGCAAGGCGAGGGTCGTGATAGGCAAGGACACGCGCCGCTCCAGCTATATGTTTGAAAACGCGCTCTGCGCGGGGCTGACCGCCTCGGGTGCGGACGCATACCTTCTGCACGTCACCAGCACCCCCAGCGTCTCCTATGTTGCCCGCGCCGATGATTTCGACTGCGGCATCATGATCTCCGCCAGCCATAACCCGTATTACGACAACGGCATCAAGCTCATCAACTCCAACGGCGAGAAGATGGACGAGAAGCTGCTCAACGGCATTGAGGAGTATATCGACAGCGACGCCCAGCTCCCCTACGCCGAGCGCGAGAAGATCGGACGCACCGTGGACTACGCCGCAGGGCGCAACCGCTATATCGGCTATCTCATCTCGCTTGCCACGCGCTCCTATAAGGATTACCGCGTCGGGCTCGACTGCGCCAACGGCAGCACATGGCAGATGGCGAAGAGCGTTTTTGACGCGCTCGGCGCGGATACCTACGTCATCAACAACCACCCCGACGGGCTGAACATAAATGTTGACTGCGGCTCGACGCATATTGAGCGACTGCGCGACTTCGTGCTGCAAAACCGCCTTGATGTGGGCTTCGCGTTCGACGGCGATGCTGACCGCTGCCTCGCGGTGGACGAGAAGGGCAACATCATCAACGGCGACCATATCCTCTATGTCTGCGCCAAGTACATGAAGGAGCGCGGCACGTTCGGCGCCTCCAAGGTCGTCACCACCATCATGTCCAACATGGGGCTTTACAAGGCGCTCGACGCGCTCGGCATCGGCTACGAAAAGACCGCCGTGGGCGACAAGTACGTCGCGGAGAATATGCGCCAGAATGGGCATCTCATCGGCGGCGAGCAGTCCGGTCACATCATCTTCGGGCGTCTCGCCAACACCGGCGACGGCATACTCACCGCCATCAAGGTCATGGAGACCATCACCGAGTCCAAGCAGCCGCTGTCCGTGCTCGCCGCGGGCATGACCATGTACCCCCAGAAGCTCAAGAACGTCGTCGTCACCGATAAGGACGAGACGCTCGCCTGTCCGGAGGTCAAGGCAGCCGTGGCGAAGGTCGAGGCAGATCTCGGCGACGAGGGGCGCGTTGTCCTGCGCAAGAGCGGAACAGAGCCGCTGCTGCGCGTCATGGTCGAAGCCGGCACGCAGGAGCTGTGCGAGCAGAAGGTGGATGAGATTATCGCCGCCATGCAGGCGGCGGGCAGGCTCGTCAAGGTCAAATGAGAGAGGGAAGAACAATGACTGAAATAAAAGAACTTTTTGACTTGGACAAGACCATCGCCGCCAAGCTCTTCGAGGGCAAGACCTACCCGTGGGAGGTGCTCGACGGGATAAAGGACTTCATTCTCGCCCTCGGCGCAACGCTGCCGGAGGAGGAGTATGACCACCCCGCCGAGGGCGTGTGGATTGCAAAGGACGCGACGGTGTTCCCCTCGGCGTACATCGGCTCGCCCTGCATCATTGACCATGGCGCGCAGGTGCGCCAGTGCGCGTTCATTCGCGGCAGCGCCATTGTCGGCAAGGACGCGGTCGTCGGCAACTCCACGGAGCTGAAAAACGTCGTGCTTTTTGACAAGGTTCAGGTGCCGCACTATAACTACGTCGGCGATTCCGTCCTCGGCTACAAGGCGCATATGGGCGCGGGCTCGATAACCAGCAATGTCAAGTCCGACAAGACGCTCGTCGTCGTCAAGGAGCCGGACGCGCCGATCCCCACGGGGCGGAAAAAGGTCGGCGCGATGCTCGGCGACAATGTCGAGGTCGGCTGCAACAGCGTGCTCAACCCCGGCACGGTCATCGGGCGCGAATCGAACGTCTATCCCACGTCCTGCGTCCGCGGCGTCATTCCGCCGAGGCATATCTATAAGGACAAGGACAACATAGTCGCAAAGGAGTAAACATAATATAGTATACGCAATATAGTATACGTAATAGAAGCCACGTAATATGATGGACATAAATAAAGCTACATAATACAGGTTACGTAATGTAGATAACATATTGCAGTTTACATAATATAAACCCTGTGGGAATGCCCCCGCAGGGTATTTTACGTCTTGTTCGCCTGCGACAAAATCCGCCGATGAAATATTGTGAGCGTTTCACATATTTCCATCGGCGGGTATGTCGATTATATAATTATTGCATTTGTCCGTTCGCCTTACTTCGCGGGGCGGCTTCTGCGTCCGCCGCGTCCGCGCCCGCGGCGGCGCGACTGGGTGGACTTCGTCCGGTAGAAGTCCTGCATCTCCTCCGTCGCCTTGTAGACGAGCTTATTTGCCACCCAGCGATTATCCTCGCTGTGCTTGCGGAACTTCGCCCGCACGAGGAACGCCCCGTCATTCTCGCAGGTGTAGATATTCATGTACCGCTGGTCGCCCTGATTTATCCACCGTGCGCTCGCCGTCTCGCCGCCGCACACGGGGCAGGGGAGCACCGTCAGGCGCGTGTCCGCGAACGCCGCCGCCTTGCTCTCGAAGCCGTCAAAGCTCTCGTGCAGTATCGGCTCCTCGCCGCTGCGGTCAACCGGCGGCTTGTAGTTTGGCATACGTGTGGCAAGGATGCGCCCCGCCTCGGGGTAGAGGCGCAGCCCCTCCGCCATGTCCAGCTTCGTGCATACGAGCGCCGTGTTGTATGCATCGCCCAACGCATCGTGCGCGATGCGCGTCTGCTCTATTTCAAAATGCTCCATCGCGCTGGCGAGGGATTTCTGATTCTTGTCGCCGCCGGTCTGGAGGTTGTAGATGAGCTGGAGGTTGACCCATCCGGCGATCCAGTCCCAGTCGAGGTCGTGGATGATGATGTTCTGCTCGAGTATGCCCTGATCGTCGCAGCCCCATGTGATGAACGTCACGTCCTCGCCGCCGCAGAACTCGTGCAGCTCCGCCAGCGCGTCGGCAAACGCGATCCCGTGGGCAAGGCGCTCCTTATCGAAGCCGGTTATCTTCTTGACCTTGTAGTGCATACGCTTGAAGTACACGGGCTTTACGTCGATGGACAGCTCTTCCTTCGGGCGCATATTCTCGTCGAGCTTCACCGCGCCTATCTCGATTATCTCCCCGCGCAGATGTATGGGGAGCTTGTTGAACACGGAGGATTTGGAACTCATCGCCTGATTCCATTCCAGATCCACCACTACATAATTCATACGCTTTCGTTTCCTTTGCTATACTGTCATGATTTTTCTATTATAGCACATATTTTCCCCGTGTGCACCACTTTTTTTACAAATAGGGCTTGAACGAAAAAATATATGTGTTAAAATTCAATTGTGTTTATTGTAGGAGTTGAGGCAATATGTATGATTTCACGGTCAAGGATGCGCTGAGCGCCTGCGGCGGAACGCTTTGCGGCGAATGTGCGCTCTCTGCGCCGCTGGGCGAGGTCGTCATTGACAGCCGCGCCGTCCGCCCGGGCGACGTGTTCGTCGCCTACCGCGGCGAGAGGACGGACGGGCACAACTATATCACCGCGGCGCTCGACAGGGGCGCGGCGTGCTGCCTTGCCGAGCGTGTGCCGGAGGGCGAGGGGCGCGGCGTTATCGTTGTGGACGATGTGCAGTCCGCGCTGGAAGCCATTGTGCGCGCCTACCGCGAAAAATTTAACATCCCCGTCGTCGGTGTCACCGGCAGCGTCGGCAAGACGACCGCCAAGGAGATGATCTGGGCGGTGCTCAGCCGGCGCATGAACACCCTCAAGACCGAGGGCAACCTCAACAATCAGATAGGCGTGCCCATGACGCTCTCGCGCCTGACGCCCGCGCACGAGGCGGCCGTGGTGGAGATGGGCATCTCCGGCTTTGGGGAGATGCGCGTGCTCGCCTCCATGGCGCGCCCTACCGTAGCGGTGTTCACTGGGATAGGTCATGCGCATCTTGAGTTTCTGCACGATCTCGACGGCGTATTCAGAGCCAAGACCGAGATGATAGACTTCCTGCCGCCGGACGGCACGGTTATTATAAACGGCGACGATGCGAAGCTCCGCGATCTCCGCTGCCGCCGGCGCGTCATCAGCTACGGGCTGGGCGCGCACTGCGATGTGCGCGCGGAGAATATCCGCTTTGACGGCGAGGAGGGCGCGGCGTGCGATATTATCGGGTTTGACCGGCGCATCGCGGCGAGGATCCCCGCCTACGGGCAGCACATGGTCTATGCCGCGCTTGAGGGCGCTGCCGTGGGCTTTCTGATGGGGCTGACGGATGAGGAGATCGCCTCCGGCGTCGCCGCGTTCCATACGGTCGGGCGGCGCGGCGCGGTCACGGACACGGGGTATATCACGCTCATTGACGACTGCTATAACGCCAACCCCGACTCCATGCGCTGCGCCGTGGATTCGCTTATGGCGCTCCCCGGGCGGCACGTGTGCGTTTTCAGCGATATGCGCGAAATGGGCGACGCCTCGCCCCTGCTGCACCGGGAGCTTGGCGAATACGCCCTTGAAAGGGGCGTGGACTTCGTCATGGCATACGGTCCTATGTCGCGCTGCCTGACAGCCGCGATGGGCGCGCGCGCCCGTCACTTTGAGACGCGGGAGGAGCTTATCGCCGCCCTGCCGCAGTATGTGCGGCGCGGTGACAACGTCCTCGTCAAGGCGTCGCTCGGCATGCATCTTGAGCCTGCCGCAGAGGCATTGAAGCTATTAGGCAGCGCCGCACAATACGGCGGCGGCATCTGACGGATAATTTGCGCGCTGATATAGTCGCTTTTTCTTGAAATACACAAAGTATTCCTGCGAAAAAGCGCCGTCATCAGAACCCAAATTCTCTTGTCGGCTGCTCTTGCCGCAGCATACGGCGCTGCCTTTGAGGCACAGATAAAATAAATGGAGAAACAAATGACCGCGAAACCGCTGATCCTCATGGATCTTGACAATACCATACTCGACTTTGACCGGCAGGAGGCGGCGGCGATCTCCGCCATGCTGCGCGAGCGGGGGATAGACCCCACGGATGAGCGGCTCTCCGCTTTCCGCCGCATAAACGTCCGCTGCTGGGAGCTGCTCGAAAACGGCGAGCTTACGCGCCGGCAGGTGCTTGTCGGGCGCTTTGAGGAGTTTTTTAAAGAGCTTGGCGTCGCGCTCGACGCGCAGAGCGCGGAGGACAGCTACGCCGCGCATCTGTGCGAGGGGCACTATTTCGTCTCCGGCGCTGAGGAGCTTTTGGAGACGCTTTACGGCAGGTGTGCGCTCTATATAATCTCCAACGGCAACGCCCGCGTTCAGGACGCGCGTCTTGCAAGCTCCGGCATAACGAAGTATTTCGAGAGGATATTCATTTCGGAAAATATGGGCGCGGACAAGCCCAGCCGGAGGTTTTTTGACATCGTCATCGCGGGCATACCCGACTTTGACCCCGCCCGTGCGCTCGTCGTCGGCGACAGCCTCACCTCCGACATTCGCGGCGGGCGCAATGCAGGGCTCAAGACCTGCTGGTTCAACCCGAAGAGAAAGCCGCCGTGCGCGGACATCCCCGCGGACTATGAGATCGCCGCGCTCGCCGAGCTTCCGGCGCTCATCGACCGCATTTACAACACGAAAGAGCAATTGTGATGGACAGCTTATTTGCACCTCTGAGAGAATTTAATATCTATACCATGATGCTGCGCGTGGTGCTCGCCATGCTCATGGGCGGCATCGTCGGCTTTGAGCGCGAGCGCAAGCGCCGCCCTGCCGGCTTCAGGACGTATATGCTCGTCGCCCTCGGCGCCGCCATGACCGTCATGCTCAGCCAGTATCTTGACTTCATGCTCAACCATGACTGGCTCTCCACGGCGGAGCGCGTCGGCATAAAGACGGACGTGTCACGCTTCGGGGCGCAGGTCGTCAACGGCGTGGGCTTCCTCGGCGCGGGCACGATAATCGTCACCGGACGGCAGGAGGTCAAGGGGCTGACGACGGCGGCGGGGCTGTGGGCGTCGGCGTGCATGGGGCTTGCGATAGGCGCGGGGTTTTATGAGTGCGTTCTCGTCGGCATCGCGCTCATCGTCCTCTCGATGAAGCTGCTGCCGCTCATTGAAGAGGCGATGCTCTCCTATTCGCGCAACATGACCATATATGTCGAGATGGACACGTTTGAAAATCTCGGCAGCATCGTCAACCGCATAAAGGCGGAGGGCATACGGATCTACGACGTCGAGATAGAAAAGGACAAGCGCGAGCATATGGCGAAATTCAGCGTGCTCGTGTCCATGCATCTGCCGCACCGCCGCGAGCACGCGGAGCTGCTTGCCGCGCTCTCCACGTTGGACGGCGTTGTCGCCATAGACGAAGTGTAAAGGAGGGAGAGGACATATGCTGCATTGCTTTGATTTTGTGCGCGAGATGAGCTTTCTCGCCGTCACCGTGCGCATGGTGCTTGCCGTTTTGTGCGGCGGGCTTATCGGCATCGAGCGCGAGTATAAGCGCCGCCCCGCCGGCTTCAGGACGCATATCCTCATCTGCCTCGGCGCGGCGATAACCACGCTCACGAGCCAGTATCTCTATCTCACGCTGGAGCTGTACACCGACGTGGCGCGTCTCGGTGCGCAGGTGATCGCCGGAATAGGCTTCATCGGCGCGGGCACGATAATCGTCACGAACCGCCAGCGCGTCAAGGGGCTCACCACCGCCGCCGGACTGTGGACGAGCGCGATCATCGGGCTCGTGTGCGGCGCGGGATATGTCGAGTGCGCGGTGTTCGCCACCTTCATGGTGCTCGTGGCGGAGCTGCTGCTCGTGAAGATAGAGTACCGCTTTGCGCGCAGGGTGCATGACATGAATCTCTATATTGAGTATTACAAGGCGGACAGCATTGAGAACATCGTCCGTCTCATCCGCGACAGCAGGACGAAGATGAGCGGGCTTGAGATTAGCCGCGTCACCGACAGCGACGGGCGCAACCGTTACAGCGCCGTCCTCACCGTTCAGGCGAGTCGCAGCGGCGTAAGCGAGGGGCTCATCAAGAACATAGAGGGGCTTGAAAACGTCCTCACGGTCGAGGAGCTGTAAAACTGAATATATGACAAAACAGCGCCGCGCTCGACTTGAGCGCGGCGCTTTCGCCACGGCGCTGAGACGCGCCGATTGTCGCCATCTGATTGAAAATCAGAATTGTATTGAGGGCTTCCCCCTGCGAATGGATAGCTTTAAAAGCGCCGCGTATTAACTGCGCAGGACGCTTTTAAAGGCTTCCCCTTGAGGGGAAGCTGTCACGAAGTGACTGATGAGGTGGAAAAGGGCACATTTTTGCCGCAAAGCAAGCATTTTATGCACCTGTAACACCTCATCCGGTTCGCTCCGCGAACCACCTTCCCCTCAAAGGGGAAGGCTTTAAATGGTGCTTACTTCACCGTGAAGGTCGTCTTGCAGCTTCCGTCGGCAAAGATGAACTCGATCTCGTGCGTGCCGGCTTCAAGCGCCTCGATGACTGCCGCGGCTATCGTCACAGTGCCGTCCTCGGCAACAGTGAACTCAACCTCTGCGCCGTCGATGAGCACCTTGACAACATCCTTGGAATTGAGCACGAACTTGAGATCCGCATTGCTGCCCTTTGTCCACTCCGCGTTCTTGCCCTCGATAACGAAATACTTCGCGCTCAAGGGTGCTGCCGCGGGAGCGGCGGGAACGGTATAGCTCATTCCGGGCTTGACCGCAACGCCATTGATGTAAATGGTGTTGCCGCTGTTGTTGACAATGGTGAGACCCTCGGGGGCGCTGACGGAGCTGTCGAGCAGGAGATTCTCGATAACAAGGGGCTTACCGCTCTTCATCGCCTCGTCAATGATGATCTTGATAGACTCGTCCTCATCGCCGCTGACTATGGCAGTCTTGCCGTTCGCGGTGAGGATAGCGACATTGTCCGTGTCAACAAACTTCGTGACGTTCTCATCGGTGTAAACGCCGCTGTTGATGGTGGTTTTATACGGCTGTTCATCAATGTTGACTTTGCCATTAAACGTACCGCCGTTGATGGTCAATGTACCTTTACCTTCGAATGAATTTGGTCCTCTATCGAAAAGCCCGCCATTTCCGCCGTTCGCGGCGTTGAACGTACCGCCATTGATGATCAGCTCGCCCTTATCAGCGCTGTTGTCACAAAAGCCATTGATTAGTACGGTGGCGCTGGTGGTCGTAAAGGTGCCGCCATTGATCTTGGTAACATTCCAGTTCTGGACAACGTATTGCGTATTGCTGAATGTTCCGTCGTTGATTTCAAGCTCGCCGTAGTCATCGTTCTTGACGGTGTTGACGCCGCCGGAGAATGTGCCGCCGTTGATGGTCAGCTTGGCAACAGCATCTCCAGTGTGTTTCACATAATCATTAGCGCTGCTTCCACCAGCATTATACCAACCGTTGTTGATAAGGCTGGAAAACTGATCGTTCTGCTTGACAGCAACGCCTTCGTTTATGGTCAGTGTGCCGTGATTCTTGATGTTGTACCAAGTGTTGCCGCCCTTTCCGCTCTCTTGGCTGCGGGTGAATGAACCGCCGTTGAGGGTCGCAGTACCGACATTGACAAGAGCGCCCTTTCCGTGCGATACGTTGTCCACCACGCCGCCGCCGACGCTGTCAATGATGGTGAGGTTGCCCTTGTTGACAATGGTGTGCTCGCCCTCTTTGTTCGTCAGCGTCTTGCCGTTGAGGTCGATGGTGATAGTCTTGCCGGACTCAATGGTGAGCTCGGCTTCGAGCTTTATGTCGTTGCCGAGGATTATCTTGTTGTTGTCTGTATTAACAGCTTTAATAAGCGCTTGGCTACTAGTGACTGTCTCATCATCCAAAACGTCAATGACATACTCCACGCCGCCGACAACGAGAGTGAGGGTCTGCTTTGTGGCAAACTTCTGGCTCGTGACGAGCTTTCCGTCGGCTGCATAGAACAGCTCCTCAGCATCGCTCTTGGCGCTCTCAATGTCGCCCTCAATGCCAAGCTGGGAGACTATCGCCGCGAGGTCGTTCTGCTCGCCGCCCTTGAGGTCGTTCAGCTCAACGCTCTTATCGCCGTAGCTGAGAATGACCTTGAAGCTGCTGCCGCTCTCGGGCTGAAGCGGAACGTTCTCCCCGCCGGAAGTGCCCTCCTCGACGACTTTGTTCTCCTCGGTCTCATTGCCCTTAGTCTCTTCGACTATGGTTTCTTCAACCTTGGTATTATCGCCATCCACGGACTGATCGTTCGAGGAATTGTCGCCGGAAGCGGGGTCAGCCGCCTCTTTGTCGCCAGGAGTGGTGTCACCCGCTCCATTGTCGCCAGGAGTGGTGTTACCCGCTCCATTGTCACTGCCGCCCTCTACCGCTGCGGACTGCTGCACAGACTGCTCGCCGTCCGCAAAGGCACAGGTCGGGATAAGTACGAGACATACTATCAACGCAAGTATGACCGCAATTACCAGTTTCTTTCCTTTCATGTTTTTTCTCCTTTCGTCAAAATTTTATATTATCCCCAAGGAAAGAGGGGGTAATACCGTGGTTATTTTTCGCAGATGTGTATACATCTGCGAAAAAAGCTCATATTCTTTATTCATAATTCACGGCAAAATTTCCCGATTTGTTTAAATTGCTATTGAAATTTTAAAATCGGCATGGTAGAATAGACAAAACCTGAACCGAAACGTCTAGCATACGATTCTGTATTCATCCAAGTTCTCATTTATGCTTCGCAGATGTATACACATCTGCGAAAATTATTCGCCCGAAACTCATGAATTTCCGCTCTTTTCCCCGTCTTTCTGCACAAAAACCCAAAACCGGAGCGCCGCGAAATTTTCTCGCGGCGCTCCGGTTTTCCATTATTGTATATTCAACGCAAGACCCGACAGGCAGTCTGCGCCATCCAGCATCTGCTTGTTGCCGACTGCGGCAATATGCAGTAAAATATGATCAAAATCAAGCGTATAAGAAAGGAGAATGACCGTGAAGCTGAAAAAAGTGATAGACCGTATGCTCGTGATGTGTCCGGAGGCATGGTACATATTCCGCCGCGGCTTGCAGCTATGCGCGGCGCTCCTCTTTGGCGCGTTCATGCTGCTTCTGGAGTGGAACGGCAGCAGCTTTGACCGCCATGCGCTGTATTTTACCGCCATGTCGCTCAACGAGACCGCGCAGGCAATACTGCTTATCGTCGTGCTGTTCTCCGTGCTGATAGAGGACGCATCAAGTTAACATAATTCACAAAAATAATTATATTAACATAATACGATAAACATATTATAATATACATAATCGCATAAACATAATATAGTTAACGTATTTTGAATTACTTAATACAGTTTACATAAAATAATCAACGTATTTATATTTACATAACTATATATCAATCGCGTAGAACTCCTCGCGGGTCATGATGGCGTTGAGCACGTCCAGCAGCGCGCCGCTGCTCAGCTTCTCCGGCAGGTCGAGCGAGCGGATGAGCGCCGCGCGGCGCTCGCGGCTGCCCTGCCCGCCGCTTAGCCCGCGCCGGAACATATCCGCCTTTGTTATCCGCGCGGCGGGGGAGGCGGCGCTCTCGTCGCCGATGGTCGCTCCGGCGCGGCGCAGCGCGTCCAGCAGCACCTGCGGGCGCATCCCCTCCACGCCGAGCTTCCCCTCCTTCGACGGCGCTGTCTTTCGCCGCTCCTTGCCGGAGACGTCGGGAATGTAGGCGTGCTTGACGAGCGCGGGGTCAACGCAGCTTTTTATAAAATTGCGTATCACAAAGCCCGCGCCGTCCGAGTCCGTCAGCACGACAAGCCCGCGCTCCGCCGCGAGACGGCGCAGGAGCTTCTGCTTCTGCGCGTCGTTGAATATTCCGAAGCCGGAGGTCTCTATAATGACCGCATCGACGATCTGACTGAGCGTATTTTTGTCATAGCGCCCCTCCACCACTATGACCTCCCTCACGCTAGGCATCCTTTTCACCCGCCGCTATGCGCATCACGACCTCCTTGAGCAGCTCATCATCGTCCTGCGGGCTGCTTTTCATCATATAGTCCGCCTCGGCGCACAGCTCCGCCGCGCGCTTTAGCTGCGGCAGGGTGTAGCCGCGCGCGGACGCGGCGAGGTTCTTGGCAAGAAACTCGTACCTTATGCCGCAGTTATCCATTATATACTTTATCCCCAGCCCCTCCTCCTGCGCCAGCCGCGCGGCGTAGAGCCTGCGCATCTGCCCGCCGAGCAGCGCAAGGAGCATGATGGGCTCGTTATTCTTGTCCGCCAGAAGCTCCGCGAGCGTCTGCGCCGCGGCTTCATAGCGCCGCGCGGCAATATGCTCGGACAGGCTGAACACGACCGCCTCCGGAATGTGGTTCGCCACTGCCTCCACATCGTCCGCGGTGACGCGCTCGCCCTTGGCGTATGCCGCGACCTTTTCTATCTCCGGTATGAGGCGGCTCATGAGATCGCCGCTGATGAAGATGAGGCGCTGCACCGCGTCCGCGTCCGCGCTCTTGCCGGCGGCGGCGAAGCGCCGCATTATCCAGTCCGTGAGCTGCCCCTGCGACTGCTGGGTGAAGCGCATATCGCGCCCGTTGGCGCGCAGCGCCTTGATGAGCTTCAGCCGTCCGTCCGGCTCGTACTGCGCCCCCTGCACGAAAACGACCGTGCAGTAGTCCGGTATATCCGCGAGGAGCTTTACCGCCGCGTCCGCGTCCTTTACCTTGTTGATGTCCGCGCCGCGTACCTCCACAAAGCTGCGCTCCGTCATGAACGGCACGGCGTCTATCGCTCCGGCGAGCTCGTTTAAATCCAGCTCCGGTCCGTCAAGACGCTTGTAGCTGAAATCGTCCTCGCCCTCCGGCAGGCACAGCTTTTTCAGCGCGAGCAAAAACTGCTCGCGCAGATAGTCCTCCGGACCGTACAGCAAGTAGAGCCGCTTCGGTCCCTCGTCGCGGAGGAGCTTCAGCTCCTGACTGTAGCTGAGTTTCTTTTCGTCCTTTGCGCTTTTTTTTGCCATGATGCCACCCCGCGCGTGCTTCTCCGCGCCCGTTTTCATTGCTGTATATTTAGAGTTTATTTCCGCAGAGCGCGGATGTCAAGCGTGTTTTTGTTGAAAACCCGAAAACCTGTGATATAATTCAGTTTATATTATACCACCGATATGCCGTCCCCCTCGGCACGGGCGGCAGCAAATAAAACGCTGTGAGCTCCCGCAATTTCGGGGAGCTTAGGAGGAACAACATGAAGCTGCGGTATGTTTGTACAAAATGCGGAAAGACCGAGAACGTGAGAACAAGGGCGGAGAAATGCGCCTGCGGCGGACTGTGGAGGCTCGAATATGACCTGCCGCCGTTCGATGAGACGCTCATTGACCGAGATGAGTGGAGCATTTTCCGCTATCGGGCGTTCATGCCGCTTGAGGGCGACACGTGGCGGCGGGTGACAATGGGCGAGGGCATGACCCCCATTGTGCGCCTTGACGACGAGCTCATGCTGAACATGGATTATTATATGCCGACGCTCTCCTTCAAGGATCGCGGCGCGGCGGCGCTCATCTCGCACTGCAAGGCGATCGGGGTGGACTCCGTCGTTCAGGATTCCAGCGGGAACGCGGGCAACAGCGTCGCCGCCTACTGCGGCAGGGTGGGCATCGACTGCGAGATATTCGTCCCCGAGGGCACATCGCCCAAGAAGATAGACATGATCCGTGCGCACGGCGCACGGGTGAACATTGTCGCAGGGTCGAGGGATCACTGCGCCGACGTGTGCCGCGCGAGAGTGACCGAGGAGGGAAAATACTACGCGAGCCACGTCTATAACCCGTTTTTCTACGAGGGAACAAAGACGTATATCTATGAGGTCTACGAGCAGCTTCACCGCATACCGGAGAATATCTTTCTGCCCGTCGGCAACGGCACGCTCTTCCTCGGCGCGGTTTTCGCGCTGGAGCATCTTGTGCGCAGCGGCGCGATAGGGAAAATGCCGAATATCGTCGCGGTGCAGAGCGAGCGCTGCGCGCCCATCGCCGAGGCGGCGGAGCGCGGACTGCGCGAGCCTGCCGACGTCGCGCCCGCGCCGACGCTCGCGGAGGGGATAGCCATCGGCAAGCCCATGCGCGGCGCGGAGATACTGGAGAAGATATATAAGCACGATATGAAGGTCGTCACGATACCGGAGCGGGACATACTCCCCGCGCGCGCCGAGCTTGCGCGGCGCGGCGTATACTGCGAGCATACCACGGCGGGCGGCTACGCGGCGTACAGGAAATACTGCGCCCTATACGGCGCAGCGCCCGACAGTCTCATAACCATGTGCGGCGCGGGGCTGAAATCCGACCATTGAAGCGTTAAGCAAAATATTGCAGACGGGGCTGGCTCGGTTTGAGCCAGCCCCTGTTCAAAAAATCCCCGGCGGTGTAGGTTTGTCAAACATATTGTACAGTGATCTCAGCGGGAGACAGCCAGCGGAGGGGTCTCATGGGTAAGTTGTTA
>CAKTKT010000009.1 GCA_934572325.1 uncultured Oscillospiraceae bacterium
AAAAAGAGCAAAGAACGGCATAGCCGTTAAGCTATACCGTTCCTTGCTTCAATGTTTTCCTAAGTCACCGCCCCATCGGGTGGGCTGTTTTTGCGCGGACTTTGCAAGACCGCATTGCGCATAGACACCGCCCCTGCCGTTCACCATGCGGCAGGGGCGGTTTTCTCATCTGATGAAATTTGTGCGCGGGGTCGTATTCTTCGGGTGGTCGATGCCGTTTTCCCTGCCCAGCGCGATGCACCGCAGCAGCCACGCCATGTTCTTGCCGATGTTGTACATCGTGGCAAGCCCCTCCTCGTCGCCGGACACATCGTCCGGCTGAGAGCCGTAGACATGGTTCCAGTACGTGGACGAGACGACGGGCATGGAGTTGATGGTGAAATACTTGTTTATCACGTCAAAGGACGCCGTCGTTCCTGCGCGGCGCGCGGAGAGCACCGCCGCGGCGGGCTTGAAGCGAAGCGCGTCGCCGCCGGAGTAGAACACCCTGTCCATGAACGACAGCAGCCGCCCGCTCGGATGCGCATAATACACCGGCGAGCCGAACACGAAGCCGTCGGCAGCGAGTGCCTTCTCCACAAACGGATTGACAAGATCGTCAAAGACGCACTTTCCGCTTTTGCCGCAGAATCCGCACGCCGTGCAGTCCGCGAGCGGCGCGTTGCCGATGAAAACAAGCTCGGTGTCTATCCCCTCTTCGCTGAGCGCGCGCTCCACCTCCTTGAGCGCCGCGCCCGTGCAGCCGTTCGCGCGTGAGCTGCCGTTGACCAAAAGAACCTTCATGGGATCACCCTCCTCTATCTTTATGAGGACAGTATACCACCTTCAGGCGCTTTTGAAAAGCGGCTCACTCGCCGGACGCCGCGAGCTGCATCGCCGCCTCGCGCGCCATATCCACAAGCCCCGCCTCGTCAAGCGCTCCGTTGAGCTGCTGGAGAATGAAGAATCTGTCTCCCTTTCTCCACTGTGCGCTCGTGACCACCGTCTCCTCCGCAGCGTCGTCTTTATCCCCATAGGAGAAGACGACTTTGCCGCTCTCGCGGTCGGCGACGTCCTGCTCGGTCAGCTTATACCCGTCGGGGACGAGCTTATAAAGCATACGGCTGTAATATATCTCCATGCCGCCGACGGTCGCCACGGGCTCGCCGTCCATTATGACCTTGTCGCTGAAGCTGACAGACTGGTCAAAGCTCACGCTGTCTCCGTCCTTTTCATACTTGAAGCTGAAGCCGCGTGTCTGCTCGGTGAGCGTCATGTCCGCGTCATACGCCCGATGCACGCGCACATTGCCGCCCGCGTAGGCGTAGCCGTTTTTGAAGCTGTCCACCAGCACCGGGATATACCCCGCATCCTCCACGCACTGCGCCGCCGTCGGCAGGCGCTTATAGCTCCGCGTGTCGTGACTCGTCCACATTCCGGTGCTGCCGCTCCCCGCGGCATACGCCCCCACGGTCAGAAGCACGGCGATGACCGCCGCCAGAACGGCGGTGCGCGCAAGCTTTTTCCTCGATATGCCTTTGGTTTCGGTTTTCATATTCATTATCTCCTTGTCGGTAATATCCGCAAGCGCGAGATACCTCTCATCAATGCAGCCGACAGCCGCGTGCAGTCTTTCCGCCCTGTTCACAGCACAACGCCCTCCCTTTCAAGATGCTCCTTCAGCGCCGCCCTCACGCGCACGAGGCGGTACTTCACCCGCCGCTCGGTAACGCCGAGGCGCACGGCGGTTTCCTTTATGCTCCTGCCGTAGTAGTAGCGCGAGACGAACACGGCGCGGTCGGTCATGTCAAGTCCGGCAAGAAAGGCATTGAGCACCTCTCCGATGCGTCGCAGCTCCCACGCCTCCTCCGCGCTGCCCCGACTGTCCGCAACGCACTCGTTCAGCTCTTCCAGCCGCAACGCCGCGTCATTGGCGCGGCACTGCGCCGTGAGATAGTCCAGCCGGTCGCACGCCCGCGAGCGCGCAATGCGCGAGAGAAAGTGCCGCAGCACCTGCGGACACGCGGGCGGGATCGCGTTCCACGCCGCCATGTATGTATCCGCCACGCACTCCTCCGCGTCCTCGCGCGAGCGGAGGATGTTGTACGCCACGGCGTTGAGATACGCGCCGTATTTCTTCGCCGTCTCCGCGACGGCGCTCTCCGCCCGGGCAAAGTACAGTGCGATGATGTCGCTGTCCTGCATTGTGTGTATCTCCTTGCTGTTCGTTGTAAGACCTTACATCTATATAGTAGGATAACAGAGCGGAAAGGACAAGATAATTCTACGGTAAGTCGCAAAAAACTGTTTCTAAAATGCTGTCGCCGCTCCCTGATATTTCACAGTGCGCCCTTTACAGCAGGAAGAAACTATTATATAATGTATAACAATTTATTATACTTCTGTATCGGAGTTAATACCATGAAAAAGACGCTTTGCATATTTCTCTCCGCCCTCGTTCTGCTGCTCGTCGGCTGCGGCGGCGACGGTTCTGCCACAGCGGCGGACAACGGCGGCGGTGACGCGCAGGAGACGACCGCCGAGCCCTTGACCGGAGCGGCGGCGCTGCCGGAGAGCTGTCGGCTCTACTACGACGCGGCGGAGACGGGCGGCGCGGCGGACGGGGATGAGTTCCCTCTCTCCCCGCGCGCAGATGAGGGCGTGGGCGAGGTGTACGCCGTGCGTATGCCGGACGGCAGCTATACCGATTTGCTGACGCTCCCGTTTGGCGAGGGCGTGACGCTGGAGGACTTCTCCGGCAGCGGAGCGGAGCGCATTGCCTCCGTCTATGCCGTGGCATGGAACGGGGAGAAATACTACTCGTTCTCCATCGGCGCGAGCAACTGCGCCATCCCCAACATCCGCCCCGACGCGGGCGGCATACTGCGCCTTGACATAACGGGCGACTGCCGGATCGACGGCGGCGGCGAGGAGTATACGACATTTGAAAACTTCGACTGTGTGCTCGTCTCCGGCAGCGGCACTCTCACCGTCCGCAACACGAGCGGCGTCGGCGTCGGCGGGCGAGGGCTGCCCGTTCCGGCGTTCATCGTTGACGGCGACGTGGACGTATATGTCGATGAGCTGAGCTGCACGCCGAACGAGGGATGCTCCGTCAGCGCGGCGGTTCTGCGCGGCTCGCTGCACACCGGCAGACTGGACGCGGCGGGCGGGGACGTGCTCGTCGCGGACGGTCTGCTGCTCGCGCGGCAGCTCTGCAACAGCGCAAGCCTTGTGTTCCGCGGCGGTACGACACTCGCCGACAGCGTGGACGGCAGCGCGCCCTCCGTTATACTCAGCGGCGGCGAGGCGTACATTGCCGAGGACATCCCCGTCGGCACGGTCATTGAGGCGGGCGCAGGCACACTCGCCGCGGGCGGTGTCACCGGTGCGCGGGTGAACGACTACGGCGCGGCGGTGCTCGACCGCGACGGCGACGGCAGCCGGTACTACGCCACAACATACAGCGGCGACTGGGCATACGAGGGCGAGACGGCATGGTCTCCGCTGAGCGCCGACTGCATCGACGGGCGTTACTGGTTCGCCGGTACGCTTGAGCTTGACAGCAGCGAGCTCCCCTCCCTCGTGCCGTGGGGCTCGGCGCACATATCGCTCTCCGGCGCAAGCCGCATTGCGGACAGCCTTGGCGGGGCAAGCCTCGTCTTCTCCGGCGGCGGCGCGCTGACCGTGGAGCGGCAGGGCGGCATATGGGGCTGGGGCGCGGTGCATGAGCCGGTTTTCGCCGTGACGGACGGTGCGGCGGTGACGGTGCGCTGCGATGAGTTCGCCATGGGCAGCGAAGCCGGCGGCGAGGGGCTGTTCCTCGTTGACGGCGGCAGCTTCACCGCCGAGCACGACCTCTGGCTGCAAAACGCGGTGCTGGAGGTGCGCAGCGGAACGGTACACATCATGGGCGGCGTCGCCGTGGAGCGCGGCGGCATAGTCGTCTCCGGCGGAACGCTGACAGTTGACGGGGCGCTGTGGCTGGGTGAGGGCAATGTCACCGTCACGGGCGGCGAGCTTATCATCCCCGGCGGCGAGGGCGCGCTCACGCTCGACGCGGGCGAGGTCGCGGTCTCCGGCGGCACGATACGCGAGCCTTGAGCTTTTTTGGGCATAGACAGCGCCTAATGCAAAATCCCTGCGGAATCGCTTCCGCAGGGATTTCGTTTGCTGTATATTGAGGAGAAATGAGAAATTACTTTGCTGCCTCCATGCCGGCGACAAGAGCCTTCTTGTTGCCCTCAAGGAAGCGGAGCTTGCGCTCGCCAAGCTCGATGCGGATCGCCTCGGTCATCTTATCGACGGAGACAACGGGCATCTTCTCCAGCAGCGCGCCCAGAATGGCGACGTTCGCGCCCTTGGGGTTGCCGACCTGCTCGGCGATGCCCATCGCGTCGCAGTAGACAACGGTGATGTCGTCGCGGGTGGACTTGCGATCGATGATGGAGCTGTTGATGACCAGAACGCCGCCGGGCTTGACGCTCTTCTCGAACTTGTCGAGAGAGGGCAGGTTCATGGCGACAACGGCGTCAGCCTTATCGACCAGCGGGGAAGCGACGTCCTCATCGCTGATGATGACGGAGCAGTTGGCAGTGCCGCCGCGCATCTCGGGACCGTAGGAGGGAAGCCAGGAGACGTGCTTGCCGTCGAGCATGCACGCCATTGCCATGAATTTACCGATGAGCAGCATGCCCTGCCCGCCGAAACCGGCAAATATAAACTCTTTAGTCATAGTTATTCTGCCCCCTTATCTTTCTTCACGCCCAGAGGATAGTAGGGGATCATGTTCTCTTCAAGCCACTTCACAGCCTCGACCGGGCTGAGCCCCCAGTTGGTGGGGCAGGTGGAGAGAACCTCGACCATGCAGAAGCCCTTGCCTTCAATCTGGTACTGGAACGCCTTCTTTATTGCCTTCTTGGTCTTGAGGATATTCGCGTTGTTGTTGACAGCGCAGCGCTCGATATAATAGGCATCGGGAATCTGCGCGAGCATTTCGCTCATTCTGATGGGTGCGCCGCACCATGCCTCGTCACGCCCGTTGGGGGAGGTGGTGGTCTTCTGCCCGACGAGGGTGGTAGGCGCCATCTGACCGCCGGTCATGCCGTAAATGGCATTGTTGACGAAGATGGTGCATATCTTCTCGCCGCGGTGGGCGGCGTGGACGATCTCGGCAGTGCCGATGGAGGCAAGGTCGCCGTCGCCCTGATAGGTGAATACGAGAGCGTCGGGCTTTGCGCGCTTCACGCCGGTCGCCACAGCGGGGGCGCGGCCGTGCGCAGCCTCGAGCATATCGACGTTGAAGTAGTCATACGCGAACACGGAGCAGCCGACCGGCGCAACGCCGACGATGTTGCCGCCCATGCCGGACTCCTCAAGGCACTCGGCGACGAGGCGGTGGATAATGCCGTGGTTGCAGCCCGGGCAGTAGTGGAACTGCTTGTCGGTCAGGTAACAGGTTTTTTCAAATACGACGGACATTTATTTACCCTCCTTCATTTTGAGGATCTTTGCCTTTATCTCCTCGGTGGTAGGCATCTGGCTGCCGCAGTAGCCGAAGTACTCAACAGGCAGAGCGCCGTTGACGGCGAGACGAACGTCCTCCATCATCTGACCCTCGTTGACCTCAACGTCGAGTATCGCCTTTGCGCCCTTGACGGCGTCGGCAAGCTGGGTATACGGGAACGGCCACACGGTGATTGGGCGGAAAAGACCGACCTTCACGCCCTGCTCGCGCAGGTCGTTGATGGCGGACTTCGCGATACGCGCGACGGTGCCGAACGCGGCGATGACGATGTCGGCGTCCTCAGTCTTGTAGCACTCGTACTCTATCTCGTTCTTCTCAATCTCGCGGTAGGTGGCTTGGAGGTTGTTGTTGTGGACGGTGAGGTCCTCGGTGTTGATGTACAGTGAGTTGATGACCGCGCGCTTTGCGGGATCGTCGCCGGGCTTCCAGCCGGTGGCTGCCCAAGGCTTCTTCTCCGGATCGACCTTGTATTCGACCATCTCCGGCATCTCGACCGGCTCCATCATCTGCGCCATAATGCCGTCTGCCAGCATCATAACGGGCACTCTGTACTTCTCCGCCTTGTCATAGGCGTAGCCGAGGATGTTGATAGCCTCCTGAATGGACGCGGGCGCGTAGGTAATGAGGTGGTAGTCGCCGTTGCCGCCGCCCTTTGTCGCCTGGAAGTAGTCACCCTGGGACGCCTGGATGCTGCCGAGACCAGGACCGCCGCGCATGACGTTGAGGATGACGCACGGAAGCTGAGCGCCGGCGCAGTAGGATATACCCTCCTGCTTGAGACTGACGCCGGGGCTGGAGGAGGAGGTGATGACGCGCTCACCGGTGGAGGCAGCGCCGTACACCATGTTGATCGCCGCGACCTCGCTCTCGGCCTGCAGGAAGCAGCCGCCGATTTCGGGCATACGTGCGGACATATACTCAGGGATCTCAGTCTGCGGGGTGATAGGATAGCCGAAGAAGAAGCGCGCGCCGGCACGAATGGCGGCTTCAGCGATCGCTTCGCTACCCTTCATAAGAGTCAATGCCATTTTTTCTTTCCTCCTTAATCCTTCTCTATCCTGATCGCTACATCGGGGCAGGTGCGCGCACAGGACGCGCAGCCGATGCAGGCTGCCTGGTCAACCACCTCTGCGGGGTGGTAGCCCTTTGCGTTGAGCTTCGTCTTGGAGAGAGCGAGAACACTTTTCGGGCACGCTCTCACGCAGAGGCCGCAGCCTTTACAGACCAGCTCATTGATAGTTACTTTTACCATTGTACAACCTCTTTTCTTATATGATTTGCCATTGCTGATTATATGATAACCGCTCTCGCGGGGTCGCGCCTATTCGTCCAGCCCTCTTATCCAGCTTTCCCAGTCACGCTCCATATACGTATCTATGGCGATGGGCGTGCCGATATACTTCGGGTCGTGCCCCTCGGCGAGGAATTTATCAAGAAACTCCTTCTTGCCGGAGGTATAGAGCACCGGCGTGCCGGTTATCTCGGACACCTCGCGGATCATCTCGTACCCGTCGCGCAGCTCCGCGTCCGTGGTGGCGATGGCGAGGTTGGTGTTGTTTATCATGCCGGTTATCTTCAGGCGGGAGTGCCTTTCCATCTCCTGCTGGAGCTTTACTATCTTCTCCACCGTGCCCGCGAGCGGACGGCGGATGTTCACGACGTTGAGCACCTCAAGCGCGCCGTCCTCAAGCGCCATAAAATCCGGATGGTAGCGCCCCAGCGCCGTCGAGCCGACAGCGTCGCCGCCGACGTCGAACACGACGGTGTCCCAGTCCATAGCGAACGCGGAGGCAACCTCCGCCGGCAGGGAGAGCGTCTCTATGCCGGAGCAGGAATAGTTCGGAGAGACGAGACGTATCTCCTTCATGCGCGTCATTCTGCCGCGCTCGGTGAGGCGGAAGTAGGTGTTGACCATATCGAGGTCAAGAAGCTCGGTTCTCTCGCCGCGGGCAGCCGCCTTGAACGCGAAGTTGAGCGCCAGCTCCGTCTTGCCGCTGCCGTAGTTGCCTATGAGAACATACATTTTTTTCATGCTATTCACCGCCCGGAACGTACTTTTCTTCTGCGTATCATTGTAACATTTGCCTGCACCTGCGTCAATGAACATATTGACGATAATTGCCGTGTCGGAAGTGTCAAAATGACGAAGATTTTTCTGAATTTCAAGAAAACAGGTGCATTATTTGATTTCTATTTCACTTTTGCATTTATAATAATGCAGTCGCAGGGCACCTCCGGCTGTCGGAGACGCCCTGCGGCATTTTTATCCATTCAACTTTTTCCCGCATATCCTGTTGAGCCGCTCGTACATTGCCGTGCCGAGCGCGAGCAGCGCAAGGATAAAGACCGGCATGAGACGCACGGAGATGTTCTGCGCGATAAGCCCGAAGATCGGCGGCATGACGGTGATGCCGACATAGGCGCTTGCCATCTGTATCCCGATGATAGCCTGAGAGCGCTCCGCGCCGAAATGCGCGGGCGTGGAGTGTATGGTGGCGGGGTATATCGGCGCGCAGCCGAACCCGAAGACTATTAGCCCAGCCATTTTGCACCACGCCCCAAGCGGCAGCAGCATCAGCAGCGCACCGAGCGCCGCCGTCGCCTCGCCGAGGCGGATCATGCCGGTGTCGTCGAGCTTATATGTGATAAAGCCGCTCAGCCCGCGCCCGACGGTGATGCCGATGCAGAAAAGACCGCCGAGGGAGGCGGCGCGTTCCGCGTCCAGCCCCGCCGCGCCGACAAGAAAGCTGCTGCCCCAGAGAATGGCTGTCTGCTCATAGGCGCAGTAGCAAAAGAAGCTGAGCATGACCTCCCGCGCGCCGGGGATGCGCACAACGTCGCGCAGGGCGAGCGGCGCTGTGCGCCTGCCGCCCTCCGCCGCCGCGCCGTTCGCCTTTTTCCACAGCGGCAGACTGAGAAAAAGCCCCGCAGACAGCACGAGCTGGATAAGCCCGACCCAGCGGTAGCCCATGCGCCAGCCCTGCCCGCCTGAGAGCGCCAGCCCCATGATGAACGGTCCCGCCGTTGCGCCGACGCCCCACATACAGTGCAGCCAGCTCATATGGCGGCTGGCGTAGTGCAGGGCGACGTAGTTATTGAGCGACGCATCCACGCTGCCCGCGCCGAGACCGTAGGGCACGGCGAGCGCGCACAGCATCCAGAATGACCCGCTCACCGAGAAGC
This sequence comes from uncultured Oscillospiraceae bacterium, assembly GCA_934572325.1. Classification (GTDB taxonomy): domain Bacteria; phylum Bacillota; class Clostridia; order Oscillospirales; family Oscillospiraceae; genus Limivicinus. The sequence continues at coordinate 8,690 of CAKTKT010000009.1, forward strand.
CCAGCAGGGCGAGCGCCGTCAGCGCAACGCTCGCCGCCGTGACGTGACCCGTGCCGAAGCGCGCGGTCAGGCGGTCGCTCATGAGGCTGGATATGACAGTGCCGACGGAGATTATCATGGAGATAACACCGGCGCTCGAAAACGGCACGGAGAACTGCGGGTAGATCGTCGGCCATGCGCAGCCGAGCAGCGAGTCAGGCAGTCCGAGGCTTATGAACGAGACATATATAATAGGTAGGAGTATTGAAAACATATGCTGCCCTCCGGCTTTTAGCGGCAAAGTAAAGAGCGCCGCCGGCGCAGCGCTCTTGTAAAATTATGCGACTATACGATTTTCGCGTCGGAGGCGAGCACGGTGACGACGTTTTCGGACACCTCGGCGATGCCGCCGCCGACCTCGATGACGGCGCCGCCGTCCCCGCCCATGCCGCAGCGGATGCGCCCGCGCGCTATCGCGCACACCATGGGCGCGTGCCCCGTCAGTATGCCGACAGAGCCGGAGACCGTGGGGAGGTTGACATAGCTGACCGTCTCGTCAAAGACGGTGCTGTCCTGCGTCACAACGCACAGATGCAGCTTACTTTCCATGCTCCAGCCCTCAAAACTGCCCGCGCTTTGCGTAGACCTCGTCAATATCGCCGCACAGCAGGAACGCCTGCTCCGGCAGGTCGTCCGCCTCGCCGCCGAGTATCGCCTCGAAGCTCCTGATGGTATCCTCGAGCTTGACGTATCTGCCCTGCATACCGGTGAAGTTCTCCGCGACATGGAACGGCTGGGAGAGGAAGCGCTGTATGCGCCTTGCGCGGTTGACCGTCGCGCGATCCTCCGCGCCCAGCTCGTCCATGCCGAGCACGGCGATGATGTCCTGAAGCTGCCTGTACTTTTCAAGCACCGCCTGCACCGCGCGCGCGGCGTCATAATGGCGCTTGCCGAGGACGGTCGGCTCAAGGATGCGCGAGGTGGAATCCAGCGGATCGACTGCGGGGTAAATGCCCAGCTCCGAGATGGAGCGGGAGAGAACGGTCGTCGCGTCAAGATGCGCGAACGCGGTCGCCGGCGCGGGGTCGGTCAGGTCGTCCGCAGGAACGTATATCGCCTGTACGGAGGTGACGGAGCCGTCCTTCGTGGAGGTTATGCGCTCTTGCAGCGCGCCCATCTCGGTGGCGAGCGTCGGCTGATAGCCGACGGCGGAGGGCATACGCCCCAGCAGCGCCGAGACCTCCGAGCCGGCCTGAGTGAAGCGGAAGATATTGTCGATAAAGAGAAGCACGTCCTGCCCGCTGCGGTCGCGGAAGTCCTCCGCTATGGTGAGCCCCGAGAGCGGAACTCTCAAGCGTGCGCCGGGCGGCTCGTTCATCTGCCCGAACACGAGCGCGGTCTTGTTTATAACGCCGGACTCGTTCATCTCGTTCCAGAGATCGTTGCCCTCGCGGCTGCGCTCGCCGACGCCGGCGAAAACGGAGTAGCCGCCGTGCTCATACGCGATGTTGCGTATAAGCTCCATGATGAGCACGGTCTTGCCGACGCCCGCGCCGCCGAACAAGCCGATCTTGCCGCCCTTTGCATACGGGGCGAGCAGATCGACGACCTTTATGCCGGTCTCCAGCATTTCGGTCGCGGGGCGGATGTCGGTGAAGGGGGGCGCGTCGCGGTGGATGGGCAGGCGCTTTTCGGCGTTGACCGCGCCCTTGCCGTCTATCGGCTCGCCGACGACGTTGAACATACGCCCCAGCGTCGCCTCGCCGACGGGCATGGTGATGGGCGCGCCCGTATCCACGGCGGGCGTGCCGCGGGAGATGCCGTCCGTCGAGGCGAGCGCGATGCAGCGCACCGCGCCCTCGCCGATCTGCTGCACGACCTCAAGCGTGACCTTGCTGCCGTCGCCGTGGGCGATCTCGACCGCGTTATATAATTCCGGCAGCTTACCCGCCGGGAACTGAACGTCAACAACGGGACCTATGACCCTTTTGACGATGCCGTTTACCATTGGTGTTATACCTCCTTATAAATAAAGGGGTCTATGCTGTTACATCATTGCGCTGCCGCCGACAATCTCGGTTATCTCCGTGGTGATGGCGGACTGTCTGGCGTGATTGAGCTCCAGCGTGAGCGTGGAGATAAGCTCCTCGGTGTTGTCGGTGGCGGCGGTCATCGCCGTCATGCGCGCCGAGTGCTCGCCCGTCTTGGCTTCCAGCAGCACGGAGTAGACCGTGTTGCTGATATAAAGCTCGACAAGCGAGTTGAGCACGGAGCTCTCATCCGGCTCGAAGATATAATCCCCCAAAACACCGCCGTGCTTTTCCATCTGCGGCACGGGCAAAAGCGTGAGCCGCCCCGGCGTCTGCGAGAGGACGGTTTCAAACTGCTGATATATCAGCACTATCTCGTCCGCCTCGCCGTCAAGGTAGAGCGCCTTGAGATACTCGGTGAGCGCGAGACATTCCTGCGCCGTGGGGGTATCGCTTATATCGTCGAAAACGCGCTTTACGTCAAAGCCCGCCGCGTCAAAGCTCTCCTTGCCCCAGCGCCCGCACACCACCGCGAACTTCTCCCCGCCGTCGGCGGCGAGCTGCTCCTCGGCATAGTGCAGCACTGCGGAGTTATATGCGCCGCAAAGCCCTCTGTTGCCCACAAAAATGACGTAGCAGCGCCGTTTGACCGCGTCTCTCGCCTTGAGGAAGGGGTTGTCGGAATCCGACACCGTGCCCATCAGGTGCGAGAGGATGAAGCGGCTCTTATCGGAAAAGCTCTTGAGATTGCCGACTGCCATCTGGGTGCGCCGCCGCTTTGTCGCCGCGACGACCTTCATGGACTTTGTTATCTGTCGGGTGTTCTCAATGCTCTTTATCCTTGTTCGGATAGCGCGCATATTTGCCATATGCCCCACCTCCTTCTTTTATGATCCGTCCGCGGCGAATGTCCTCGCGGAGCGTCCGCCGCGTTATTTGCTCAAGACCTTGACGTCAGCCCTTCTTGTACTCCTCAATGACGGCGCGGAGCTTTTCGATGCTCTCCTTGCCGAGCTTTTTGCCGCTGTGGATCTCGTCGTGAAGCTGCGGATAATGCTTGTTGACATAGGCGACGAGCCCCTTTTCAAACTCGGCAATATCCCTCAGCTCCACATCGTCCGTGTAGCCCTCGGAGGCGGCGAAGATGGAGACGACCTGATCGGCGGCGTCCATGGGCGAGTAGCACGGCTGCTTCAAAAGCTCCGTCATTCTGTCGCCGCGGCGGAGGGTGTCGCGCGTCGCCTTGTCAAGGTCGGAGCCGAACTGCGAGAACGCCGCCAGCTCCCTGTACTGCGCCAGATCCATTCTCAGCCTTCCCGCAAACTGCTTCATCGCGCCAAGCTGCGCGCTGCCGCCGACACGGGACACGGAAAGCCCCACGTTGACCGCCGGGCGCACGCCGGAGTTGAAGAGATCGGTTTCGAGGAATATCTGACCGTCGGTGATGGAAATGACGTTTGTGGGGATATACGCGGAGATGTCGCCCGCCTGCGTCTCGATGATGGGCAGAGCGGTCATGCTGCCGCCGCCCAGCTCGTCGCTGAGCCTTGCGGCGCGTTCGAGAAGTCTGGAATGGAGATAGAAAACATCGCCGGGGTACGCCTCGCGTCCGGGCGGGCGGTGCAGCAGCAGCGACAGCTCGCGGTAGGCGACCGCCTGCTTGCTCAGATCATCATATATGATGAGCACGTCCTTGCCCTTGTACATGAAGTACTCGCCCATCGCCGCGCCGGAGTACGGCGCGATATACAGCAGCGGGGCAGACTCCGCCGCAGTGGCGCTGACGACGATGGTGTAATCCATTGCGCCGTACTCGCGCAGCTTATCGACGAAGCTTGCAACCGTGGACTCCTTCTTGCCGATGGCGACATAGATGCAGATCATGTCCTTGCCCTTTTGGTTGATGATCGTGTCGAGCGCTATGGCGGTCTTGCCGGTCTGACGGTCGCCGATGATAAGCTCACGCTGACCGCGTCCGATGGGGATGAGCGCGTCGATCGCCCTGATGCCGGTCTGCATCGGGACGGAAACGCTCTTGCGGTCTATAACGCCGGGGGCTTTCGACTCGATGGGGCGGGTCTCGGTGGCGCGCACCCTGCCCTTGCCGTCGATGGGACGGCCGAGGGCATCGACCACGCGCCCGAGCAGCGCCTCGCCCACGGGCACCTCGATAATGCGCCCCGTGCGGCGGACCTGATCGCCCTCCTGGACGTTGTCATAGTTGCCCAGCAGCACGACGCCGACGTTGTCGCGCTCAAGGTCCATGACCATGCCGCGCAGATCGCCCTTGAATTCCAAAAGCTCGCCCGCCATAACGTCCGCAAGCCCGCTCACGCGGCATATGCCGTCGGAGAGCGTGGTGACGCGCCCGACCTGGCAGGTCTCAATGTCTCTCGGGGCGTTGGCGAGCTTGTCGCGGAACACGCCCACCATATTCTGCACATCATCGTCCGCCTCGGCGACGGACTTGCGCACGCGGTCAAGCTGGGCGCGCAGCGAGCCGTTGTAGAGCGAGTCGCCCACGGCGACGCACACGCCCGCGATGAGCGCGTCATCGCGCGCGACGGTGACGTCTACGGCGTCAGCGCCGAATTTATCCTGAAGAATATGGGTGATCTTCGCCACGTCCTCGTCCGTCAGCTCCGCGCTGCCGGTAACGGTGACCTTGAGCTTCTCGCCGGAGGCGAGCTTCACCCTGTCGCTCTGGTTGACGACGAGCTTTTCGGGCAGCTCCCCGATAAAGCGCGCGATAAGGCGCTTTTTGCTCTCGGGGCTGCTTTGGCGCAGCATATCCGCCGCCGCGTCCGTAAGCTCCTGCGCGGCTTCGCTGTTGAAGCGGCGCTGCATATCGAAGCACATCTGCTCATAGCTGCTGGCGTTGTCCGCCTCAGCCACGGCGCGCAGATGCTCCTCCTCGCGCTCGGACTCTTTGGCGAGCGCGGCAGCCTCGGCGTTCGCCTCGGCGATCATCCTGTCGCAGTCGCTTTTGCCCTCGGCAGTGACCGCGCCCATGCTCTCACGGAGCTTCGCGGCGTTGACCTCAGCCTGCTTTGCGCGCTCGACCTCGCCGGAGACCTTGTCCTGATAGCCCTTTACGGTGTTTTTCGCCATACCCTTGCCGAATTTATATACGCCAAAGCCAAGAATACCGAAATTTACGAGGTTATAGAATATATTCCACTCAAACATATTTCAGCCGCCCCTCCTCTCTGCTGTTTTTGTTCTTCTGTCCATCAGTCCGTGAGCCTTTCTGCCAGCGTTTTCACAAGCTCGTCCTTTTCGGAATCGAGCTGCGCTCTGGCGTCCTTTGCCATCGCGTCAACGCGCGCCTTCGCGTTCCGGCGCTCACCGGCATTTTCGACCGTCAACCGGCGGACAAACTCCTCGCGCTTTTTGCCGTCCTCGGTGCGCTGGTTTGCAAGGATGGTCTTTGCCTCGTCGCGGCTGGCGGACTTGTCCTCCTCGACGCGCTGCCGGTTTGCGGCTACCTCGCCGCTCGCCTCGCGCTCCTTTTCAAGAGACGCATCAAGACGCGCCTGACGCTCCGCCATGAACCTCGACACGGGAGTAAACAGGAGTCTATTTAATAGGAACAGCAGGATGAAGAAGCTGATTATGGTGAGAACAAGCTCTGATATATTGATGCTCAGCATACAAATCTCCTTCGCCGCTTTTTGTTATGTATGTTCGCCGAGACCCTCACAAGCGGTCAGTGAGAGCCTGCACAGCAGGAAAAATCAGACTATCTTCGCAATGAGCATGAACGAGATCAGCAGACCGTAGATAGTCAGCGCTTCCATAAGACCCAAGGAGAGGATCAGCGTGGAGCGGATGTCCTTGAAGCACTCGGGCTGACGGGCGATGGCGTCCATAGCCTTGGAGGAAGCGATGCCCTGACCGATGCCGGGGCCTATGGCGCTCAGACCGATGGCAAGAGCGGCGGCGATTGCTATAAGACCGTTAGTGATATCCATTGTTGTATCTCCTTTTTGTTAATTACTTACTCTTCCTCTGCCGCTTCCGAAATATAAATTGACAGCAGCATTGTGAAAACAAGCGCCTGGATAAGGCAGAACAGCAGCGACAGCACGTTCATCAGCAGCGGGAGTATTATCGGGAATATGCTGTAGAGATTTTCCGTGACCATCTCCTCGCCGTAGAGGTTTCCGAACAGTCGCAGCGCCAGCGAGAACGGGCGCACAAGCTGCTCAACTATCGTAAGCGGCAGCATGACGCTCAAAAACGACTTGAGGTAGCCGCCCAAGCCGCGCTCCCTCACACCGACCGTATGGATCATGAAGAACCCTATCAGCGCCAGCGCCGCCGTCACTGACAGATTTGCCGTGGGAACCTTGAACCCGGAGAAATGCCCTGCCCCCGGAAGCAGTCCGGAATAGTTGCTGACAATGATAAAGATAAAGAACGTGGCGAGTATCGGGAAATACCTGTCTGCGAGCTTTTTTCCCATAATGTCGCCATAATAGCCGTGCAGCTTGCTCACGACCTGCTCCGCAAGGTTTTGCAGAGGACCGGGCACATCCTTCATGTTCCTCGTGGCGAGGACGGACAGCACCGCCAGCACGGCGATTATCACCCACATTGTCACGACCGTGCCGGTGATCTCCACAGGTCCGATCGAAAACAGGACGTTGCTTGTCTCTTCCATCTTATCACCTCCGTATTGCTATTTATTGCGTGTGTATAATACCATTTTTGCTCTGTATTTTCAATACATTTTCTTGCGCACCTGTGGCGATTTGTGCAATGTACGCACTTTCTTTACGTGTTTTATGCGCGTTCGTCTGCGTTTTTGTGCAGTGTGGAACTCTTATCAACGAAAATTGAGGAATGGTTGAATAAGGGTTGACGCATCGCGCGTCAGCCCTGACCGTAGTAGGCGTTTTCGCCGTGCTTGCGGAGATAGTGCCTGTCCAGAAGCTCCTGCTGCATACGTCCGGCGGCAGGGTTGAGCAGCATGGCATGCCAGTCCGTAAAGGCGACCTCCTCCATGACGACGGCGTTGCGCACCGCCTCCATGGCGTCCTTGCCCCACGCGAACGGACCGTGCGAGCGCACCACGACGCCGGGGATGGCGGCGGGGTCTGCGTAGGCGAAGGTCTCGATTATGACCTTGCCGGTCTCCTTTTCGTATTCGCCCGCGATCTCCTCGTCCGTCATGGGGCGGGTGCAGGGGATGTCGCCATAGAAATAATCGCCGTGCGTCGTGCCCATGGCGGGAATATCGCGCCCCGCCTGCGCAAACGTCGTCGCCCAGCGGGAATGTGTGTGGACGATGCCGCCGCAGTCGGCAAACGCCTTATAAAGCTCTACATGGGTGGGGGTGTCGCTCGAGGGCTTCCATCTGCCCTCAACGCGCCTGCCGTCAAGATCGACAACGACCATGTCCTCCGCCGTCATGCCGTCATACGGCACGCCCGACGGCTTTATCACGACAAGCCCGCTCCCGCGGTCAATGCCGGAGACATTGCCCCACGTGAATGTCACAAGATCATACCTCGGCAGCAGGAGATTTGCCTGCAAAACCTCTTCCTTCAGCTTTTCTAACATATATACGCTCCTTATCGTCAATCGCCGGCGTTCGCTTTTTCCGTGACACGCGCGGCGAGCTTATCCGTAAGTCCGAGGTCAAACACGGTCTGTAAAACGGTGTAGCGCGCGCGTATCTCCTTGCAGTAGCGGAGCGTGTCCGTCAAAAGCTCGTCGTCCACGCCGATTTCCGCCGGAGTGCAGGGGCAGCCGATGCCGCGCAGCAACGCGCGCAGGAACGCGGCGGACGGCAGCGAGGCGAGCTGGGCGCGCACGGCGTCCCAATTGCGCTCCATGCTGTCGATGCGCGCGAGACGGTCGGAAACGGCGTTTTTGCCCGCCTTTTGCTCCATGGCAATCACCTCGTCCGCCGCCGCGCCGTAATGGGCGCGTATCTCGTTCTCCCACGCCGCGCCGTCATACGAGCGCGCGCTCTCGCGCGCGGAGGCAAAGTCCACGCGCTCGCGCAGCAGCTCCTCTATCAGCATCAGCACCAGCACCGTGCCCACGGCGACCTGCTCGCCGTGCATCGCGGGGCGGACGCCGCGCTGCTCAAGTATCGTCTCCCAATAGTGCGACATATGGTGCTCCGCGCCGGAGGCGGGGCGGGAATCGCCGTAGAGGCTGATCGCTGCGCCCGAGAGGACGAGCCCGCGCATCACGCTGCCGAGCGTCTCCGGATCGCGCTGCTTTATCTTCGGCGCTTCGCGCATCACCTCCGCCACGCACTCGCGCACGAGCGTGACGATATTGCGGCAGTAATGCTCCCCGTTTATTATCCGCGCCAGCTCCCAGTCATTGAGGCAGGTGATCTTTCCGATAAGATCCCCGAAGCCCGCGACGGTCATGCGGTAGGGCGCGGTCTTGAGTATATCCGTGTCGCCGAGGATGACCTCGGTGCAGTGGGCGGGCATTGTCGCCTTGAGGTTGTTGACGTTCATGATGCCGATGGAGGCGGCAAAGCCGTCCATCGGCGCGCCCGTGGCGACGGTGAAGCACGGCAGACGGAGCTTGAAGCTGGAATAGCGCGTCATGTCGGTTATAGACCCCGTGCCCACGCCGATGATAAGGTCGCAGTCGGCAGGGGTGTTTATCACGATCTCGCCGAGCGTCGCCTCGTCAAAGCCGAGGTGCGTGAGCGTATGCTCCGCCGCGGCGACGCCAGCCGTGCGCAGAAGCTCCATGCAGCGCGCGCCCGCAATTTTATGCGTTATCTCGTCGCACAAAATGAGCGGATGGGCATAGCCGAGGCTCTTTACGTAGTGCGGCAGACGCTCTATCGCGCCCGCGCCTATCTCCACGCCCTTTATGGGCACGTAGTGCGTCCGCCCGCAGTCACATTCGAGCCTGACGTCGAGGTATTTTGAAAGCTCTTGCGGCGTGTCGTACATTTTCATGTGTGTTTTCCCCTTTCCGGTGATTTCCGGCGGCGCTCATCCGGTATGAGCGCCCGCGGAAGTCCCCGCGACGCTTTTAAAACACAAGCCCGCGTAAAGCGGGCTTGTACAGCTATGAGTTGCGGTCTGCCTGTCAGCCCTGAACGGCAGCGAGGTGCTCGTTCCACTTGGCAAGAAGGTCAGCCTTCTGCGCGGTCAGAGTGGGAACATCGCGGGTGACCCACTTGATGTCGCCGGACGCCTTGAGCCATGCGTTCTCGGGAGAGGTGTAGTTGGCGTTGGTGAAGCGGAGAGTGCCCTGCATATACTCTGCCATGGCGCTCTGACCCTCAGCGGAGGTGACCCAGTTGACGAAAGCCTTGGCGGCTGCCATGTGGGGCGCACCCTTGACGACCGCAACGCCGAAGGCGGAGGCGGAGGTGCCGTTGGAGGGATAGCGAACCTCGGTGACAGCCTCGGTGCCGAGCTCGGCGGCGCTCTGGTTGAGCTTGATCGCGCCGTCCTCGTAGGTCAGACCGACAACGTACTCACCGTCGGAGACGGAGTTGAAGCAGACGGAGGACTTCTCAACGACGACCATGTTCTCAAGGAGCTTGTCGATGTAGTTCCACGCCTCATCGGTGTCGATGCCGTAAACGGAGAAGATGTTGCAGAGGTTGTTCCACGCGGCGGAGGAGCTGTTAGGATCGGAGAAAACTATCTTGCCCTTGAGCGCGGGATCGAGAAGATCCTCGTAGGACTGGATGTTCAGACCAAGCTCCTTCTCAAGCTCGGTGTTGACGCAGAAGCAGACGGTGGAGAGGTGATCCATGCTGTAGAAGCCGTTGGGGGTGCTGTAGCCCTCCATCTGCTCGTCGTCATGGTCAGAGACCCATGCTTCAAAGATCTCGGCGTACTTGTCGCCGTCGGAGTCAGCAAGACCGCCCCAGGTAACGTCGCCCTGAGGGTTGCCGGCTTCGGCCTGGATCTTCGCAGTGAACTCACCGGCGGAGCCGGAGATGACCTCGATATTGATGTCGGGGTACACTTCGGCAAAGCACGTCTTGAGCGCGTCAAGGTCAGCCTCGGTCATGGAGGAGTAGAGGACGAGGGTGTCGCCCAGATCATCCTCGACTGCCGCCTCCTCGGCGGCGGGGGCTGCCTGCTGGGCGGGCTGTTCGGCAGGTGCTGCGGACTGTCCGCAGGCGCACAGTGCGAAGATCATGCAAAGTGCCATTGCGAGTGCTAGGATTTTCTTCATTTTGGTTCTCCTTTTTGATATATTCCCGGATGCTTGCGCATCTAGTGGGTGAATTGAGTGCGGGGCTGTCAGAGCTGTATATCGTCCTCGGACTTGCTTATCGCCATGTAGAGGAAGAGGCTCAGAGCGGTAATGACAGTGAGGATTGCGGCGAACGCCGCCGCCGTGCCGTACTCGCCGCGCCCGATGTAAATATACGCCTGCATGGTGAGGGTGGTGGTCTTGTTGCTGTAGAGTATGACGGAGCTGGAAAGCTCTGTCACGATGGCGACCCAGCTTAGGATAGCGCCGGAGAGGATGCCGTTCGACATCATGGGCACGGTTATCTTGGCAAAGGTCTTTACCTTCGACGCGCCGAGGCTTATCGCCGCCTCCTCTATGCTTATCGGAATCTGCATCAGCGTTGCCGTCGCCGAGCGTATGGTGTACGGCATACGGCGTATTGCAAAGGACATTATCATGATGGTCATCGTGCCGGTGAGCGCAATGGGCTTGGAGCCGTAGGCGATCAGCAGCGCGATGCCTATGACGGCGCCGGGCATGATGTAGGGCAGCATGGCGATGGTGTCGAGCGAGTGGTTGAGCGCGTTGTTGCGGCGCACGACGAGGTAGGCGAGCACGACCGCGATGATGATGATGACGGCGAGGGCGATGATGCCCATGACGAGCGTGTTGCGCGAGGCGAGCACCAGCTTTTTCTTCAGCGCACTCTCGTAGTTGACGAGGGAGTACCCCACGCCGAAGAGCGAGCCCTTGCTGTTGCGAAAGCTCAGATAGATGATGTATATCTGCGGGAGTATGGCGACGGCGCAGAGCAGATAGCAGTAAAGGTGCATGAGAAAGCCCGCAAAGCCCTTCGCGTCCTTCTTCTCCACGGGGTGCAGGGTGTTGATGGAGAATTTGAAGCGTCCTGTCGCCCACTTTTGCAGGAAAAATATCACGGCGGTGACGATGACCGCGATGATGGCGAGCGCGGCGGCAAAGTTGTAATTCGCGCCGTTTTCGCCGAGGTACTCGTTATAGAGCAGCACCGGAAAGGTCTTGAAGCCCTCGCCGAGGATGGTGGGCGTGCCGAAGTCGGCAAACGCCTGCATGAACACCATGAGCGTCGCGGCAAGGATGGTGGGCATGGTGAGGTGGAGCACGATGTTGAAAAGGCGCTTCACACCGGTGCAGCCCATATTCGCCGACGCCTCCATGAGGGTGTTGTCAATGCTCTTGAACGCGCCGTTCATGTAGATGAACACGAGCGGGAAGAACTTGAGCGTTTGGGAAAGGGCGATGCCGCCGAAGCCGTAGATACTCGGCAGAGTGATGCCGAGGGCGGTCTTGAAAAATTTCGTGATAACGCCGCTGCGCCCAAGGAGCATGACCCACGAGTACGCGCCCAGAAACGGGGCGGACATACAGCACAGTATGCTGACAACGAACAGTATCTTCGCGCCCTTGAGGCGGTAGAACGCATAGAAGTAGGCAAACGGTATGCCTATCACGAGCGTGAGCGCCGTGACGAAAATGGTTATCTTAAAGGAATTGTAGAGCGTGTCCACATAGTAGCTGTTGCTGAAAAACTTGTGGAACTGCTCCCAGGAGAAGCTGCCGTCGGGCATGATGACCGCCTGCTTGATAACGCCGAACATCGGGTAAACGAGCACCGCGATGAACAGCAGCAGCAGTATCACAGAGACGATAAGCCACCCGTCAAAACGTTTTCTGACCATAGCCCGCTCCTCCGTTATGCCCTTGCGCAGTCATTGCACACGCCGGTCAGCAAATTCTCCTCGCCGTCGGCAGTGAAGAGATTGACCTTCTCCGTGTTTATCTTCAGCTTTATCTCCGAGCCCGGCTGGATAATGCTGTCGATGGAGGACTCCTGGATTATCTCGACCTCCTCGCCGGAGGACAGATGCACAAAGTAGTGGGTGTTCAGCCCGAGGAACACGCAGTCGTCCACGACGGCGGAGATGCCCTCGGTGCTGTCGCGGTCAAGCAGAAACTCCTCCGGACGCACGGACATGACGATCTCCTGCTCCTTCTGCTGCTCGGGGCGGACGGTGCGTATCTCGGCGCGGTAGCCGGAGAGCGTTTCAAGATACGTCCTGCCGCCGTCGGTGACGAGCCTGCCCTTTATCACGTTGGAGCGCCCTATAAACGTGGCGACGAAGAGGTTGGCGGGGCGCTGGTATATGCTCTTCGGCGTGCCGACGTGCTGTATGACGCCGGCGTTCATGACAGCGATACGGTCGGAGACAGCCATTGCCTCCTCCTGATCGTGCGTGACGTACACGGTCGTGATGCCGACATTGTGCTGGATGTTCTTGATGACCGTGCGCATTTCGACGCGCAGCTTCGCGTCGAGGTTGGACAAGGGCTCGTCCATGAGCAGCACGTCCGGCTCTATGCACAGCGCGCGGGCGAGCGCGACGCGCTGCTGCTGACCGCCGGAGAGGCGCTCGGGCATACGGTCGGCGTACTCGTCGATCTGCATGAGCTGCATGAACTTCTCGGACTGGGTCTTTATCCTGTCTCTGGGGAACTTCTTGTTTTTCAGTCCGAATTCGACGTTCTTTCTGACGGTGTAGTGCGGGAAGATGGCGTAATTCTGAAACACCATGCCGATGTTGCGCTTGGCGGGATCGAGGTCGTTTATGCGCTTCTCCCCGAAGAAGAAGTCGCCGCCCTCAATGCTGTTGAAGCCCGCTATCATTCTCAGAAGCGTGGTCTTGCCGCAGCCGGAGGGACCAAGCAGCGTGAAAAACTCGCCCTCTTTAATGTCAAGACTCAAATCGGGAATGATGACGTTGTCACCGTACTTTTTAAGAGCGTGCTTTATGATGATCTCTTCGCTCACTTGTACTCTCTCCTTTACATTATTGCTAGATTTTATCTATATCGATCATCCGCCGCGTTCTCATGAGCGTCAGACGATTGCGCACAAGGGGCGAGTTTTTCAGCAGCGCGGGAAGCTCGCTCTCCTCCACGCCGATGGAGGCGAGGTCGCGCTTCGTGCCCAGCAGCTCCAAAAGCCCGTAAAGGTACTCCTCCGTCGGGAGCGCGTCAATGATGCGCCGCAGCTCGCCCCAGCTTGCGCTGAGCTTTTCGCGGCTCACCTTTGCAAGGCAGTCGTTTTCGTTTTCCTTTATCAGCGAATCCGCCAGCCGCCCGCCGAAGAAAGCGCGAAGATCCTCCTCCGGCACGGGGGCGTAGTCGGTTATGTACGGGGTAATATCCTCTATCCTTGCCAGCCGCCTGTACTCGCGCACGGCAATGAGCGAGCCCACGCCGGTCTTCTCCCCGTGCATGGCGGGGAACTTCACCCGAAACGCCTCCGGCTGCATCTCTATCATGTGGGATATGTGGTGCTCCGCGCCGGAGGCGGGGCGGGAGTTGCCCATCATCTGCATGGCGACGCCGCTCATGATGAGCGCGTAGGTCACATCGGCGTAAGCGCGCTCCTCGCCGCGGGCTATCCCTGGAACGCTTTTCATGACGGTGTCGGCAGCGTTCTGCATTATATCACAGATCTTCCCGCAAAACAACTCACCCGTGAGGATATGCGCCATTTTCCAATCGGCAAGGGCGGTATACTTTGCCATAATGTCGCCGACGCCGCTGCGCACAAGCTCCATGGGCGCGTTTTTGATGATCTCCGTGTCCGCCAGCACAAGCTCCGGTGCGACGGCGGGCAGCGTCTTTTTAAATCCGTGCCACGTCATTGCCGCGACGGTGCTGCAAAAGCCGTCCACGCTCGCGCCCGTCGGGCAGGAGACAAAGCGTGCGCCCCGCTCGCGCGCGCAGTAGCGCGCGATGTCGTGGATGGTGCCGCTGCCGACGGCGATAATGACCTCCGTATCGTTTTTAAGTTCGGAGAGCACCTCCGCCGTGGACGTCTCGTCTGCGTGGAGCTCCGTCGGGTCGAGCACTATCTCCTGCTCGGCGCGGGGATGCCTGTCCGCCGTGGCGGCGTAGGCGTTCGCCCCGTACAGCGCACAGCGCTTGCCGCCGACATGAAGCTCCGCCATGTATTTTTCAAAGTCGAAAAGGCAGCCCGGCTCTATCACCGCGGCGCGGGTCTGCATGACGTGCTCGCGCCCGCAGGCGCATTTTCCGGCATACTTGCCGCAATCTATAAACATTCTGTCCGCCTCCACGTTCAGAGAAATCCCTTCATATACTCGCCGAAGCGGGTGTAATCGTCCACGCGGACAAAGCGGAGGTCGGAGCGGTAGACCGCCTCGTCATTGCCGCCGGGTCCGTAATCGTCCCCGACGTAGACGACCTCGGAGTGGTCATAGCCGTAGTCTTTGCAATACCTGTCGAGGGCGTAGTATTTATTGTAGGGGAAGGGCGCGAGATCGAACGACGACGAGCCGCCGATAAACACCGTATAGTCCGGAAACGCCTCGCGCACGGCGGGGTACATGGGCTTACGCTTCGAGCGGTCGGGGTCGAAGGCGAGCTTGTCGGCAATGTCCGCCGCCGTGCCCAAAAGCGGGAACGTGACGCAGCCGGAAGCGTGGTACTCCACATTATCGCCCTTGAAGCTCGTATAGCCGAAGCGCTCTCTCAGCGCGGTCACGCGCGTCTCGACGCTGTCTCTGTCGCAGGGGGCGTGCTCGTCAAAAACAGGGTCGAGCGCGCCGGTCGCGGCGTTGTATGTGCAAAACTGCATCCCGTAGTTGCCGATAATATCTATGGGGTAGCCGTTCATCTGCTTGAATATGCGGCTGCACATCCCCGCGCCCACCATCAGAAGCCTGTACCTTGCCCGCAATGCGTCCAAAACTCCGAGATTGGGCTGGGCGAGCTTCGTCTTGTGCTGGGTAAGCGTACCGTCGAGGTCGAACGCGATCAGCCTTACATTATCCATGCTTTTGCCTTTCGTATATGAAATTTGTTTATTTACACCAATAATACCTTCGTTTTACGTGCGTTTGATATTTTTATATCAAAGATACTATATTTCACGCGCCTGTTTGCGCCGTTTTTCATCAAAATAGATAAACCGTATTATACTCACATCGCTTGACTTCTGCAAGGTTTGGCGCTAATATTGAGAAACGATCAAAAACGCTCAATTTCAAGGCGGTGACCGAGATGAAAAACGAAAGATACGAAAAAATCATGGCTATTCTGTCCGAACACGGCTATGCCAGCGTGGAGAGCCTCAGTCGGGAGCTGTTCGTCAGTATGCCGACGGTGCGGCGCGATCTGAACACGATGCAGGATTTGGGGCTCGTGGTGCGCAGTCACGGCGGCGTGGTGCAGCGCCTGAGCGAGACGGACGGGGGACCCGCCGTTTTCCGCATGGGGATCAACCCTCAGGAGAAGCTCAAGCTCGACAAGGCGGCGGCAAAGCTCCTGCGCGACAACTGCATGGTGTTTTTGGACGAATCCACCACGACGCTGCATATCATCGACCAAATGGGCGCCTATAAGAACATCACCGTCGTCACGAACAACATCTCCGTTTTGCAGCTCGCCGCGAAGTACCGCGTGCCCACCATCTGCCTCGGCGGGGAGACGAGCTACGACACGATGAGCTTTTACGGGCACGAGGCGGAGGAGCTCATCACGCACTTCGGCATCGACATCATGTTCTTCTCCTCCTCGGCGATAACGCCGGGGGCGTGGATCGCCGATTACAGCGCACAGGCAAACGCCCTGCGCCGCCGCGCACTGCGGCAGGCGGAGAAGAAGGTGTTCCTCTGCGACAAATCAAAATTTCTCAAGTCGGGCGCGTATATGCTGATACCGCTCTGCGAGGCGGATCACATCATCATAAACTCGCCCCTGCCGGATACGCTCGATGCCGGCGCGGCGCGAGTGACGGTGGTGTAACAAACGCGCGATGTGCGCGTATATACATATATAAATACATTTTGGAGGCAAAGAAAATGATAGGTTCGATCTACAAAAAGTCTCTGGCGGTGCTCGCGGAAAAGCCGTTCAGGCTCTGGGGCATCTCGCTTCTGAACATCTTACTCACGTCGGCGGCATACGCGCTCTTCGGCGTTGTCGTGGGCGTGGCGGTGTCCATCGGGCTGCTGCTGGAAACGTCCATGACGCTCATCTACCTCAACGGCTTTCTCGGACAGGAGGTCAGGGCGGCGCAGCTTTTTGACTGCTTTCGCGACTGGCACACGCTCGGTCGTGTGCTGGGCGGCATGGCGTGGATGCTGCTGTGGGTGACGCTATGGTCGCTCATCCCCGTTGTGGGCATAGTGTTCGGCGTCATCAAGGCGTACTCCTACCGTCTCACGCCGTACATCCTCATGCGCGAGCCGGACGTAAAGGCAACAGACGCCTGCAAGGTCTCCGCCGAGCGCACCCAGGGCTTCAAGGGCAAAATGTTCCTTGCGGACGTGCTGGCTGTGCTGGCTGTCTGCGCCGCGGTCATCATCCTCTCGCTGCTCTCGGCGATCCCGTATCTGGGGTGGCTGTTCGGCATTGCCAACTTCGTGCTGATTATCGCCGCGGCGGTGTTCATGCCGCTCTTCTTGGGGCTTGTGCAGTCCGCGTTCTATGTGGAGATTGAAAAGTCCTCCTCCGGCGCGGCAAGCGCCGAGCAGGGCTGGTACGACTAATGCGGTAAGAAAAACTGTATAAAAAAGCTCGACCGGCGGGGCTCTCCGCCGGTCGATTTTGTTGAACTATCTTGGCGCTTACGCCTTCAGCTCCTGATTTGCTGTCTTCTTGCCGAAGCGCAGAACAACGAACAGGTATCCAACGGCGAACACCGCGCCGATGATGTACGAAGCCGTCCAAGGAACATTGAAGCCGATCTTCGCGTTCACGATGAACGTGCAGGTCACCAGGGCGTAGAACACGCCCGGGATCATCGGCACCCAGGCATACTTGCCCTTGCCGTTGCGGTACATCCAGATGGCGATGCACGCCAGCGCGAACAGGGCGAGGGTCTGGTTGGACCATGCGAAGTAGCGCCAGAGTGTGTTGAAGCCGTTGGAGTCGAACTTTGCCCAGACGAGGATGCCCGCGACGAGGGCGAAAATTATCGCGGAGAGACCGAGGCGCTTGCCGTTGGTGCTCTGGTCGATGTGCAGCGTGTCGGACACCGTCAGGCGCAGGGCGCGCAGCGCCGTATCGCCGGAGGTGATGGGCAGCACAATAACGCCGAGCAGGGCGATTATGCCGCCGACATTGCCGAGGATGTCCTTGCAGACGATGCCGACCGTGCCTGTCGCAAGAGAGGCGTTCGCCTCCTGAAGCCCGAGGTTGTAAGCGCCCATTGCGCCTGCCGCCCAGACCATGGCGATGAAGCCCTCAAGCACCATCATGTAGTAGAACGTGGCGCGACCCTCGCGCTCGCTCTTCATCGTGCGGGAGATGATGGCGGTCTGCGTGGAGTGGAAGCCGGAGAGTATGCCGCAGGCGACGGTGACGAAGAACACGGGGATGAAGTGGTTGCCGGCGAAATACTCGCTGTAATTGAACACGCCGTTGTACATCCACACGCTGTCCCAGAGGTTGACGAGGGGATAGCCCTTGGCGAAGATGCCGATGAACACGCCGATGGCGGAGAAGAGCAGGATGCCGCCGAACACGGGGTAGATGCGCCCGATGATGGCGTCAATGGGGAACACGGTCGCGCAGAGGTAGTAGAGGAAGATGACGCCGTAGATGACCCAGGTGGAAACTGCGGTCGCCTCGCCGGAGAAGCCGAACACCTGCTTTGCGGCGATGTCGCCCGGGGTGTAGATGAACACCGCGCCCACGAGCAGGAGCAGCACGCACACAAAGACGTTGTAGATTATGTACACGGTCTTGTTGGTGTACTTCTTGATCATGTCGGGCATCTGCGTGCCGCCGTCGCGCAGGCAGATCATGCCGGAGAAATAGTCATGCATCGCGCCGCCGATGATGTTGCCGATGGGGATGGTGATAAACGCGATGGGTCCGAACAGTATGCCCTGGATAGGTCCGAGAATAGGACCTGTGCCGGCAATGTTCAGAAGGTTGATGAGGCTGTTCTTCCAGCCCTTCATCGGAACATAGTCAACGCCGTCCTGCTTTGTGTATGCCGGCGTTTTGCGGTCGTCCGGTCCGAACACCTTTTCACAGAACTTGCTGTAGAAAAATGCCCCGACGAACAGGATAACCAGACCGATAATGAATGTTAACAAAAAAACCCCTCCCTTTTATATAGTAGTATCGTGTCACATTCCGTGGTCGGTCCGACCACTTTGCGAACGCCGTGCGGACGCCTCGCTCTCCCTGCGGCGGCATCCGTTCCGCGCTCGCTCTAGGCGCTATTATATTACTATTCTCGCGCGTTAAGATTCCATTCCCATAACCGCCGTCAGCTTAAAGAAGCGGTAAAAAAAAACGCGGACGGTTATAAATAGCTTAGCGCGGACGACACAAGGAGAACGGGCTCGGTCGAGCCCGTTCCCCCGTTTTTGCCGCCGTATTATGCGTCCATCGCGCGGATAAGCTCGATGGCGAAGGTTTTCAGCGCGCTCAGCCCCGCCATGGCTGCGCCGAGCAGCGCGGCTTTCCACGCGGCGGCGTCCGCGCCGACGGCGGAGGCCGCCGGCAGCGCCACAAGGAAGCCCTCCGCGAACGTCCACGCCGCGCGCTCAAGTATGTTCATCCAGTCCATTTTCATTTTTTCATTTCTCCTTTTCCGTTGTGCTGTGTTCAAGGTCGTCTATGCGGTGGTTGGCGACCTTTATCTGCTCCGTCGCGAGCGCCGCGCGCTTTTCCAGCTCATACGTGCGCTCGACGACGCTGTTGTGCCTGTCCACCTTTTTCTCCAGCGCCTCCAGCCGGTAGGCAATGACGGCGCTCGTCCTTTTGTTGGCAAGATATGCGCCCGTCAGCGTTCCGGCAAAGCCCAGCAGCGCCACGATCACCGCCTCGCTCATGCCCTGACCTCCGCGAGCGCCGCCCATGTCGTCGCGCCGCAGACCCCGTCCGGCGCAAGACCGCGCCCGCGCTGGAACGCCGTGACCGCCGCGCGCGTCTCGCCGCCGTACTGTCCGTCGGGCGCGGGCGCATACCCCGCCGCGCGAAGAAGATGCTGCGCGGCGCGCACGTCCTCCCCGCTCATATACGCGCCGCCGCCGTCGTAGCGGAGCGTCCGCACGCCCGCCGCCGCGCCGCCGGTATAGCGCAGAACAAGATCCCACGGGTAGTTGAAATACGCCCGCTCGCATATCTCGCGCCCCGTCTGGTCGCCCGTCGCGCCGCCGCGCGCCCCGCCGCGCTCGTTGGCGGAGGCGTGGACGAGCCGCCCGCCGCCGATATACAGCGCCGTGTGCCGTGAGCAGTTCAAAAGCACATCCCCGCGCGCAAGCCCCGCTCCGGTATCGCGGCTCACCTGCGCCGTCACGTCGGAAAAGCCGCGGCGCAGCATATCCCCGCGCATATCGCCGGTGTACGTACACGCAAGCGGCACGCCTGCCGTGCGCCACGCATGGATGACAAGGCTGCTGCAATCAAAATCCGGTCCCCAGCGCTCGGCTTGATCGTAGCCGTGGGCGTCGTCCGCGGCGATGGCGCGCGCCGTCTTTACGGCGGCGTCTATCGTGCGCTGTGTCAATATATCCAGCATTTATGCACCTTCGCTTTCAGCGTTATCGACTTTGCCTCCGTACACCGCAGCATAAGGCAGACATGGTGCAGCCCCGTCAGCGAGGACACGTCCAGCCGCGTGTCCGCCGGCGTTGTTCCGTCCGCGCCTGTAACGCTTTGGCACACGCCGGCGTCCATATAGGTCTGCCCCTGCGCCAGCACGCCGAGCACGCCCTCCCCCGTCATCTCGCTGACACGTATGCCGATGCTCTCCGTGTCCGTCAGGTCAAGCGGCGATATTGTCCTCAGGCGGTAGCCGCTGCCGTTTTTGATGCTGTAGCTCTGTCCGGTGATGAAGATGTGGTCGGCGTTTTTCGTTATGCTTGCCATGATGCCGGAGCCCGCCGTCTCCCACGCCGTGGCTTCCACTCTCCACCCGCCGGTCATCGCGCTGACCTCGTCGCCATAGCTGTATATGGGTATGCTGAGATCCGTCCACCTCGCGCCGTCGTAGAGCTGCGCGTATTGCAGCAGCCATTTTCCGGCAGACGCCCTGTACTGCTTGACGCGGCGGGGATAGACGGTTATGCCGCCGTCCTTTATCGGCTCGAACGGCACGACCGACTGCATCCCCTGCTCGACCCAGAGCGTGTTCGACGCGGGCGTCTCAGGCGCTGTCAGCGAGAAGTACACGCCGTTGGGCGTGTTGCCCTCCTCCACCCAGAGCGTGTTCTTCACCGCCGCGCCCGGGCGCTCGGGTGCGCAGACGACGGCATAATCCAGCTCCGCGCCCGTGGTTATCGCGGATATTTTCGACGGCATCTGCGCCGGAGTGTACTGTGCGCTCTCGCCGTTTTTCGCGCGGATGGCGGCGGCAATGGCAGCGTAGCGGCTGCTGTCCGTTGTAACAATGCTCATGTCAGTAGCTCACCCCGTCTCCGTCCGGCAGCGCGGCGAGCACGGCGGAGACCAGCTCCGCCTTGTCGGCGGCGGTGCAGTAGTCCACGCCGCGCACAGGGGTGTAGCCGTCGTCGCCCTTGTCGCCCTTTGCTCCTTTTGCTCCCGCCGCGCCGTCCTTGCCGTTCGCCCCCGGCGCTCCCGCGTCGCCCTTTTCGCCTTTCTCTCCTTTTTCGCCGCGCTCGCCTTTTGCGCCCGATGCGCCGTCCTTGCCGTCCTTTCCGTCCGCGCCGGGCAGTCCGCGCTCGCCCTTGTCTCCCTTTGCGCCCTGCTCGCCCTTGTCGCCCTTCGCGCCGTCCGCGCCGCGCAGTGCGTCGAGCTGCTCCGGCGTGAAGTCCTCAAACGTGAAGGCGTCGCCTTTCTCGCCCTTTTCGCCCTTCGCGCCCTGGAGCGGTCCGTTGTTCACCCACGCGCACGCGGCGGCATCGTAGATGTAGAGGTCATAGGGCTGCGCCGTGCCGACGCCGTATACGTCGCCTGCGGCAGGCGCGGGCACGGCGGCGGCGAGTGCCTCAAGGTCGGTGAAAAAGCCGCGCACGGTAAAGGGGTCGCCCTTTTCGCCGCGATCTCCCTTGTCGCCCTTTTCGCCTTTCTCGCCTTTCCCGCCGGGTGTGCCGGGGTCGCCGCGTTCGCCTTTTTCGCCGCGCTCGCCCTTTTCGCCCTGCGCGCCGTCCTTGCCGTCCGCGCCCTTTTGCCCGGGCTCGCCCCTGTCGCCCTTGTCGCCTTTTGCGCCCTGCGCTCCCTGTGCGCCGTCCTTCCCGTCCTTGCCGTCCGCACCGTTCAGTCCGTCAATGCCGTCCTTGCCGTCCGCGCCCTTCAGTCCGGAGAACGCGAAGCTCAAGGTCTTTTTCCCGTTTCTCTCGCCGAGCTGCACGCTCACTGCCGGCGTGCCGGCGGCGGCGTCCAAGCGCGCCTCCGCCGCATCCACACCGCCGCTGCGGCAGGCGTCTATCGCCTCGCGCGCGTCCGTGATAAGCTCCGTGAGCGCCGTGACCTCCGAGGCGGAGCTTATGCCGCTCTCCTCCGTTTTCGCTCTGAACACCATGATCGTGAACGCGGGGGATATTATAAGCTCTCCGGCGACGGAGTATATCCTCAGCTCGCACGCAACGCGCCCTGCCGCCGCAGTCGTCTGAGCGGTCAGCTCATATGTCACGCGCCCGCGCGATAGGGTGCAGCCGTTGAAGAGCGTCGTGCCGTCGCTTTTTGTTCCGGCGAACACGGCGTAGCAGTCCTCGCCGGGGTCATACGGCCTTCCTCCGCTCATCAGCGCGATCACGAGCCGCCGCCCGCTCTCGCCCTGCCGCACCGACATACACGCCTGTGCGCTGCGCCGCTCTATGTCCAGCTCGATATAATACGTGCTCTTTCTCATCGTCTCTCCTGTCAGCGCCGTGCCTTCGCCGCGCCGGAGGACGCCACCGTGCCGCTGCCGGTGCGCGTGCCGCCCGCTGTGCCTAAGGCGGACGCGGCGGCTTTGCCGCTGCCGTAGATCTTGTCCCACGCTTTCTGGCTTCTCGGACCCCACGCGCCGTCCACCGCGATGTTATACCCCATATTTCTCAGCTCGCGCTGCACGAGCGCGGCGTCTCTGCCGTCGGGCGCGGTGTTGGGGTAGTACGTGCCTGTGCGCGCGCCGCCGCTCTTCGCGCCGCCGTCCGCGCTGGAGAACGCGGAGGGCAAGAGCGCATAATACCGCTCGGCGGTGATGAGCCCCATATTGAACGCCGCGGCAGGGTTGGAGACTATCCAGTAATTTTTCATCCGCTCCGCCGTCTCGTCGCCGTAGAGCGCGGCATACCCGCCGAAGTCGCCGTATTTCGCGCGCGCCGCCGCCTCGTTCTGGCGGCGCTGATACTCGCTGTCGCGCTCCTTGCGCGCGCGTTCAAGCTCCTCCTGCTCGCGCTCATAGACGCGCTGCTGGGCGTTGTTGTAATCGTCGAGCGCGTCGGTGTACGCCCTGTACTCTCTGTCGCGCAGCCCCTCGGCAAGGTCGTAGCGCTCGCGCAGAGCGTCGCCCTCATCCTGATAACGGCTGTACGCTATCGAGTACAGCTCCGGCACGATCGCGCCGAGCTGCTGTAGATACTCGTCGTACCGCTGCTGCCCCGCGCCCTCGGCGTAGCTGGACGCATACCCGCCCGTCAGCGCTGCCGCCTGACCCGCGCTGTCGCGCATGGCGAGCCTGCCGCGCCGGACATAGTCGTCGCGGTAGTGCTTATACAGCGCGTCGCTGCCGAGATCATAGCTGAACTCCCCGCGCCCCGTCAGCGCGTCGTAGGCGTCGCTCAGCTCCTTTTCATGGCTTCCTGCGTATTCCGGACGCGCGGCGGACTTATACGCCGCCTCCCGTTCGCGCTGAAGCCTCTTCTCTTCGTCTGTCAATTTCTTTCCTCCCTCTCGGTGGTTTCCTTTATATTCCGGTGTGCCATCTGCCGGCGGAATACAGCATCGGCGCGGCGGCGTGCCACGCGCCGGAGGCATAGATGTACGGCAGGGCGTTTTTCTCGCCGCCGTCGGCGAGAATGTGCATTGCGCCGGGCACGGGTCGGATATGCACGGTGAAGGCGGGCGCGGCGTAAAGCCACATATCCCGACTGAAAAAATAATACGTCGCTCCCGCCTCGACGAACGCGGCGAAGGAGTAGTGCGTCTGCGCGGCGGCGGAGGAGGCGAGCGCGGGCGACGCTGGCTCGCCCGTCGCGGGGTAAATGTCCGCCCCTCGGCTCAGCGCGCCCGCAAGGCGCGTGTGCGTGCCTGCGGCGTCGGTGCTTGAAAAGAGCACCGCGCCGCTTTTCTCGAACGTCAGCTCAAGGCGCAAAACGCCGCTCTCCCCGGGTGAGGCGGAGTGCTCCACGGGCGCGGAAACTCTCTCGTACCTTGCCGTCTCCGTCACGGAGTAGCGCCGCACGGGCGGTGCTTGTATCTGTATGCCAAGGCGCGCGGACGGCGCATACAGCAGCTCCTCCGCCGTGATATACACCCAGTATTCCCGCCCCTCCTCGGCAAAAAACTCCGCCTCGGCAGCCGTCGTCACGCCGTCGGTCTGCGCTAGCGTTTCCGCCGTCGGCGTGCCGGTCGAAAGCTCCACGCCGCGCGCGGCGGTCACATATGCTCTCAGCTCCGCCGCGCCGCCTCCCTCGCCCGATGCCGCGCGGATGCGCGCCGTGCCGCGGTATTTGAAGCTCACGCACTGCTCGCGCACGGTATAGCGCGCGCACGCCTCGTCATACGCGGCGTCCGCCGCCGCGTTCAGCGCGGCGGGTCTTGAAACGAGGGCGTAGCGCGAGGGCGCGGCGGGCGGCACGATATGCACCGTTGTGCCGACAGGCTCGTCCGCGGTGGAGCAGCGCGTGAAGAGATAGTATACCCGCCCCGCCGTGACCGCGTATTCCATGTCATAGTCCGGCGGATCGCCCGTCGTGACGCTGCCGTGCCCCGTCTCAAGGCAGGGATAGCACGTGCCGTCGGCATTGTCGAGGTTATACCCCTCGCTGAGGTAGCCGTAGATGAAAAACGGTCTTGCTATGTCCGTGCCGTCGGTGTAGAACCTCGCCGTGCCGGAGTTTGCGAAGGTCAGCCTTATCACGCCGTATTTTCCCGCGCCGAGCGCCGCGCGGCGCGACGGATCGGCGGCGAGGCGCACGAACTCCGCGCTGTCGCCCTCGTACCATTTCCGCGCCGCCGGCGTGAACGCGAACGACACGCTGCCCGCGCTTATCCCGCCGTCGAATACGGCGAAAAGATAATAGGTCTTCCCCCGCTCAAGGCGCGCCGCCGTGAGCGCGCCGTCCGCGTCAAGCTCAAGCACCGTGCTGACGGGGCGTCCCGTATACTCGTCGATGTCGGGCTCGGTTGAGACATAAAGGCGCGTCAGCGCCGCCGTGCCGCCGCTGCTCGTGACGACGAGCTCCGTCTGCACGGAGAAGTCAAAGCTCACGCGCATACGCCCGACCTCGCCCCTGCCCATCGACATACTGCCCGACCACGGAGACTGCGGCATATTCAGCCTTGCGCCGCAGTCTTTCACCGTGAAGCGGTCAACGCCTATCTCCCCGCCGCCGCCGCCCGTGCCTCCGGACAGCCCGCCGTATATCGCGGGGGCGCGTGTGCCGGTCTCCAGCGCGGCGTTCCAGTTGCCGGTGGCGTAGTGATATATCTGGTTGCTGCCGTAGGCGGGGGTGCTGACGGACGAGGTGAACCAGAAGTACAGCGCCGCCGGCGTACCCGAGAGCGCCGGAAACGGAAAAATGATATAGTTCCCCACGTTGCTCGCCGAAAACTCTGCGGACGCATACGCGATGTATCCGCCCGGCGGGCTCATGACGGCGGCGTTCCCGCCCGCCGTGGGGTCAAAGGTATAGAGATAGCACCCCGCCGTCGCCGCCGTGCCGGAGGTCAGCGGGTTGACGAAGTTTGTGCCTATCGAGAGCGCCGCAACGCCGCTCTCTCCGGCGGCGTAGCTCGCCTGTGCGCGGTACACCACGCACCTTTCGCTCTCGGCGACGTAGTCCGCGCCGCCGAGAGCGCTCCACGCGCTCCAGCCGGAGGCGCTGCGCGCGCACTTTTGCAGAGATGAAAAGCTGCCCATTTTCGCCGCCTCCTCAGTCCGTCACATAGAAATATAGCTGCCCCTCCACGGGGCTGAGCTCCGCCTGCTCCGGCGGCGCCGTGCCGTAAGAGCCGGAGGAGAGCACCAGCGCCCCGGCGTACAGCCGCCACGTGTCCGGAAGCTGCACGGCGTTTTCCGCCGTCGGCGACATGCCGAAGCCCACCGCCGTGCCGTGCGCGTTGAATTTCATCGCCCACTGCCGGCTGTACAGCCGCGCGGTGTAAACGCCCGCGCCGCCCACCGCGTCCGTCACGCGCAGACGCAGCGTGTACCCGTCCTGCGTGAGATCTCCGCCGAGCACGGCGGGCGCGCTCCATTTGTGCGACCACTTGCCGCTCTCGAAGCCGTCAAGCGCCGTCTCCGCGCCCCACGCGCCGCCCGTTGGTCGGAGGCTGACGGACACTGCGGCGCTGTTCGCCCCGCCGAGCGGGGTGTACCCCAGCGCGGCGCGGAGCTTGCAGTATGCGCCGCGCTCGTTGTCCGTGCCGTCCGCGTTGCAGCGCGCGGCGGCAATGTCGCTGAGAAACGGCGGCACATACGGCAGCATCGTCACGCCTATGCTGAGCGTGTCCTCCCTGCCGCGCGTGTCCACGACGGAGCAGGAGAGCGTGCAGTCGCCCGTGAGCACGCCCGTGTCCACCGTGCCCGCCGCCGCGCTTATCGTGCGCCCCCTGACGCTCACGCGGTACGCCGCGATCGCCGCGCCCGCGCAGGCGGACATATCTATCATGTCCGCCGCGAAGCTCACCCGCGCGCGGCTCACTCCGGCGATGAAGCCCGTAATGCCCGCCGCCGCGCCGTCGGGGTTGAGCGCCGCCGAAGTCACCGCGCCGTCGGCAAGGCGCGGGCGCATATCCGCGTCCGCCGTCAGCACGAACGCCGCCGTCTGCGCCGCGCCCACGGGGAGCGTACACGCCGCGTCCGAGTACATCTGCACCGAAACGTCCACCGTCATGCTCTGCGCCGTCGGCGCTTTTGCCATCCACTCGCGCGGGCAGGTGTAGGAGAGCGCCGCGGCGAACGGCTCGGACACGGCAAGGATCTCCCCGTCGTGGCTGAAGGTTGCCTTGTGGCGGCTGTCGCCCGCGCGCGCCATGATCAGCGACACGCTGCTCCCCGTCGCCGTCTGCGGCGAGACGGAGCTTATTGCGGAGACGGGCTGGGTATAGCTGCCGGTGAGGGCGATCGCAGGGGCGGTGCAGTTCCAGCCGGTGTAATACTCCGTGCCGCCCGTCGCGGCGTACACAAAGAGATAATACGTCGTGTACGGCGCAAGATTCAGCCCCGCCGCCGTCATCGTGCAGCCGTAGCCCGCAGCGTCGGAATAGCTCATGTACCCAAGGGTCGAGTCGGGCGCTTCGCCGTGCGCGTTCGCCCACGCCGCAGGCGAGGAGCCGAGCTTGAAGCCGAAGCCCTGTGTGCCCGCGCCGTGCCCGTAGTATATCCCGCCAAGCGTCAGCGTCACGCCGCTCGCCCCTGCCTCGGGCGTTGTGAAGTCGTAGCGCACGACATAGTTGTTGCCGCCGGTATAGCCGCCCCAGCCCGCGCTCGCGCCGAGGCTCACGCCGTTTTGAAAAAAGTTCACGCCCACGGTCTCACCCTCCCGTATATTTTATGCCAAGCCCGCCGTCGGCGGTCAGCCGCCACGCCCCGCCGAGCTGGAGACTGTCCTCCACGGCGACGTTGGCGATGTGCAGCATGCCGTCCACGGAGTCGTACCAGCCGCGGCGGTATCCGTTTATCCAGAACTGCCACCCCGTGGAGGTGTAAAGCCCGAAGGTCTGACCGGAGGAGAGCGTGTAGTAGCTCATGCCGTCGCTGCCGCGGCTGACCTCGCCCGTGAATTGCAGATTCTGCGCGATGGCGATTCCCGTGACGGTCTCCCCCGTCGCGGGATCGGTGACGAGCCCGCGGCGTATCTCGCCGTCGATGTCCGTCACGTAGGATTGCAGCAGCTCAAGGCTCGTCCGGTTCGATTCTATCCTCTCGGTGTAGCCGTAGCTCTCGACCACGCCGCGCGCGGTGTTCGCGATCTGGCTTTCTATGTTCTCGGTGAACGCGCCGAACTCCGAGCGGGCGAGATACTGCTCGCTGAGCGAGCCTATGCGCCCGTCGGCATAGCTGCCCACAGCCTCGATTTCGCCCGAAAGCCCGTCCGCCGTTTTCAGTATGAGCTGGCGAAGCTGCGCCGCATTCTTTCTCATGTTCGCGCCTATATCGGCGGCGTCGCCCGCCGCGCCCGCCGTGCGTCCGACGGACTGCCGCGCGCTCGGGGCGTTCCCCGCCGCCGTGACGGCGGGCGCGCGCTCGGCGGAGTTGAGCTGCTCCGCCATGCGCACGAGGTACGCCCGCAGCGCGGCGAGCTGCTGCGCCGATGTGCCGGAGAGCATGGGCGGAAGCTCGTACATACCCGTCATCCCTCCGTCACCTCGCGCGTCATGCTCAGTATCCGCATATCGCCCCGCCCCTCAAGGCGCACACGCACATGGTCGCAGCGCCTCAGTCTCAGCGGGAACTCGGCGGAGCCGGCGTTCGCCGCGTGCATCCGTCCGGCGTATTCCCACACGCCGGAGGAGTCGTACTCCACGAAAAGCTCAAGCTCCGCCTCCGGCTCCATCCACGCGCGCACGGCAAGGCGCACAAGATACTTGCTGTCCGGATATTCGCAGGCGAGCATACCCGTCTCCGCCGACCACTCCACGCTCGCCTCCGGCTTGCCGCACGTTCCGGCGAGGGCGTAGAGCCTGCCGTTTGACAGACAGAACAGCTCGTCGTCCACGCGCGCGAAGGCGTCCGCCGCCAGCTCGTCCTCGCGCATCCAAAGCCCCCTGCCGATGTCGTAGACGAAAAGCTTTGCCTTCCCCTGCGCATCGCGCATGGAGATATAGTAGCGCTCGCCTATCGCGCCTGCGGCGGCGCTGCCGTAGCTCTCGCCGCCGAGCGCGGCGGACACCCCCTCCGGAAAGCCGCCCTGATACGCGCACACGTCGCCGCGCGACTTGTAGTAGAGCGTCTCGTTGACGACGACAAGGCTTTTCGCGCTGCCGCGCTGCACGCCGCGGCACACGGTCTCGCCCACCTGATGCGCCCCCGTCGCGGACACGCTTATCCTGTGGATGCAGTTCTCCTTGAAAAAAAGCGGCGTGCCCAGATAGCCTATCGCCCCCGTCCACACGCCGTCCGAGCCGACGCTCGCGCGCCATGAGTCCGTCGATAGCCCCATATACTGCTCCCAGTTTTTGAAGTCGCCGAGGGCGCAGCAGTAAAGCTCGTTGAGGTTTCCCTCCCCGTCGTTGCCGTAGCGGCAGCCCCACAGACGGTTCGCGCACTGGCAGACATAGTCCATGTCCGGCGCACGGCGCACGAGGGTGATGTGCGCGTTTTCCTTAGTGTGCGTCTCCTGCGGCGCACCCGCGAGAACGATAAAGTCGCTTTCCGCATCGGCACGATCCTCCGCCGTGCCCGCGCTGCCGCCCACGGCGTAAAGCACCTTCGTCCCGTCGAGCTCCTCCCCCGCGCCGGAGACGCGCACACCGTCATAGCGGGCAAAGGCGGAGGGGATCTGCCCCTGCGTGGTGAACGTGAGCTTTGTGTAAACACTCTCCACCTCCACCCATGCTTTCATCGATGCGCTGTAACGGCTGAATGTGTGCTCGCTCGTGTTCAGCCAGCAGTCTCCGTCCTGCGGCGAGGCGGGCTCGGCGGCGCTCTCCTCGGCGGCGGGGAAGTCCTCGCCGTCGAGGTCGCACACGGTATACCTCACGCGCCCGACGTACTCCCATTTCGCGTCCATCGAGCCATAGTCCGTGCCGTCGGCGGTGTTGTAGTAGAGCCTGTCGGGGAACACGCAGATGTACGCCCCCATGCTCACAAGCTGCTTTTCGCCCGCGCTCATCCCCGTGAGCGGCGTTGCAAGCCCGTTATAATAGAGCGTGCCGCCGTCGATGTAGGCGAGCGCGTCCTTTTCGATAATTCCCTGCGGCGCTGTGAGCGTGAGGTATTCGCCCCGCCGCTTTCTCACCGACAGCAGCGGATAGCGCTCTGTTGAGAGGTTTCTGGTGTCATAAAACGCGCCCTCCGATGTGCGCAGACGGTGCTCATACCCGCCGAAGGCGCTGACGGTCTGCCGCCTGACGGCTTTTTTTCTGAGCTTGGGGTACAGCATGGCGTTCCCTCCTCCTTCAGTAGTATTTCTTCTTCACGCCAAGCGGCATATGCGTGCGGTTATAGTGGTTGACGAACGCGCCGAAGGTCGCGGCGTACATGGCGTTGGAGTTGTTGAAGCGGTCGTACTCGCCGTTGGCGTAGTCCATCTGCGCCTCAAGATACCGCAGATACGCCTCGTCATACGGGGCGGGGATCAAAAGTTCGGTCCGGGGCGCGCTCTCCTCGGTATACCCCGCGAAGCCCACCCACTCCCCGCCGTCATGAGTGTTTATCAGCTCCGCCGTGACCGCCGCGTCCAGCGCGCTCACCCACGCGAGCTTCTGGGCATAGCTGAAGCTGTTGGGGCGCAGTGCATCCGCGCGTCCTATCGCTTCCTCGAGCGTCATGGCGTCAGTCCGCCCTGCGCGCCGCGCTCTCGAACTCCATAATGGTTTCGAGCATCATCTCGCGGTTTTCCAGCACCTCCGCCACACATTCGGGCACCTCCACCTCAACGCCGCGGCGGATGAGCCATGTGCGCTCGTTCACGCCGACGAACACGTCCTCCTGGTCGCGCCGCTCCTTGGGAAGCCGTATGCGCACGAGCCTTTCGCCGTCCTTGTTCTTCTTTGCTGCCATTATGCCTGCTCCTTTCCCGCCGTCAGTTTGCCTTGGCGCTCGCGGAGAAGCGCTTTGAGACGCTCTCGATGCGCACAAGGTAGTTTTCTATCAGCATTTCCGCGGTCTTTATCGCCTTCCAGCCGACGCTGGAGCGCTGGTCGAGCGGGTCCGCCGCGCCGGACGAGCCGCGCTGCTTCACGATTATCTCCAGTCCGCCGCCCGTCACCTCGGTCACACCGTAAGCGCCGTCGCCGAGGATGAGCGTGCCGAACACGGCAAGCCCGTCCTTGCCGCCCTCGCCGGGGTAAATGACGGCGTTGTCCGCCACAGTGCCGAAGTCGCAGCTTTCAACGCTGACGGTGTCGGCGGTGTTCGCCGTGACCTTTGCGCGCACGCCGTTGATGAGGATATACCGTCCGACGAGCGCGTCGGGCTCGACCGTGCCGCCGTCGAACTTTATGGCGGTCACGCTGCCGGTATAGCCGGAGGCGTTGTTGACCGCGAGCGTGCGGCTGTCGGAGGCGAGATCGCCGCCGGAGTAGATCTTTGCCTCGGTCGTCTGCACGAAGCGCACCCCTGCAAGCTCGCCTATCTCGCCCTCGTAGAGGTTCTCCGGCTGGGCGTACTTGTGCGCGTCGATCCACTCGCTATCGCGCATGAGGTCATAGGCGACATAGGGGTGGATGATGCCGACGTACTTGCCGTCGATAGTGGGGGCGTTCTGCGCGCGCAGCTTCGCCACGGCGCGCTGTATGAGCTCCACGGTTATGGCGCAGTCGCTGTCGAGCGCGGCGCGGCTTTTCACCTCGACCGCGCCGGAGGCGGTGAGCTTTTCGGCGTACATGACGTTCGTGCCGCTGTGCATGACGTTGCGCACAACGGTGTCGAGCGTCGCGCCCGCCTGACGCCCGAGCAGCTTTGCCGACTCAAGGATGGTGTTGTCCAGCGCCGTCAGCTCCAGCATATCCGACTGCGTGATATAGTCGCCGTACTGGCTCACCGCGGCGCTGACGGTGCTGACGGAAAGCTGCTTGCCGTCCGGCGTCACGCCCTCGGTGAGGGGCGTGGTCGCCTTGGCGAGCGGCGCGAACCTGCGAAACTCGATGATCTTGCCGCCGTTGGCGGGAATGGGACGCTTCTGCCCGAACTGGTCATGGACGAGATTCGCCTGCGCCTCGTCGATAAGCGTCATGTCGTAAAAGGTTTTCATCTCCGCCGACAGTCCGGTCATGCCGGTGGTCTGGACGGTGTTTGTGTCGTTGCTCATGTGTCTCTCCTATTCAAAATGATATTTTTTCGCCGCGCTGAACACGGCGGATCACCTCGCGCCGCGCGGCTTTGGACATACTCGCCACGTCGTTTTTCACAACGGCGGCGCTCTGGCTGGTAAGCCCGCCCTCGCGCGGGCGGTCTGCGCCGGAGAGTATGCGGCGGGTGAGCCTCTCCTCCATGTCGCGCGCCGCCGCGCGCATGATGGCGTCGCGGTTGGCGAGCTCATACGCGGCGCGCACGCTTGCCCCCGAGCGCAGAAGCTCGCGGAAGTCCGCCTTTTTCAGCTCGCGCGTCAGCTCGAAGCCGGGGTAGCTCTCGCGCAGCTCCGCCGCCTGCGCGAGCCACACGGAATATAGACGGGAGGCTTGCTCTCTTCTTCTCGCCTCCCCGGTCTCATCCCTCGCCCCGGGTTCGTTATCCGCCGTCCGCGCGATCGCGTCCTCACGCATCTCCTGCGCGGCGTTTTCATCTGCGATCCGCTCCGTGGTCTCGTCCGCTGTGTCGGCGCTGCCGTCCTCGGCGGCGAAAAGCTGGATACTGTCGGTCGTCTCTTTGTTCATGTCTGTATATCTCCTTTCTCTGCCGCCGAGGCGCCTGCGCCCGGCATTGGCATTTTTGCTCACTACGGCTGGACGCTCTGCGCCGCGCGCTCGCGTGCGTTTCTCGTCGCGCTCGCCTCCCCTGCGCGGCGCAGCGGCACGCCGCCTGACGCGGGCGCGGGCGGCTGTGCGGTTGCGCGGGCGCGCGCGGCGTTCTCGGCGATTCTCGCCGCGACGAAGTCCTTGCGCTCGAAGTCCATCATGTCAAGGCAGGTCAGCGCCGCCTCCGCCCGCGCGGGGTCAAAGAAGCCCGCCGCGTAGAATTGCAGCGCAAGCTCGTTCTGGCTCAGCTTCGAGTAGGGCGAGGCCTTCACCGGCGTGACGTTCACGTCGAACACCGGCAGCCGCCAGCCCATGTCCAGCCCCGTCAGCTCGCCCTGGCTCTGCAGTCGCAGCCCCGCGTTCGAGCAGCTCACAAACCTCATGCCGCCGTGCTCGCCCATGATGCGGAAGTAGCGCGGCACGTCGTAAAACTGGCGGATAAGCTCTATCACCATCAGCACGAGCTTTTTGTACGCGCGGTACGCCGCCTTGCTGCTGTCGCGCGAGAGCTTGCTGCCCGCCTCCTGCATTGCGGCGATCGCCGCGGCGGCTGTCGCGCCGCCGGTCGTTCCGCCGGAGGACACGTCGCGGTTGCCCGTCGTCTCCTTTAGCTCGTCTATCTTGTTGTTGATGACGGTGACATAGATGCCGTCAAGGCTGCTGCCGCGCACGGGGAGTATGCTGTCCTGCCCCAGCGCGCCGTCCACGTGCACGAAGTCCTTCGTGAGATCGGCGTACTCCGCCTCGTTCACGCTGCCGTCGTTGCGGATGAAGTGGCGCGGCTTGCAGTTGAAGAGCATATTCTGCATGATCGCCTGATCGCCGCGGTCGATGTACTCCTGTGTGTTCTTGCCCACGTCGATGTACCCGAAGCCGCAGGGCGTGCCCTTCGTGCGGAACAGCGGATCGAACACGAACGGGTACAGCCCGTGGTCGTACCAGCCCGCCTCCGCCGGAGCGGGGCGGAGGATGTTGCCCATGCCGTCCGTGACGGGGTCGGCGTCGTTCTCCGTGGCGTACAGCGGCTCGGTCTGTCCGGCGATAAACTTGCAGTAGTGCAGCACGGTGCGCCGCGCCGCGCGCTTTTTGTAGTACCAGTCCACCACAACGCTCTTGCCCGCGGTGTCCACGCTGTCGTCATACACGTATTTTGCCACGTCCATGACCGCGCCGCCGAGCCTTCCGCGAAGCTGCGGGTACTCCTCCTCCAGCCGGTCGTTGTCTCTCAGGCTCACGTAGAAGAGATTGCGGCTGTGCTGTATGTCGGTGACGCCGCTCTCCCAGAAAAGGTTGATAACGTCCGTCTGCACGATGTCCACATCGCCCAGACCGTTGAGCTTTTCCGCGTCCCAGAACACGCCGTACACACCCGTGCCCGCGATGAGCTTGTCGTCCATCACGCCGGAATACACGCTTTCAAAGTCGCACTCGTCCAGCACCACGGGTATCACCGCCGTGAGCATCTCCGCCTCGGCGACGTCGCCCTGCTCGCGCGGGAGTATCGCCGCGGAGGGGAAGGCGTCCATCGCGTCGGCGTGCTTGTTGGCTATGGCGTTGAAGAGCCATGCGCTCGCGGGCTCTATCTGCTCTTTTGCCTCCGTCCGGCGCAGGCACTCCCACTGGCGCAGCTTGTACCACTGCTGGTCGTCCACGATGCGCCGCTCAAGATTCGCCTTCCCCGCCTTGTATTTCAAAAGCGTGGCGTAGGCGGCGCGTATCTCGTCGCGCCCTATGGCGCGTCTCGGCGCGTCCGGCGCGTCCTCCTCCGGACGGAGGGCGCTTTCGATCTTGTCAGTCATTGAAAATCTCCATTCTTTTTATCGGGGTTCTTGCGCCGAGCGCGCCGCCGGGGATGTCCAGCAGCAGCTCCAGCGCGCCGCGAGCGCTCCCGCTCTCGCCGAGGTGCGGCTTTATCGGGCGCGACATGAGGAAATACCGCGTCTCGTCGGCGATGTGATCCTCGCCGTCGCTGTTTAGATCCTCCACGCGCTGTGCGTCGTATTGCAGCAGCGGCAGCGTGCGGATGAACGCGGCGCAGTTTTTGAAAACATACATCATCGCGCAGCCGTTTTCGTCGAACGCCATGCGGTAGTGGAGCTGCATCCACCCCGGGATGCGCGCATGGTCGCCGCGCGAGAAATATATGCCGTGACGCGCGGCGCAGTCGGCGATGCTCTCTCCTCTCGAGCCGTCCCATATCGCGGGGTCGGCAACGCCGCCTATCCTCCGCCCGCGCAGCCAGCGGTGCTCGCGCTCGATGCGCGCCATCTCCGCGAACACCCGATCGGGCGTCCAGCGCACGCCCTCGTTGGGCGTGTCTGTGCAGCCGTACATCTCCAGTATCCTGTACGCCACTCCGTCGTAGTCCACCGCCCACCAGCCGCAGGAGAAGGGTCTGTGATACCCCCAGTCGAACGAGCGGTAAACGCGCCAGTCGGCGGGTATCTCGAACGGCTCTATCACGTGCGTCCAGCGGCGGTCGGCATAGTGCTCCGGCAGGTTGCGAAACTCCTCGAAAAACTGCCCCATATGCACATCCCACGAGCCGTCCAGCCACGCCGCGCGCAGCTTCGGCGGCAGCGCCTCAAGCTGTCGGATATAATCCGGCTGCGCGCGCATGAGCGCGTGGTTGTCGTGTACGCGCGCCTGTATGAAGCTGTACTCCGCCGCGCGCTCGCCGCTTTTATACAGGCAGTCGATGAAAAGCCTTTTGACCCATGCGTGCCCCACCCCTCCGGGGTTGCAGGTGAGATAGCAGCGCTTGGGCATACCGTCGTCCGCGCCGCGCACGCACGCCGAGAGCACGCGGAACTGCTCCTCCGTGATCTGCGTCGCCTCGTCAATGTACATCACGTCGCACTCCGTCCCCTGAAAATTCAATAGATCCGTGTCGTTCGCGCAGTAGCGGAAGATCAGACGGCTGCCGTTGGGGAGGGTTATCTCCTTGCGCGTGTCGTTGTAGGTGTAGCTGCCCTTGGGCAGCAGACGCAGAAACGGCTTTATGTGGTTGGCGTACAGCTCAGGATAGCTCCGGCGTATGATAAGCTGCGTCACGCCGGGATAGCGCGCCGCGGTCAACAGCGCGTTTACGCGCACCGCCCAGCTCTTCCCGCCGCCGCGCGCCCCGCCGTAGGCGACGTATTTGTGCCCGTCAGCGAAAAACTGCCGCTGCTTCTCGCTCGGCGCGGGTATGTCGATATACGGCACGGCGGCGTTCTACGGCGCTTCGGGCGCATCGGGCGCGCCGCCCTCAATGCGGATCACTACCTCTCCGCCGTCCTTCGCCGCGCCCGGCGGCTCGTCGATAAGCTCCCGAAGATCCTTCAACGCACCGGTTATCGCACGGAGCGACTTGGGATCGTCCGGCGCGGCGGCGCTTATGGTGCTTCGTATCAGCTCCGCCGCCGCGTCGGTCATGTCCATGAACTGCCGGCAGCGCGCGCTCCCTCTAGTCTCGGTTCTTTCGTCATTTGGCATGCTGCTCATTTCCCGGGGAAACTCCCCTCTTCTCCCCCTCCCTTCTCTCCTCGCGGTCGTCGCACTCGTATTTGCTCCACAGCATTTTTGCGATCAGGCACTGCTCCCATCCGGAGCAGCAGTACCGCTCCTTGTAGGGCGCGGCGCTGCCGGCGAAGGCGTTGCGGATGCCGCTGCCGCGCTCCACCCCCTCGCAGTAGATCACCCGCCTGTCCTCCGCCCTGTAAAATGGGCACTGCGCCTCATAGCTCACAAAATGTCTCCCCACTGCCGCCGTCCTCCGTTTTCTCAGGCTCATCGCTCCACAGCCAGCGCGGCAGCATCGGATCCGCGCCGCAGTACGTCTCTCCGCCGCCGTCCCCCACGGGATAGCCGAACGCCTCCGCCTCGCGTATGTACCCGGCGCTGCGCAAACCGCTCAATGCAACCTCCGCCCGCTTGATATTTGTCACGGTTAGTGACTTAAAGAGTGCAAAAAATCCACCGGCGCTGCGCGTGTCCGCGTTCCGGTTCGTCTCTGCTCTTCGTGTCACGTCCTGTGACAATTGGGAGTATAGCACTGTTTACTGCATATGTCAATACCCGCGCCGCACAGTTTTGTAAAAAAGTTTTGCTTTACAATTATCACGTTCTGTGATATATTTGTGACAGGAATATGCTGTGACAACGGCGTGACATGGAGGATGAAAGCATATGTCTCATTTCAGCGACACTCTGACGCACCTGCGGCGCAGGGCGGGGCTATCGCAAAGGCAGCTTGCCGACGGCACAGGACTGTCGCGCAGTGCCATCGGCATGTACGAGACCGGCAAGCGCGAGCCGGATATTGACACGCTCCGCGTCTTTTCGGAGTTTTTCGGCGTCGATATGAACACGCTCACCTCCGCGCAGACCGCCGCCGACGCGGAGCTGGCGGAGCTTTTGGAGACTCTGCGCAACCGCGAGGACATGAAAATGCTCTTCAAGCTCGCCAAGGACGCCACGCCCGATGATGTGCGCCGCGCCGCGAAGATCATAGAGGCGCTGCATAATGACTGACTATTTTGTCCGTCTCATCGAGCTGCCCGTAAAGGTCGAGGGCGTGACCGTTCCAAACCCCGACGGCAGCTTCAGCGTGTACATCAACGCGCTTTTGAGCGAGACAAGGCGCGATGAGGTGCTGCGCCACGAGCTGCGCCACATCGCGTCCGAGCATTTTTATACGGAGATGCCCGTGGAGTATATGGAGCGGCAGGCGTGCGGCGAGGCGCTGAACATCGTGCTGCACCCCAGCCCCGGCAAGCTCGCGCACTTTCCGTCGGAGGCGGCGCTCGCCGCGTATATCCGCCGCCTTGCCAGCCAGTCGGGCGCAAATCTGCCGTGTCTGTGAAAGCTTCAATATATACCCTCGCCTGACAAAAAAACTGTAGGTTTGTCAAACATATTGTACAGTGATCTCAGCGGGAGACAGCCAGCGGAGGGGTCTCATGGGTAAG
>CAKTKT010000010.1 GCA_934572325.1 uncultured Oscillospiraceae bacterium
ACAGACAGCAAGCCCTTTCGGCTGCTTGAACAATTTTTACTTCGAAATATTGTCTAACTTTTTGGGGTCACTTCAGCTCCGCTCACAGCGTCTTTTTTATGCGTATGCTTTATTTCACAAAGTCCGCGATGTTGACCTCAAAGCCGGGAACGTACTTCACGCTGAGCGCATCAACGCAGCTTTCGACCTCGTCGGCGTATTCGGCGCTCGCGGCGGTGTAGCGTGCGGAGTACGCCGTCGTGCCGTCGCCGGAGTAGCTGACGGTGCGGTCGGGATCGTCGGCAAGGCGCATAATGATGTGGTAGCCGTAGTCGGACTCAACCACGCCGGACACCTCGCCCGGCTCAAGCGCCTTTACGGCGTTTTCAAACTCGCTGACCATCGTGCCCTCGGTAAACACGTAGCCGTCGGGGTAGGCGGTCTTGCCGGTGTCCTCGCAGTACTCCTCCTTCAGCTCGGCAAAGCGCTTGGCGAGCTTCTCCGGATCCTTTATCGCCGCAAGCTCGTCGGCGAGCTTCTCCGCCTGCACCTTCTTCTCGGCTATCTCCTCGTCAGAAAGACTCTCGCGGGTGGAGGGGTCAACGGTCATGAGCAGAATGTGGTTTGCCGAGAGGTAGCCGTTGTCCTTGAGATACCGCACCGCCTCCTTATCGCTCAGCTTCTCCCCGTTCTCGCCGTACTCGGCGGCAAAGCCCGCGTTGTAGAGCCGGTCTATGCGGCTGATGCGGTCGTAGAGAGCGCGCGGGAGATACGTC
Source organism: uncultured Oscillospiraceae bacterium (assembly GCA_934572325.1). Lineage (GTDB taxonomy): Bacteria > Bacillota > Clostridia > Oscillospirales > Oscillospiraceae > Limivicinus. The sequence continues at coordinate 756 of CAKTKT010000010.1, forward strand.
TTGGCGAGCGCTTCGTTGAACTGCTCCTCCGTGCCGCCCTCGCCGCAGACGGCGGCAATGTCGCTTTCAAGCCCCTCGGCGATCGCCTGCTCGTCCTCAGCGGATAGCTTAATTTTGTGCTTGTCGGCGTAGTCCTCTATGCCGTAGAGCTGGCAGAGCATATGTCCGGCGTTCTCGACGGCGAGCCGTGCATATGTCATGTCGCCGCCCTCCTCATACGGCTCGCTCCAGTCGTATTGGATGCCGTAGTACGCGCTCATCTGCGTGAAGTAGCTGTCTATCTGGTTTACCTGCATATAGAGCCAGTAGAAATAATCCTCCCAGGTCACGTCCAGCCCGTTGACCGTGGCGACAACCTCCGTAGGCTCGTGCGTCTCGTAGAGCGCGGCGAAATCGACGCTCTTCGTCTCGGCGGCGGGCTCGGCTTCGGCGGCGTCGTCGGCGCTCTCTGCCGATGGGGTCTCGGCGGGCGCGGTCACGCCGTTATCCGCGCTCGTTTCCTCCGCAGCGGGCGCGGCGCTCTGATTGCATCCTGTGAACACGGCGAACGCAAGGCACACCGCGATGAGTAACGCAAGTAGCTTTTTCATGGTCATTCCCTCTCGTAGTAAATATTTATCAGTGGTTACTATATCACCGGCGCGGCGCGATAACAAGCGCCGCCGCGCGGAATTTACCTGCTGTTCATTTATTGCGCGGCTGTCTCCGGCGGCGTTTGCGGCGGCGCGGCGCTCTCCGCCCAGTGCGCCGCGAAGCTCCGCGCCTCGTCGATGACGCGCTTTTTGTCTTTTATCTTAACGCTCAGGCAGGGTCTTGACCCCGCCTCCACGCGCAGACTCCCCGCGTACTCCGGCATGGCGTACAGCCGCGAGACGCGCTCCATATCGAACTCGCGCAGCGTGAAGCGCAGACAGCCCTGCTTCTGGGAGACGTCGGTTATGCCCGCGCGCCCCGCCTCGCCGCGCAGCAGCGCCACGTGGATGAGGGCGTTCACGCCGGGCGGCGTGTCGCCGAAGCGGTCGATAAGCTCGTCGGTGAGGTCGTCCGCCTCCTCCTCGGTGCGGATGAGCGCGATGCGGCGGTAGACGTCCATGCGCTGCTCGGCGGAGGCGATGTAGCGCTCCGGTATGTTCGCCGCGACGGCGAGGTCGGCGGAGCACTCCGCCCTCTGCGGCACGTCTATGCCGCGCGCCTCCAGCACCGCCTCGTTAAGCAGCTTCATGTACATATCGTAGCCCACGTCTATCATGTGACCGGACTGCTCCGCGCCGAGGAGGTTGCCCGCGCCGCGTATCTCAAGGTCGCGCATGGCGATCTTGTAGCCCGAGCCGAACTGCGCGAAGTCGCGTATGGCGTTCAGGCGCTTTTCCGCGTCCTCGTTGAGCACCTTGTCGCGCCGGAACGTGAGATACGCCGACGCGCGGCGGGTCGAGCGCCCGACGCGCCCGCGTATCTGGTGAAGCTGCGCCAGCCCCAGCCTGTCCGCGTCCTCGATGATGAGGGTGTTGACGTTTGGGATGTCGATGCCGGTCTCGATTATCGTGGTGCAGACGAGGATCTGCACCTCGCCCGCCGCCATGCTCTCCATGACGCCTGCGAGCATGAGCCTGTCCATCTGCCCGTGCGCCACGGCGACGGTCGCCTCATCGTCCAGAAGCTCGCGTATGCGCACGGCGGTGCGGTCAATGTCGTCGATGCGGTTATGCAGGTAGTACACCTGCCCGCCGCGCTGTATCTCGCGGCGTATCGCGTCGGCGACGACGCCCCAGTCGTGCTCCATCACGAAGGTCTGCACCGGCAGACGGTTCTCCGGCGGCTCGTCGATGGTGGACATATCGCGTATGCCGGACATCGCCATGTTCAGCGTGCGCGGTATCGGCGTCGCCGACAGCGTCAGCACGTCCACCCCCTGACTGAGCGCCTTTATATGCTCCTTGTGCGTCACGCCGAAGCGCTGCTCCTCGTCCACGACGAGAAGCCCGAGCTCCTTAAAGCGCACGTCCTTTGACAAAAGCCGGTGCGTGCCTATGACAAGGTCGCATTTGCCGGAGGATATGTCCGCGAGCACCCTGTTCGACTGCGCGCCGGTCTTGAAGCGGCTGAGCACCGCGATGTTCACCGGAAAGCCGAAAAAGCGCTGCAGCGCGGTCTGGTAGTGCTGCTGGGCGAGGACGGTGGTGGGAACGAGTATCGCCGCCTGCTTCCCGTCGAGCACGCATTTCATCACCGCGCGCAGGGCAACCTCGGTCTTGCCGAAGCCGACGTCGCCGCAGAGCAGCCTGTCCATCGGAACGGACGACTCCATATCCCGCTTTATCTCGTATATGCACCTGAGCTGATCGTCCGTCTCCGTGTAGCCGAAGTTTTCCTCAAACTCGCGCTGCCACTCGCTGTCGGGCGCGAAGGCGTGTCCGGGCAGGCGCTGGCGCTGGGCGTAGAGCGCGATGAGCTTTTTCGCCATGTCCCTGGCGGCCTTCTTCGCGCGCGAGCGGGTCTTTGCCCAGTCCGTGCCGCCCATCTTCGACAGCTTCACCACCCGCTCCTCACCCGCGCCGGTGTATTTGCTGACAAGGTCGAGCTGCGTTGCCGGAACGTAGAGCGTGTCCGAGCCGGCGTAGGCGAGCTTTATATAGTCCTTTTCAAAGCCGTCCACCTGCATTTTCACGATGCCGGCGAAGCGCCCGATGCCATGGTTCTCGTGCACGACGTAATCCCCGACCGAGAGATCGGCGCAGGATTCTATGCGCTGCCGCCCCGCAGGGAGCTTCCTTGCGCTTTTGAGCTTTTTCTCCCGCCGCTCGCGCACGAGCTGTGCGTCCGTGAGCACGGCAAGGCGCAGACCCGGGTATTCCATGCCCGCGGAGATCGCGCCGAGCGTGATGGCGCAGCGCCCCTCGTCCGGCAGGCGCTCCAGCTCGCGGTATATGACGGCGGGTATGCCGTGGTTCGTGAAAAACTCCTGCAATACCTTGGCGCGGCGCTCGTCCGCGGCGAGCACGACGACGCGGTAATTCTCCTTGAGATAAAGCCGCACGTCGTCCGCCGCCGCCTCCGCGTTGCCCGCGTAGGAGGGTAGCTGCTTTGCCGGTATGCTGGTTATCGTGCGCGGCGGTATGGGGTTGCGGGAGAGGGTGAAGGCGTCGGCCATATAGAGCGGATAGTCCTCCAGTCTCCGGCACAGCCCCTCGAACGTGAGGTAGTAGCTGTCGGCGCTCATGGCTGACTGCCCTCGGCGCTGAAGCTCGCGTATGTCCTCCGTAAGCTGCTTTATGTAGTCGCGCGCCCGCTCGCCGCAGCGCGTGGGCTGATCGAGCACGACGATGGCGTCCTGCGGGATATAGTCCGCGCCGACGGCGTTTTCGTATATCACGGGGAGATAGCGGTCGGCATCGGTCATGAATACGCCGCCGCGCAGTCTGTCGGCGTCGGCGCGCAACGCGGCGGCAAGCGCCGCGGCGTTCTCGCCCGTGCGGCGGCGGGCGTATTTGTCGGCGAACGCCTCCATCTCGCGGCAGAGCGCCTCCGTGCCGCCGCGCGCGAGCGGGGGCAGCGTCTCCGCCGCGGGGAGGATGGTGCACTCCTTTATCTGCTCGGTGCGGCGCTGCGTGGCGACGTCGAAGCTGCCCATGGAGTCTATCTCGTCGCCCCAGAACTCTATGCGCACCGGCTCTCTCTCCGCAGGGGAGAAAAAGTCGAGTATGCCGCCGCGTCGGGCGAACTGCCCCTGCCCCTCCACCTGATCGCAGCGGCTGTACCCGCAGCGGATGAGCGCGTTTTCAATGTCCTCGACGGCGCAGCTTCCGCCGTCTTTGACGGTGAACGCGGCGCGCAGGAGCGTCTCGCGCGGTATCGTGCGCTGGATAAGACCGGAGACGGACGCGGTGACGACCGCGCCGCGCCCCGTTGCGAGCCGGTAGAGCGCGGCGAGCCGGCTCTGCTCCGTCTGGCGGGAGGCGGCTTCCGCGGCGTAGAACGTGTAGTCGCGCATGATGAGCGTGCCGCACTCCTCGCCGAGCATACTGCGCAGATCGCGCGCGAAGTTCTCTGCGGCGGTGTCGTCCGGACAGATGACGAAGACGGGTCGCCCCGTTTCAAGGCGCAGTGCGGCGGCGAGGTTTGCCCTGTGCACCGCCGACAGACCGGAAACGAGCGCGGGAAGCCCGCCGCCCTCCACGAGACCGGGGAGCGCCGCCGCTTCCTTGTTGCTGAATATTTGCCTGATGAGTGTGTTCATAGTTGATTGCAGTATAACTCAGTCCGGACGCGGATAACTCCGAAATCCGGAACGAGCGATATGTGGTTTTTGTGTTTGAGCCGCTGCGGTCCGCGTCTGTTGCGTATATGCGGGCGTTTTGCCATCATTCCGGACGCAGCAGTATATAGCCAAGCTCGCTTTCCTTTACCGGAAATTTTTCCGTATTCAATTGCTCCGTGTACTTCTCCGCGTTGGTGAAATCCTTGTCTATAAATATGGCGTCCGGCTTTTTGTCGGGGTTTAACCGCCAGTATTCCAACATTCTCTCCGCCGCAACGTCCGGCTGCGCAAATGAGAGCCATGCCGAGAATGCGGCGTTTTCCTTGCCGTCCATCAGATAGAGCCACATTTCCCACGAAAAGTAGAGCACATTTTTCCCTTTATAAGCGCGAACCTCTTTCGTTGCCTCAAGATATTTCCGGAAATGCGATAATTGCCGTACACAATGCGGCAAAAAGCAGGTCGTATTTTCCTGCTTGAGAGCTTAACCGCCTCATTTCTCCTCATCCGCTTTCACCGGCTTGATGTCTATCATCCTGAACATCGCGCCCGCGGTCAGCAGTCGCGAGTATATGTCCGTTATCACGCGGTGGGCGACGGGGGCAAGCTCGGCTGTGCCCTTTATGGGCTTGACCATGAGATTTGCGCGCACGCCGCCTATGGTATACTCGCACGGCACCTCGACGTAGCCGAAGCGCGCGAAGAATTTGAACAGCTTTTTGAGGTGGTTCTCGTCCGGATCGTCAAACTCCGTCAGCTCGGCGAGCATGCCCTGCCTGTCGGCATAGCGCTTGTTCATCAGGCGCATCGCCTCTATCCCCACGCCGCGATCCCTGTACCACGGGAGTATGGCAAGGTACTTCAAGAGCACGTAGCCGTACAGGCTCTTCACGCACACGAGCGCGTACCCCAGCTCAAGCTGGGCTTCGTCGTCGTACACTATCAAAAGCTCCTGACTGCCGTTCATGAGCGCCTTGTGGATGGCGAGCTTCGAGAGTAGCTCCTCGCTGTCAAAATCCATCTCCATCGCCGGATAGTAGCGCTCCAGATCCCTGTGACCGCCTTTTCTTATGCTTATCATGGCTTTATTCTCCTATATTTCCTGCGCCCGGCAAAGGCGGGCGTATTCTCCGTTCCTCTCGAGAAGCTCCTCGCGCGTTCCAAGCTCCGCGATACGCTCGCCCTCTATCACCGCTATCCTGTCCGCTGCGGCGACGGTGGAGAGCCGGTGGGCGATTATTATGGTCGTCCTGCCCTCGGCAAGACGGTCGAGCGAGGACTGGATGCGCTGCTCCGTCACCGTGTCGAGCGCGGAGGTCGCCTCGTCGAGTATCAGTATCTTCGGGTTTTTCAAAAACACGCGCGCAATGGCAATGCGCTGCTTCTGCCCGCCGGAGAGCATCGCCCCGCGCTCGCCGATGTATGTATCGTAGCCGTCGGGCATCTGCATTATCTCGCTGTGTATCTCCGCGCGCACCGCCGCCTCGACGATCTCCTCGTCCGTGGCGTCGGGTCTGCCGTAGCGGATGTTCTCGCGCACCGTGCCGGCGAACATGAAAACGTCCTGTGCGATAAGCCCTATGGCGCGGCGCAGGCTCTCCTGCGTCACGCTGCGCACGTCCTGCCCGTCCACGAGCACCGCGCCCGCCGTAACGTCGTAAAACCTCGGCAGAAGCTGGCACAGCGTCGTCTTCCCCCCGCCGGAGGGACCCACGACCGCCAGACACTCCCCCGGTGCGATGCGCAGCTCTATGTCCTTGAGCACCGGCGCGCCGTTGGCGTAGGCAAAGCTGACGTTTTTATATTCTATCTCGCCGCGCACGTTGCTAAGCTCCCTCGCGTCCGGCGCGTCCTTTATCGCGGGCTCGGTGCGCATGACCTCGAGAAAGCGGGAAAAGCCCGCCGTGCCCTGCATATATATCTCGGCAAACTGCGCGAGCTTTTTTACCGGCGTGACGAAGGTGGAGACGTAGAGCGAGAAGGTAACAAGCTCCACATAGTCCATCGTGCCGCGCATGATGAAAAGCCCGCCCACGGCAATGACCGCGACCTGCATTATGCTCGTCGTGAACTCCATCCCGCTCATGAAAAGCCCCATCGCGCGGTAATACTCCACCTTGGAGCTGCGGAACATCGCGTTCGCCTTATCAAACTTCTCGTGCTCGCGCTTCTCGTTGGCGAACGCCTTCGCCGTGCGTATGCCGGAGATGCTGCTCTCTATGGCGGCGTAAATCTGCGCGGTTCTGCGCTTGACCTCGATGTTCGCCGCCTTCATTTTCACGCGCTGCGACAGCGTGAACCACAGGCACACCGGCAGCAGCACCGTCAGCACCAGCGCGAGCCGCCAGTCTAAGGTGTACATCACGGCGAGCGCGCCGGCGATGGTGAGCGTGCAGATGAGTAGGTTCTCCGGTCCGTGGTGCGCCAGCTCCGTCACCTCAAAGAGGTCGGAGGTTATGCGGCTCATCAGCACGCCCGTGCGGTTCGCGTCATAGTAGCTGCACGAAAGCTCCTGCATATGCGTGAACACGTCCCGCCGCATATCCGACTCCACCAGCACGCCCATGCGATGCCCCACAACGGTGATAACGTAGTAGAGCGCCGCCTTCAGCACAAACGCCGCCGCCATTATCGCCATCACGGTGAAGAAAGCCCTGTACAGCTTTTCCGGCAGGAGCATGTGCATGGAGGCGCGCGAAACGTAGGGGAACACAAGGTCGATGACCGCCACGAGCACGGCACAGCTCATGTCGATGACGAAGAGCTTTTTCTGCCCGGCGATATACCGCATGAATATCCGAAACGGACTCTGCAAATAGTCAATTTTTTTCATACCTGCGCAAGCCTATCCCTCTGCCCGACTGCGAGCGCGTCACAGCGGTTGTTGTACTCGTTGTCGGCGTGACCCCTGACCCAATGGCAGCGCAGCTCGTGCTTCTGCGCGAGGGCGAGAAGCCGCTCCCAGAGATCCGTATTGAGCGCGGGCTTTTTGTCCGATTTTATCCAGCCCTTTTCCCGCCACGATACCGCCCAGCCCTTTGCGAGCGCGTCAACGACGTACTTGGAGTCGGAGTACAGCTCCACAACGCACGGCTCTTTAAGACATTCCAGCGCTGCAATGACGGCGGTAAGCTCCATGCGGTTGTTGGTGGTCTGCCCCTCGCCGCCGGAAATCTCCTTTTCCCTGCCGTTATAGCGCAGTATTGCGCCCCAGCCACCCGGTCCGGGATTCCCGCTGCACGCGCCGTCGGTGTATATCTCAACCGTTTTCATTTTCTTCCTCGTGTGCCGTGTCCTCCGGCATCGCGTCCTCGGTCTCGTCCTCGGGGCTTCTCTCGGTCGTCTCTATGGAGATGACGCGGCTGCCCTCGGCAAGGCGCATAATGCGCACGCCCTGCGTCGCGCGTCCAAGCAGGCTTATCCGGTCAACGGGTATTCTGATGATGGTCGCGTCGTCCGTGATGACGAGCACGTCCTCCTCGCCGGTGACGATCTTCACCGCGGCGATGAGCCCTGTCTTATCCGTGACGTTGTAGTTTTTCAGCCCTATGCACCCGCGCCCCTTTACGCCGTACTGGTCGCACGGCGTGCGCTTGCCGTAGCCGCGCTCGGTGACGGTCAGAAGCGCGCTGCCCGCGGCGGTGCTGCCCGCGCCGACGACATAGTCGCCCTCGCGCAGTCTTATGCCGCGCACGCCCACGGCGCTGCGCCCCATGGCGCGCACGTCGCCTTCGTTGAAGCAGGTCGCCATGCCGTTGGCGGTGGCGATGAGTATATCCTCGTCGCCGGTGGTGGCGATGACGGTGATAAGCTCATCCCCCTCGTCGAGCGTGAGCGCACGGATGCCGTTGGCGCGGATATTTTTGAGCGCCGACTGCCGCATACGCTTGACCGTGCCGCAGCGCGTGACGAACACGAGGTATTTGTCCTCCTCCAGCGCACGTCCGCGTATCATCGCGCTGACGCGCTCGTCCTCGGCGTTCTCTATCTGGATTATATTCACGATGTTCGTGCCGCGCGCGGCGCGTCCGGCCTCGGGGATGTTGTAGCCCTTCTTGATGAACACCCTGCCCTTGCTGGTGAAAAAGAGGATATTGTCGTGCGTGGAGGCGGTGAACACGGTGTTGACGAAGTCTGCGTCCTTTGTCGTCATGGCGCGTATGCCCTTGCCGCCGCGCCCCTGACTGCGGTACTCGCTGACCGGCAAACGCTTGATGTACCCTCCGTTCGTGAGGGTTATCACGCACTCCTCCTCGTCGATGAGATCCTCTATATCTATCTCGTCCGCGACGTCCTGTATCTCGGTGCGGCGCTCGTCGCCGTACTTGTCGCGCAGGGCGATAAGCTCATCCTTCAAGACCTGCTTTATCTTCTCCGGGTCGGCAAGCAGCGCCTTATAATACGCGATCTTGCCCTCAAGCTCCTTATACTCGTTTTCAAGCTTTTCGCGGTTTAGCCCCTGAAGCGAGATAAGGCGCATATCGCATATCGCCTGCGCCTGAACGTCGGACAGCCCGAAGCGCTCCATAAGGCGCTGCTTGGCGTTGTCGTAGCTGGAGCGGATGATGCGTATGACCTCGTCGATATTATCCTGCGCGATCAACAGCCCCTCCAGCAGGTGCGCCCGCTCCTCTGCCTTTCTGAGGTCGAATTTCGTCCGGCGGACGATAAGCTCCTCCTGGAACGCAAGGTACTCGTCGAGTATGTGCCTGAGGGAGAGTATCTTCGGCTGGGTCTGGTCGTTGACGAGGGCGAGCATATTGATGGAAAAGCTCGTTTGCAGCGCCGTCTGCGCGAAAAGGCGGTTCAAAACCACCTGAGGGTTCGCATCGCGCTTGAGCTCGATGACGATGCGCATACCGTTGCGGTCGCTCTCGTTTCTCAGGTCGGAAATCCCCTCAAGGCGCTTTTCGTGCACCTGATCGGCGATGTTCTTTATAAGCTGGCGGCGGTTGACCTGATAGGGCAGCTCCGTCACGATTATCCTCGTGCGCTTATCCCTGCCGTACTCCTCAAACTCCGTGCGCGCGCGCACGACGACGCGCCCGCGTCCGGTGGCATACGCCTGACGTATGCCGCTGCGCCCCATGATGATGCCCCTTGTCGGAAAGTCCGGTCCTTTTATATACTGCATGAGGTCGTTTAGCTGCGCGTCGGGGTTATCCAGCACGCACACGCAGGCGTTTATGACCTCGGTGAGGTTATGGGGCGGTATGTTCGTCGCCATGCCGACGGCGATGCCGGACGAGCCGTTGACAAGCAGGTTTGGGAAGCGCGAGGGGAGCACGCGCGGCTCCCTCCTCGTCTCGTCGAAGTTCGCCTCCCAATCGACCGTGTCCTTGTCAATATCGCGCAGCATCTCGTTGGAGAGCCTTGAAAGCCTTGCCTCCGTATAACGGTAGGCGGCGGGGGGATCGCCATCGACGGAGCCGAAGTTGCCGTGCCCCTCGACGAGCGTGTAGCGCATGGAAAAGCTCTGCGCGAGGCGCACCATCGCATCGTACACGGATGCGTCGCCGTGCGGGTGGTAGCGCCCCAGCACGTCGCCCACGCAGGTGGCGGATTTCTTGAAGGGCTTGTCCGAGGTGAGGTTGTCCTCGTACAGCGCGTACAGTATGCGCCGGTGCACGGGCTTCAAGCCGTCGCGCACGTCCGGCAGGGCGCGCCCGACGATGACGCTCATCGCGTAGTCGATATAGCTCGTCTGCATCTCGTTGACAAGCTCCGACTCGGTTATCGCCTGATTCGGGAACGCTATATCTTCCGGTTTATAGTCTCTTTTATGTGCCATTTAATCCTCCATGCGGCGCTCGCCGCATAAAAAGTCAGTTTTATTTTACGCTTCGTCAGATGTCGAGATTGACCGCGTACTTCGCGTTTTGCTCTATCCACTCGCGGCGCGGCTCGACCTCCTCGCCCATGAGCACGGTGAACACCTGATCGGCGTGTATCGCGTCGTTGAGCGTTATGCGCCGGAGCGTGCGCGTCTCGGGGTCCATCGTCGTCTCCCACAGCTCGTGCGGGTCCATTTCGCCCAGACCCTTGAAGCGGGATATATCTATCTTGACGTTGGGGTTGTCCGCGCGCAGCTCGCCGCTTATGCGGTCGCGCTCCTCGTCGGAGTACGCCACGCGCTGCTGCCTGCCGCGCGTGAGCTTGTAGAGCGGCGGCACGGCGGAGTAGACGTACCCGTTTTCTATCAGCGGGCGCATATAGCGGAAGAAGAACGTCAAAAGAAGCGTTCTTATGTGGCTGCCGTCCACGTCGGCGTCCGCCATGATGATGATTTTATGGTAGCGGAGCTTGTCCATATTGAACTCCTCCCCTATCCCCGCGCCGAGCGCGAGCACGAGGGGGTAGAGCTTGTCGTTGCCGTATATCTTGTCAGCGCGCGCCTTCTCGACGTTGAGCATCTTGCCCCACATGGCAAGTATCGCCTGAAAGCGGCTGTCGCGCCCCTGTATGGCGGAGCCCGCGGCGCTGTCGCCCTCGACGATGTATATCTCGCACAGCGACGGGTCGCGCTCGTTGCAGTCCTGGAGCTTATCGGGCATTTGCCCGCTCTCCAGCCCCGTCTTGCGCCGGACGGACTCCTTCGCCTTTCGCGCCGCCTCGCGCGCGCGGTTCGCCATCATCGCCTTTTCAAGTATGGCCTTCGCGGTTGCGGGGTGCTCCTCAAAATATACCGAGAGCTGGTCGTTGACGATGCCGTCAACGAGGGTTCTAATGTATGCGTTGCCGAGCTTCTGCTTCGTCTGCCCCTCGAACTGCGCCTCCGGCAGCTTCACGGAGATGACGGCGGAGATGCCCTCGCGCACGTCCTCGCCGGAGACCTTGTCGTCGCCCTTTATTATGCTCGCCTTTACGCCGTAGGCGTTTATCACGCGGGTGAGCGCCGTTTTGAAGCCCGTCTCGTGCATACCGCCCTCGGGCGTGTGTATGTCGTTTGCAAAGGACACCAGCGTTTCGCTGTACCCGTCGTTGTATTGCAGCGCGATCTCGGCGATCGCGTCGCCCTTCGCGCCGGAGAGATAGATAACGTCCTCATGCACGGGGGTTTTGTGGTTGTTGAGGTAGGACACGAACTCGCGTATGCCGCCCTCGTAGCAAAGCTCCTCCCACTGCTCTCTGCCCTCGCGCTCGTCGCGCAGGGCGATGGTCAGCCCGCCGTTCAAAAACGCCTGCTCGCGCATACGGGTGTGCAGTATTTCATAGTCGTACACCGTGTCGTCGAACATCTCCGGATCGGGCTTGAAGCGCACGGTCGTGCCGCGCTTTTCCGTCGTGCCGAGCCTTGTGATATGCTCAACGATGTCGCCGCGCGAGAATTTCATGCCGTAGCGCTGCCCGTCCTTGCACACCTCGACCTCCAGCCACTCCGACAGCGCGTTGACGACCGACGCGCCCACGCCGTGCAGACCGCCGGAGACCTTGTATCCCCCGCCGCCGAACTTGCCGCCGGCGTGCAGCACCGTGAACACGACCTCCAGCGCGCTCTTGCCCGTCTGCTCCTGAATATCGACGGGTATGCCGCGCCCGTTGTCCTCCACGCGGATGATGTCGCCCTGCTCTATCGCCACGGTGATGTGCGTGCAGTATCCGGCGAGCGCCTCGTCGATGGAGTTGTCCACAATCTCATACACAAGGTGGTGAAGCCCCGAGGACGAGGTTGACCCGATGTACATGCCCGGGCGCTTTCTCACCGCCTCAAGACCCTCGAGCACCTGTATCTGCGATGCGTCATACTCCTGTGCGCCGTTGATGTTCACGTCTGCAATATCTGCCATAGTCTGTTCTCCAAATCACTTAGTTTTCAACACTTGTCTGTTAGTTTGTTTTAAAAGCTCCCGCCGACAGCCGTTTGTTCGGAGCTTCCTTCAAAGTCTGCCGCTCTCGGCGCGCCTTAAAAGCGTCGCGGAGGCGAGCTGGCTGAGGTACACGCGCCGCGCGCCGTCTTCCTCCGTCACGACGAAGGACTTCGGTATGTCCTCGGCGGCGTTTATGACCTGCCCCGCCTTTTCCGCCGCGGCGAGGTAGGCGCGCGTAAGGTGCGACTGCGAGGTAATATCGAGGTCGAACACCCCGATCACCCCGCCGGTGTTTATTACGTTTCCTTTGCCGAGATGGATGTAGTTCATAATTAAAAATCAGTAGTCAGCAGTGTAATTATCTTTTTGTGCAGCGCCGCATAATACGGCGCTGACGGTCATTTATTCGGGGATTCCCTTATTCGACCCTTTTCGACAAACAGCACCCTGCCGCCCGTGCGGCTCGATATGCCCTCGTCCTCGCAGCAGGTGATGAGCGTCTGCCCGCCGCCGATGCTGTTCAAAACGAACTCCTGACGCTTCGCGTCAAGCTCCGACAGCACATCGTCCAGAAGAAGTATCGGATATTCCCCCGTCTCCGCGAGGAATATCTCCCTCTCGGCGAGCTTCACGGACAGCGCCGCCGTCCTCGTCTGTCCCTGCGAGGCAAAGGAGCGCGCGGCACTGCCGTTTATGAATATCTCAAGGTCGTCCTTGTGCGCGCCCGTCAGGCACTGTCCCGCGTCAAGCTCCGCCCGGCGGTGGCGCTCCTGATGGTCGCAGAGCTCATAATATATCTCCCTTGCCGGAGCGGTCGGGTCGGCGACGGTGCTGACGGTCTTATAGCGCAGCTCCAGCCGCTCGCCCTCTCCCGAGAAGTCGCTGTGTATGGGCGCCGCCGCCTTGTCGAGCCTTGATGTGAACGCGGCGCGGTAGCGTATGAGCTGCGCCGACGCGCGGCACATCCCGTCTGAAAACTCATCCAGCGTGTCCAGAAGCGAGGGCTTGTCGCGCCAGTCCTTCAATATCCGCGTTTTATGCTCGTAGAGCCTGTTGAACTGTGCAAGGTATTCGGCGTACCGCGGGCGTATCTGGCTTATGGCGTTGTCGAGAAGCCTGCGCCTTACCGCAGCGCCGTCCTTTATGAGGTTGAGATCGTCCGGACAGAACAGCACCGTATTCACGGTCTCGCAGAGCTCCGACGCGGTCTTTTTCACGCCGTTCACCGTTATTTTCTTCGCCGCGCCCGGGCGCAGCACGATATTGACCGTCTGCTCGCGTCCGTGGCTCTCCACGTCGGCGAGTATCTCCGCCGCGGAAAAGCCGAAGCCCACAAGCTCGCGGTCAAAGCGCGTGCGAAAGCTCCGCCCCGTCGAGAGCATATATACGCTCTCCAAAAGATTCGTCTTGCCCTGCGCGTTCGCGCCGGTTATCACGTTCGTGCCCGGGTCAAACTCCGCCGTGTCCCACTCGTAGCTGCGAAAGCCGCTGAGCGCGATTTTTGATACCCTCATCCGCGCTCTATCTCAAGTTCGTTTCCGGCAAAGCCCACGCGGTCGCCGCAGTGCAGCTTCCTCCCGCGCTGTGTGCACACCTCGCCGTTCACCGTCACCATGCCCTCGGCAATGACGTTTTTCGCCTCTCCGCCCGTTCCGACGAGCGCCGCGAGCTTCAAAAGCGAGTCGAGCCTGATGTATTCGGTCACTATGCTTATTTTCTCCATTTATGCTCTTTTCCAATCAGTTGCCGGCGCGCAGACGCACGGGAAGTATCATATACGTGAAGTCGTCCGAGCCGTCGTCGGCTGTGATGATGCACGGGGAGGACGAGGTGTTGAGATTGAGCCTGACCTTGTCCACGCTCGCGGCCTTCAGCGCGTCTGTGAGGTATCTGTCGTTGAAGCCTATCTCCAGACCCTCGCCGTTACCCTCGCAGGTGCACACGTCCTCCGCCTTGCCTATCGGCGTGAGACAGAGAAGCTCGATGGCGGAGTCGATGCACGTCATGCGCACGGGGCTGCTGTTTTTCTGGCTGACGATGAGCGAAACGCGGTCGATCGCGCGGATAAGCTCCCCCCGATCAACGCCAAGCGCGAAGCGAAACTCCGTCGGCAGGGACTTTCTGTAGTTGAGAAATTCGCCCTCGAGGCGGCGCGAGACGACGACGGTATCGCCTATCATAAAGGATATATGCTTGTCGCCCACGGCAATCTCAAGCTCGCCCTCCTCGTCATCTGCGCAGATGCGCTCAATATCCGTCAGCGTCGAGCCGGGAACGACGAACTCGCACCTTTCAAGCCTGCCGCCCTCTATTTTTTCCGTGCGCTTTGCAAGGCGGTAGCCGTCCACCGCGACGAGCGTGAGCGTATCCTCGCCGACCTCAAAAAGCTCGCCTGTGTATATGGGGCGCACGTCGCTGTCGGACACGGCAAAGATGGTCTGGTTTATCATGCTTTTTAGCGTTTTCTGCGGCACGGCGATGTTGTTTTTCCCATCGACCGTGGGAAGCTCGGGATAATCGTCGGGGCTGATGCCGATGAAATTATACTCGCTTCTGCCGCATTTGACCTCGACGGAGTTATTGCCGTCGGAGGACACCGTCACCATACCGTCCGGCATACGGCGTATCATCTCGCCGAAAAGGCGCGCGCCGACGACTATATCTCCCGCCTCCGCCACATCGGCGTCTATATTCGTGTATATTCCCTTCTTGAGGTCGTAGCCTGTAATGCGCACCTGCGCGCGCGCGGAGATCAACAGCCCCTCTAGCGCTGGGATCGGGCTTTTCGCCGCTGCCGCTCGCGACGCCACGCTCACCGCGTTTTGCAGTATGTATTTTTCACAGGTGAATTTCATTTTTCATTCCTCCGTTTTTTTCTGTAAGTATATAAAGGATAATATTTTAGTATAATTAGTATTAGAAAAAATTATTGTGGAAAAGCCCCTTCGGGCGTTGAAAACACAGGATCCTTGATGTTGCAAAAATTGTGGAGGATTTTTGCGTTTTCAACACGGGCTGCCGCTCGCGGGGTTTTCCACAGCGAGGTTTTCATTTTCCACAGCCGATTGTTCAAAGCCTCGGCAGCTTTTTATACGTTGGAATTGATATTTGAGGTTATGTCCCTTATCGTTCCCGCCATGGCAGGGTCGTTTTTGAGAAGATCCTCTATCTTTCTTATGGAGCTGAGCACGGTCGCGTGGTTTCTGTCCTCATACTCCGTGCCTATGTCCTTGAGAGAGAGGTTCGTCAGCGAGCGCATAAGGTACATCGACACCTGCCGCGCTATGGCGGTGTTTTTCGAGCGGTTCTGCCCGCGCAAATCCTCCTCGCGCAGGGAGTAATAGCGCGCGGTCTCGCTGATGATGCGCTCCGGAGAGGGGATATACTCCCCCCGGCGTATAACGTCCTTTATCGCGCGCTCGACGGAGTCTATCGTTATCGTGTAGTCGAGTATCTCCTTATATGCGGTCAGGCGCTTTATGACGCCCTCTATCTGGCGTATGTTCGCCGTGATGTTCGTGGCGATATACGTGACCGCGTCGTCCGTCAGCACAAGACCGAGCTGGGAAGCCTTGTTGCGGGTTATCGCCATGCGCGTTTCAAGGTCGGGCGGCTGTATGTCCGCCATCAGTCCTCCCTCAAACCTTGTGCGCAGGCGCTCATCGAGAAGCGACATCTCAAGCGGGGGGCGGTCCGAGGTTATGACGATCTGGTGCCCCGCCTCGTAGATATTGTTGAAGGTATGGAAAAACTCCTCCTGCGTGGAGCGCTTGCCGGCGATGAACTGTATATCGTCAACGAGGAAGAGATCGACGTTGCGGTATTTAAGCCGAAAATCCTCGACCGTGCCGTCCTTTATGGATTTGACCATCTGGTTTGTAAAGTCGTCTCCCTTTATATAGGCTATTTTTCTGTTCGGCTCGCGCTCGTGTATCACCTGACCTATCGCAAGCAGAAGGTGCGTCTTGCCCAGTCCGGAGTTGCCGTAGATAAACAGCGGGTTATACGTCTGCCCCGGCTTCTCCGCCACGGCTATCGCGGCGGCGTGCGCGAATTTATTGGAGCTGCCGACGATGAAGCGGTCAAACGTGTACCCCGCCATCTCCGGCAGCAGGCTGTCCTCCGCTCTGCTGCTGACGTAGTCGTTCAGCTCGTCTCCGGCGAGCACGGTAAGCTCAAACTCACACGAGAAGAGATCGGACAGCACGCCCTTTATCGTCTCGGCAAAGCGGTTGATGATTATCCCGCGCTTAAAGTCGGAGCTTGTGTGTATCACAAGGCGGCAGTCGTCGATCTCCACCGGCTCGCAGTCGGCAAACCAGGTGTCTATCGCCGTGGGCGTGAGATGCCTGGCGAGGGTTTTCATTATCTCCTGCCATATGTCGTTGAGTGAATTCATATGCTACCCCTTACTCTCTCCGTGAAAACAGCGCAGCGAGCGCATGATAATAATTTTTAAATCATGTCATTATATCAAATTATGACCTCTAATGCAATATCTATAATATAATAAAGTAGAAAAAATAAAGCGGGAATAAAAGCTGCGCCGGTCGTCCGGCGCAGCTTTGGCAGATTTTTTTACTTTTTGGGAATGAGCGCTTCCGTGCCGCCCATGTAGGGGCGCAAAACCTCGGGTATGGTGACGCTGCCGTCGGCTTGCAGGTGGTTTTCCAGAAACGCGATGAGCATACGCGGCGGGGCGACGACGGTGTTGTTGAGCGTGTGGGGCAGGTACATCTTCCCGTCCGCGCCCTTGACGCGCATCTTCAGGCGGCGCGCCTGAGCGTCGCCGAGGTTGGAGCAGGAGCAGACCTCGAAATACTTCCGCTGTCTGGGCGACCACGCCTCGATGTCGCAGGACTTGACCTTGAGATCGGCAAGATCGCCCGAGCAGCACTCAAGCTGGCGCACGGGGATGTCCATGCTGCGGAAAAGCTCCACGGAGAAGCGCCACATCTTCTCGTACCACGCCATGGAGTCCTCCGGCTTGCACACGACTATCATTTCCTGCTTTTCAAACTGGTGGATGCGGTATACGCCGCGCTCCTCTATGCCGTGCGCGCCCTTTTCCTTGCGGAAGCACGGGGAATAGCTCGTCAGCGTCTGCGGCAGCGTCTCCTCGGGGATGATCTGGTCGATGAACTTGCCTATCATGGAGTGCTCGCTCGTGCCGATGAGATAGAGATCCTCGCCCTCTATCTTGTACATCATCGCGTCCATGTCCGTCTGGCTCATCACGCCCTCGACGACGTTGCCGTGTATCATGAATGGCGGGATGCAGTAGATAAAGCCCTTGTTTATCATAAAGTCACGCGCGTAGGCGAGAACGGCGGAGTGCAGCCGCGCAATATCGCCCATGAGATAGTAGAAGCCGCTGCCGGACACGCGCCCTGCCGCGTCCATGTCCACGCCGTCAAAGAGCTCCATTATATCCGTGTGGTACGGTATCTCAAAATCGGGAACGCGCGGCTCGCCGAAGCGCTGCACCTCGACGTTGAAGCTGTCGTTGGGTCCTATGGGCACGGAGGGGTCGATGATATTCGGGATGTTCAGCATTATCTCGCGGATGCGCTCTGCGTATCTTGTCTCAAGCTCCTCAAGCTCCGCGAGGCGGTCTGCGTTTTTCTTGACCTGCTCCTTTATCTTCTCCGCCTCCTGCGCCTTGGCGGGGTCCTTCTTTGCCTGACCCATCAGCATGCCTATCTGCTTGGAGAGCGTGTTGCGGCTCGCGCGCAGCTCGCTTGCCTCGGTTATGGCGGCGCGGTTCTTCGCGTCGAGGTCAAGCACCTCATCCACGAGCGGCAGCTTTGCCTCCTGAAACTTCTTTTTGATGTTCTCCCTGACTATGTCCGGATTCTCTCTTATAAATCTGATGTCGAGCATGACCTGTGTACTCCTTATTATTGTTATTTCAGCTTTTTCAGCTTTTCTATCAGCGCTTCCCTGTCGTCGCCGCCGTAAAACTCAAGCTCTATCTTCCCTGTCTTTTTCCCGTCCGTAAGGCGGACGCGCCGCCCGAGCAGCGCCGACAGCTCCTTTGAGACCTCCGCCGCGTAATCGACGGACATACCCGCGCCCTTGGGCTTTGCTGCCGTCTCCGGCTTTTGCGCCCTTGCCGCAAGCTCCTCCGTTTTGCGCACGGACAAGCCCTTGTCTATGACCTCGTTCGCCGCGGCGAGCTGCTTTTTTGCGTCCGTTATCGGCACGAGAGCGCGCGCGTGTCCGGCGGAGAGCTTCCCCGTCTCCACGAGCGACAGCACATCCTCGCTCAGCGACAGCAGACGCATGGAATTTGTTATCGCCGGACGCGAGCGCCCCACGCTCTTCGCCGCCTCCTCCTGCGTCATGCCGTAGACCTCGATGAGCGTTTTATAGCCCCTTGCCTCCTCTATCGGGTTGAGATCCTCCCTCTGGAGGTTTTCGACGAGCGCCAGCTCCGCCGTGCGCCGGTCGTCCGCCTCTATCACGCGCACAGGGACCTCCTTCAGCCCCGCCATGCGGCTCGCGCGCCAGCGGCGCTCCCCCGCGATTATCTGGTAATACCCCGTGTCGAGCCTGCGCACGACGATGGGCTGTATGAGCCCGAACTGCGCTATCGACTCCGACAGCTCCTCAAGCGCCGCCTCGTCGAAGTGTTCTCTCGGCTGCTCCTTTCTCGGCTCGACCTTCGTTATCGGGAGCGTCATTATCTCCTGCGCTTCCTCCTCGAATATGTCCTCGCCGAAGAGCGCGCCCAGTCCCGTTCCGAGACCCTTTTTCTCCTTTGTCGCCATCCAAGTCTCCTTTACCGTTCCGTTTTTTCCATAAACTCGCGCGCCAGCTCAAGGTACGCGCGGCTGCCCTTGTTGAACCTGTCGTAGGTGATGCCCGGCTGTCCGTGGCTCGGCGCCTCCGACAGGCGCACGGAGCGCGGCACGACCGTCTCGTACACCTTGCCCTCAAGGTACTTTCTCAGCTCCGCCGCGACCTGCGAGGTGAGGTTCGCCCTCGCGTCGTACATCGTCAGCACGATGCCCTCCACCTCGAGGCGCTTATTGAGGCGCTTCTTGCACATCTTAATGCTCGTCACGAGATCGGCGATGCCCTCCAGCGCGTAGTATTCGCACTGCATCGGGATGAGCACGCTGTCCGCCGCGACGAGCGCGTTGACGGTCAAAAGCTCCAGAGAGGGCGGGCAGTCGATGAATATATAGTCGTATTCGCCGTAAAGGCTCATGAGCGCTGTGCGCATCACATACTCGCGCTGCTCCGTGCCGATAAGCTCCACGGACGCCGCCGCAAGCTCCTTGCTCGCCGGTATCACGTCGCCGTACTCCGTTTGCACCACGCAGTCCGCCGCGGGCACGCCGTTTATCATCATGTCGTATGTATTCGGGCGCGTGCTCTTCGACACGCCCATGCCGGTGCTGGCGTTGCCCTGCGGGTCGCCATCGACAAGCAGCACCCTTTTGCCGAGCGTTTTCAGCGCCGCCGTGAGGTTAACGCCGGTCGTCGTCTTGCCCACGCCGCCCTTCTGGTTCGCCACAGCGATTATCTTTGCCATATAGCTTCTCCCTGCTTTTTATAAGTCATTGGCAACCATTATAACAGGGTCGTTTTTATATTGCAATGTCTTTCAATGTTTCACGTGAAACTTTTTTGATAAGGCAGCGCCGCACGGCTCATTGTTTCACGTGAAACATCAGCCAAGGTCAGCCGACAAGCATATCCACGTCCGCGACGCTCAGCCCCGGGTGCAGCGCGAGATCTACGCCGTAGCCTATCAGCCGCCCCGCCGCGCGCACGAGCGAATCAATGTCGCGCGGCGTGACGAACATGCCGCGCAGCTCCTCCCCCGGCGCGAGCGCCGCCGCGTCCGTCACCGTCGGCACACCCACCGCGATCACCGGCACGCCGAGGCTCGCGAGGGAGAGCTCCTCGCGGTCGTTGCCGACGCCCGAGCCCGGCGCGATGCCGCTGTCGCATATCTGCACCGTGCGGCACAGACCGCCCAGCTCGCTGCCCGCAAGCGCGTCAATGGCGATTATAAGCTCCGGCTGTATTTCCTCCGCAAGGGCGCGCACCTGCGACGCGCTCTCCACGCCGGTCGTGCCGAGCACGCCCGTGCGGCACAGCGCCGTGGACGCGAAGCCATCGAAGCCGTCAAGCGCGGCGCGCTTGAGATGGCGGGTCACGATTATGCTGCCCGCAGCGAGAGAGCCGAGCGCGTCCGGCGTGATGTCGGGATTCCCCAGCGCCGCGATAAGGCAGGACGACGCGCGCCCTTTGCGCATACAGCGGCGTATAAGCTCCGCGACCGCCCGCGCCGCGTCGTCGAAGCGCTCCGCGCCGCGCTCAAAGCGTCCGTCCAGAAAAAGGGTGAAGTATCTGCCGGCGGGCTTTCCGATAAGCTCTGCGCCCTCCCCGTTCAGAATCTCCACCGCAGTCACGCGGTGAGAGAATAGCGTCTCCTCGCGGGCGCGTATACCGCGCTGTCCGCCGACGCCGCGTGGCAGCAGCGCGTGCGCCTCGCTGGCGAGATCCGTCCGGCAGTTGAGCGGCATATGACCACCTCCATATAATCGTATTTATATGTATTATACCCAATATATTGTGTGAACCGCGCACGGAACGGACAAAAGAATACAAGCGGAAAAAAACTTCGGAATTTTTTAAAAAAGCCCTTGATTTTCAATATAAAATTTGCTATAATCTCTAAACGCGAGTTGTTTGTGACTCAATTTTATAGGAGGAGGTGGCGATCGAAACATGGCCAACATTAAATCTTCTGCCAAGAGGGATGAAAAATCCAAGGAGCTCAGAGCAAAGAACCGCGCTGAGAAGACCGAGCTCAAGACCATGATTAAAAAGTTTGACGCAGCAGTTGCCGAGGGCAACCGTGACACAGCCGTCAGTGCCTATAAAGTTGCTGTTAAGACAGTTGACCGCGCGACCGGCAAGGGTCTGCTGCACAAGAACAATGCAGCGCACAAGAAGTCCGCGATGGCTCACAAGCTCAACGAGCTGGCTTAATTTGAAAATGGTAACGAAACGGGATGCGAAGGCGTCCCGTTTTTCGTTATCGGGCGCGGGTTAAAAAACTCCCCTCTTGACAAGGGAACAAAACACGGCTAAATTAAAAGCATCAGAAGCACATAATATAAAAAGGTGACGCATATGAAGAAAAACCTGATGCTCATCATCAATCCCGCCGCAGGGCGCGGCGGATATAAGCAGGGCTTCACCGAGGCGCTCAGGGCGCTTGACGACGGGGGCTACCGCACGACGCTTTTCTATACCTCCGCCTCCGGCGAGGCGACGGAGTTCGCCGCGCAGTACGCTGAGAGGTATGACACCGTCGCCTGCATCGGCGGCGACGGCACGCTCAGCGAGGTTATCGCAGGGCTCATGCGCCTTGAACGCGGCGAGCGTCCGCCGCTCGGCTATATCCCCATGGGCACGGCGAACGACGTCGCCACGACCCTCGCCCTGCCGAAGAACGACACGCTCGGCGCGGCGCGGCGCATCGTCCGGGGCGCGGCGCACCCTTACGACGTCGGCGGCTTCGGCGAGAGCGAGTATTTTGCGTATATCGCGGCTTTCGGCGCGTTCACGGAGGTCAGCTACGCCACGCCGCAGGACAAGAAAAAGCTGCTGGGGCACCTCGCCTACGTTTTGCAGGGCATGGCGGCGCTGCCGAGGATAGAGAGCTGCAAAACGCGCGTGGAGTACGACGGCGGCGTGTTCGAGGGCGAGCTCGTCTACGGCAGTATGTCCAACTCCACCTCCGTCGCGGGCATCGTGAAGCTGCGCGAGGAGATGGTGTGCCTCGGCGACGGGGTGAGCGAGCTTGTCCTCGTGCGCGATCCCGGCACGATAGACGGGCTCAGCGAGCTCGCCGCAAGCGTGCTCACGCAGCGCTTTGACAGCGACAAGCTCATAATTCTGCACACGAAAAGCGCACGCTTCACGTTTGAAAAGAGCGTCGCCTGGACGCGCGACGGCGAGGCGGGCGGGGAGTATGCGGACATCACGCTGACAAACCACGCCGCCGCGATAGACTTTATCTTTTAGTTGAAAAACGAACCGAAAGTGTATATAATACAAAAACACATCTGATAAAGAAGGTACAGCTATGAAACGCCAGAAAATCTCCGGCATATTTGCCGACGCCGCCGCCCTCGGCGGGCAGAGCATGACAGTCTGCGGCTGGGTGAGGACCGTCCGCGACATGAAAAACTTCGGCTTTATCGAGCTTAACGACGGAAGCTGCTTCAAGTCGCTGCAGGTCGTGTTTGAGCGCGGCGCGCTCGAAAATTATGAGGAGATTGCCCGCCAGAACGTCGGCGCGGCGCTCATAGTGCACGGCACGCTCGTCCTCACGCCGCAGGCAAAGCAGCCCTTTGAGCTGAAGGCGGACGAAATAAGCGTCGAGGGCGCGTCCACGCCGGACTACCCCCTGCAGAAAAAGCGCCACAGCGTGGAGTTTCTGCGCACGATACAGCACCTCAGACCCCGCACGAACCTCTTCTCCGCGACGTTCCGCGTGAGGAGCGTCGCGGCGCAGGCGGTGCATGAGTTCTTCCAGAGCCGCGGCTTCGTGTACGTCAACACCCCCATCATCACAGGCTCGGACTGCGAGGGCGCGGGCGAGATGTTCCGCGTGACGACGCTCGATCTCAACAACCTCCCCCGCAGGGAGGACGGCACGGTCGATGACAGCAAGGACTTCTTCGGCAAGCCCA
Organism: uncultured Oscillospiraceae bacterium; assembly: GCA_934572325.1. Lineage (GTDB taxonomy): Bacteria > Bacillota > Clostridia > Oscillospirales > Oscillospiraceae > Limivicinus. Next base: position 23,543 of record CAKTKT010000010.1, read on the forward strand.
CCAGCCTCACCGTCTCCGGACAGCTCAATGCCGAAAACTTTGCCATGGCGTTCGGCGACGTGTACACCTTCGGTCCGACGTTCCGCGCCGAGGTGTCGTACACCCAGCGCCACGCGGCGGAGTTCTGGATGATCGAGCCGGAGATGGCGTTCGCCGAGCTCAACGATTACATGGACACAGCCGAGGCGATGGTCAAATACATCATCAACCGCACGCTTGAGCGCTGCCCGCAGGAGATGGAGTTTTTCAACGCCTTCGTTGACAAGGGGCTGCTGGAGCGCCTGCACAACGTCGTCAGCAACGACTTCGGGCGCATCACGTATACCGAGGCGGTGGATATACTCCAAAAGAGCGGCGAGAAGTTCGACTACCCCGTCGAGTGGGGGATAGACCTGCAGACCGAGCATGAGCGCTATCTCACCGAGAAGGTGTTCAAAAAGCCCATCTTTGTCACGGATTACCCCAAGGAGATTAAGGCGTTCTATATGCGCATGAACGACGACGGCAGAACCGTCGCGGCGGCGGACTGCCTTGTTCCCGGCGTGGGTGAGATAATCGGCGGCTCGCAGCGCGAGGAGCGCTATGATATGCTCGTAAAGCGTATGCACGAGCTGGGGCTGAGGGAGGAGGACTACTGGTGGTATCTCGATCTGCGCCGCTACGGAAGCTGCCGCCACGCGGGCTACGGTCTGGGGTTTGAGCGCATGGTCATGTACCTCACAGGCGTGAGCAATATCCGCGACGTGGAGCTTCACCCCCGCACGACGGGCAACGCCGACTTTTGATAAGCCGATACAGAAACCACAGGGGAGCGCGGAAAAGCCCGCGCCCCCCTGCTTTTGCGGTTTTACGCCCCCTCACGTCACAAGCGCGGCGAGGGTGAGTATGCCGAGATTGCGCTCGTATATCGTGTCGAAATCGGCGATCGGCAGCGGATTTGCGCCGCGCCCCGCCTCCACGGTGTACCCCGGACGGTCGAGCGCGTCGATGAACCAGTCCTTGTATCCGGCAAAGCCCGAGGCAAACGGCGTATCCTCCAGCGCGTAGCCGGAGAGACGGGCGAACACCCGCCCTATTTCCTCCGCGCCCTCCGCCGCGTGACCGTCGTAGCGCCAGTATATCTCCTCGCCCTGCGTGTGGTAGGCGAGGATGAGCGCGGGTGAGACGGACAGCGTGTAATCATAGAGCGCGCGGCTCTCCGGCGCGGAGAGCGGGGCGCAGCCCACGAAATTCGCCGGCGCGGGCGAGGTCACGCCCAGCGCCGCCTTGTTCGCCCGCGCCTGCTCCCACCCCGCGGGGTATTGGAGGTTGAGATCCACGCCGCGTATGTTCGCCTTCCAGCCGGAGGGGAACGGATACTGCGGGTACGCCGAGGCGATGCCGAGCGCCGCGTCGTAGTGCTCCCCCGCCGTCAGCTCGCCCGTGACAAGGTCGATGCCGTCTGGGTCAACGGCGGGAACGATGAAGAGCGTCGCGTAATCCAGCAGCTCCGCCGCGCTCTGCGAGTATATGGAGCCGCCCTCGGCATACGCGCGGGCGAGCTGCTCGGTGAATTTCAGAAGCAGCGGCGCGGTTATCCACTCGTTCGCGTGGTGCGTGCCCGAGTAGAGCACGCGGTTTTCACCCCTGCCCAGCGTCATGCACCACAAAGGGCGCCCCATCACGCTCTTGCCTATCTCGCCGGAGGCGATGAACGGATAGCGCGCCGCCAGCCCGCGCACGCAGTACCCGACCAGCGCCGAGCACCAGTCTATCGTTGTCGGCACGACCTCGAACGGCAGCGGCACGACAAGCGCGCTGCCCGCGGCGAGCCTCTGCGCGTCGGTATCGGGGTTTGCCGTGAGTATGGCGCTGACCGTCGTGCCGTAGCGCTCCGCAACGGAGAAAAGCGTGTCTCCGGACGACACGGTGCAGACGGCAAAGCCCGTGTACCACGGCAGCAGCGCCCTATGCGTCAGCGCACCCGCAACGCCGTCGGGCGTGAGGGCGCTGCTCTGCTGAAAGCGGCGCAGGGCGTACTGCGTCGCAGAGCCGAAAATGCCGTCCGTCGCGAGCGGGGCGTAGCCCGCGCGCACAAGCGCAAGCTGCAAAAGCTGCACCGACGGTCCTATACTGCCGAGCTGCAGAGTTTTCATTGTCATATCCTCCTCATTGTCGTGAAGTAAAAGCCTTGTACGGAAAATATATGCGCCGATATACGTGCAGTATGCACAAAAACAAGCGGTGAAATTTGTGTTGCAAAGCAGGCGAAGTACCTGTATAATATATACGGCTTTATGCCGAAAATCTGACTGCGTGCATTGCTCTCCATTACTAAGTAATGCACAGCATTAACAAGGAGGAATATTGCATTCCCTGTGGCTCGGGGTACGGCAGTGTGGAGACCTGCCGCAAGGCGGCGTGTATACAGCCGCGAGGTCACGCTTGGCGGACGCCGCGTGATCAGAGTCGGAAAGCATGGCAACTGTTCAGCTCAAAAACGTCAAGAAGATCTACCCGTTCATCAGCGGTGAGGGGAAGAAGAAAAAGAAGAAGGACGAAGGCGAGGAGAAGAAGGTAAATCTCCAGATCACCGATCAGGGCGTCGTCGCGGTGCAGGAGTTCAATCTTGATATCGCCGATAAGGAGTTCATCGTTCTCGTCGGTCCCTCCGGCTGCGGCAAGTCCACGACGCTGCGCATGGTCGCCGGTCTCGAGGAGATCACCGAGGGCGAGCTGTATATCGACGGCAAGCTCATGAACGACGTCGCGCCGAAGGATCGCGACATTGCGATGGTCTTCCAGAACTACGCGCTCTACCCCCACATGACCGTCTATGAGAACATGGCGTTCTCCCTCAAGCTCCGCAAGGAGAAGAAGGACGTTATCGACAAGAAGGTGCGCGAGGCGGCGGAGATACTCGACATCACCCAGTATCTCGACCGCAAGCCCAAGGCGCTCTCCGGCGGTCAGCGCCAGCGTGTCGCCATCGGGCGCGCCATCGTGCGCGATCCCGCCGTCTTCCTCATGGACGAGCCGCTCTCCAACCTCGACGCAAAGCTGCGCAACCAGATGCGCGCCGAGATCATCAAGCTGCGTGAGCGCATAGACACCACCTTCATATACGTCACCCACGACCAGACCGAGGCGATGACCCTCGGCGACCGCATCGTCATCATGCGCGACGGCTACATCCAGCAGATAGGCACTCCTCAGGAGGTGTTCAACAATCCCCGCAACCTCTTCGTCGCGGGCTTCATAGGCACGCCGCAGATGAACTTCTTCGATGCGCGGCTCATCCGCGAGGGCGACAAGTTCTTTGTCGAGCTCGGCGGCTTCAGGGTGGAGCTTGCACCGGAGAAGGAGGCGCGCCTCGCCGCGAACAATGTCCAGTCGCAGGAGGTCACGCTCGGCGTGCGTCCGGAGCATACCCTCGTCGGCGATACCGGCATTGCCGCCAAGGTCGATGTGAGCGAGATGATGGGCTCCTCCGTGCATCTGCACGTCTCCGCCGAGGGCAAGGACGTTATCATCATCGTTCCCACCATCGACATGAAGGGGCACTACGCCATGGGCGACACCGTCCACTTCTCGTTCGAGGGCAACGTGGCGCACGTGTTCTCCAAGGAGAACGACAAAAACCTCGAGTGGTAAGCCGAGAAAGCAAATAATAACCGTATCCCGTCCGCAAATGCGGACGGGATTCGGCTTGTCAAAGAATCGAAATTCCGAGCTAAAAACCGTTCTTTTAATGGCTTCCCCTTGAGGGGAAGCTGTCGCCACAGGCGACTGATGAGGTGGAAAAGTGCCGTATTTTGCGGTAAAACAAGCAATATGTGCATCGCAAACACCTCATCCGGTTCGCTCCGCGAACCACCTTCTCCTCAAGGAGAAGGCTTTTTTGACAGTCTGTATCCCGTCCGCAAATGCGGACGGGATTTTTGCGCCTGCGCCGTCTCGGGAAGGCGGGGGCTACCGCTCCTCGCGGAAGTAGGCAAGCCCGAGGGAGGCGGGCGGCTGATTCTCGCGCTTGCTGCGCATGCTCGTGGCAACAAGCACGACGATTGTCACGACATACGGCAGCATTTTATAAAGCTCCTTCACGGCGAGGTTGCCGCCGGTGGGGATGAAGATATAGAGTATATACAGCCCGCCGAAGAGTATGGACGCGAGCACGCTTATGCTCGGTCTCCAGACGGTGAAAATGACGAGCGCGATGGCGAGCCAGCCGCGGTCGCCGAAGGCGTCGTTCGACCATACGCCGGAGGCGTAGTCCATCACGTAGTACAGCCCGCCGAGACCGGCGATCATGCTGCCGATGCAGGTGGCGGTGTACTTGTAGCGATTTACGTCGATGCCGGCGGCGTCGGCGGTGTTCGGGCTCTCGCCGACGGCGCGGAGATTAAGCCCCACGCGCGTGCGGTTGAGCACGTAGGACGCGGTGAGCGCGACGATCACCGCGAGATAGGCGAGAAAGCCGTAGGAGAGGAAGAGCCTGCCGAACCAGCCCATGCCCTCCGCCGCGGGGAGCGAGCGGGAGAAGGACAGGCTCGTCGCCGACAGCGCGATGGACGGCACCTCGCTTCCCGTCAGCTTTATGAGCGAGCCGCCGAAGAAGTTGCCGATGCCGACGCCGAAGGTCGTCATGGCAAGCCCCGTGACGTTCTGGTTGGCGCGCAGGGTGACGGTGAGAAAGCAGTAGATAAGCCCCATCAGCAGCGAGCCCAAGAGCGTTGCGAGCAGCGGGATGGCGACGGTGAGAAAGCCGTTCATATCCGCCGCCGACGGGCAGCTCTGCTCATAGAGGAACGCGCCGATAACGCCGCTTATCGCGCCCACGTACATGATGCCCGGGATGCCGAGGTTGAGGTTGCCGGACTTCTCGGTGAGCGTTTCGCCGGTGCTGCCGAACAGCAGCGGGATGCCCTGCGCCACGGCTCTGGGGAAGAAAGAAACAAAATCAAACATCGCTCACGCCTCCTTTGCCGCCCTGCGCAGGCTTATCCTATAGCTGATGAAGAGCTCGCACCCGATGATGAAGAAGAGAATGACGCCGGTGAGTATATCGGCGAAGGACTGGTTGAGGGAGAACTGCGTGGCGATCTCGCCCGCGCCGCGGTCGAGCAGGACGAGCAGCGCGCTTGTGAAGATCATGATAATGGGGTCGAACTTTGCAAGCCACGACACCATGACCGCCGTGAACCCGCGCCCGTCGGCGATGCTCGTGGAGACGGTGTGGTTTATCCCGCCGACGAGCAGCAGCCCCGCCACGCCGCACAGCGCCCCCGAGAGGAGCATCGTGCGCACGATCACGCGATCCACCTTGATGCCGACGTAGCGCGCCGTGCGCTCGCTCTCGCCGACGACGGAGATCTCATACCCGTGCTTGGAGTAGCCGAGATAGACGTACACTATCACGGTCAGCACTGCGACGACGATGATGCTGAGAAGATACTTGTTCCCCGCGATGACGGGCAGCCAGCCCGCCTCGCTGTTCTGGTTGATGATGCCTATCTGCCCCGCGCCCTTGGGAACCTCCCAAACGATGACGAAGAAGGCGACGAGCTGCGTGGCGACGTAGTTCATCATGAGGGTGAAGAGCGTCTCGTTCGTGCCCCACTTCGCCTTGAAAACGGCGGGTATGCCAGCCCAGACCGCGCCCGCGAGTATGGCGGCGGCGGTCATCGAGGCGATGAGCGCGGCGTTCGGCAGCGCCGGCGCGAGGCACTTCATGCACGCCGCCGCGGCGAGCGCGCCGATGAGCACCTGCCCCTCCGCGCCGATGTTCCAAAAGCGCATCTTGAAAGCCGGAGTGACGGCGAGGGAGACGCACAGGAGTATTGCGATATTCTGAAGCGTTATCCATGTCTTGCGCGCCGTGCCGAACGCGCCGGAGAAAATAGTGCCGAAAACCGTGAGCGGGTCGAGCCCCGTCGTAATATCGGTTATAAGCGCGCACACCGCGAGCGCGAGCACGACGGCGAGCGCACGTATGCCCCATGCCGCGTACCACGGCAGAGCGCCGCGCCTGACGATATGAAAAAGCGGAGCGTTTGCTTTGCTGTTATTCATCTGCGCCGTTACCTCCCAGCTTTGTCATCATCATGCCCACGTCGCGCTTTTTCGCGCCGCGCCCGGGGATGATGCCGCTGACCCTGCCGGAGCAGAGCACGAGTATGCGATCCGCCAGCTCCAGCAGCACGTCCAGATCCTCCCCCACGTATATGACCGCCACGCCCGCCTGCTTCTGACGGTTGATGAGGTCGTAGATCGTGTAGGAGGAGTTTATGTCCAGCCCGCGCACGGCGTAGGCGGTCAGAAGCACCGTCGGCGCGGAGGCGATCTCGCGCCCGACGAGCACCTTCTGCACGTTGCCGCCGGAGAGACGGCGCACGGGGGTGCCGATGCCGGGGGTGCTGACCTCCAGCTCCGTCACGACGTCCTCGGCGAGGCGGCGCGGGGCTCGCCTGTCGGTGAATATGCCGCGCCCCTTGCGGAACGAGCGCAGCATCATGTTGTCCGCAAGATCCATGCTGCCCACAAGCCCCATGCCGAGCCTGTCCTCCGGCACAAACGACAGCGCCACGCCCATATCGGCGATGGAGAGCGGATCCTTGCCCAGCAGCGCCTCGTGCGTGCCGTCGTCCTCTATATAGTCGATGCTGCCGCTCTCCACGGGCTGAAGCCCCGCGATAGCCTCCAGCAGCTCCTTCTGCCCGCAGCCGGATATGCCCGCCACGCCCAGTATCTCGCCGGAGTTTGCCGTGAAGCTGACGCCGTCGAGCTTCACGATGCCGTCTATACTGCGCACGGTGAGGTCCTTCACCTCTATGCGCGGCTTGGGCTCGACGGGCTCGGGGCGGGAGATGTTGAGCGTCACCGCGTGCCCGACCATCATGTTCGTCATCTCCTGCGCGTTCGTGCTTTTCGTCGGCATATCGCCGATGAACTGCCCGTGGCGGAGTATGGCGACGCGATCGGAGAGCGTCTCCACCTCGTGCATCTTGTGCGTGATGATCACGACCGCCTTCCCCGCGTCGCGCATATTGCGCAGCACGGCGAAGAGCCTGTCCGTCTCCTGCGGGGTCAGCACGGCGGTCGGCTCGTCGAGGATGAGTATGTCCGCGCCGCGGTAGAGCGCCTTGACGATCTCCACAGTCTGCTTTTGAGAGACGGACATATCGTATATCTTCTGGCGGGGATCAACCTCGAAGCCGTAGAGGGCGCAGATCTCCTCGATGCGGCGGGCGGCGCGCTCAAGATCGAGCCGCCCCGGCTCGCGCAGACCGAGCACGATGTTCTCCGCCGCGGAGAGCACGTCCACGAGCTTGAAATGCTGGTGTATCATGCCGATGCCGAGATCGAAGGCGTCCTTGGGGGAGCGTATCACGACCTCCTTCCCGTCGATGAAGATCTGCCCCTCGTCCGGAAAGTAGATGCCGGAGAGCATATTCATCAGCGTCGTCTTGCCGCTGCCGTTCTCGCCGAGCAGCGCGAGGATCTCCCCCCTGTAAATGTCCAGCCACACCCTGTCGTTTGCCACGACCGTGCCGAACGTCTTTGTGATGTTGCGCATCTGAACGGCGGCTACCTTGTTGTCCAAGAGCAGTGACCCCCTGTAAGTGTTGAATATGGCGCGGTACTCCGCTTTCGGTGCAGGCTGTGCGCCTGCCCGTAAACCTGCAATACCGCAAAGGGCAGCACGGCGCCGCAGTCAGCGCCGCACTGCCCTTTACGGTGTCGCGTAAAGGGCGGGGGGAGACCCGGCGCACAGGTCGGGTCTCCCGAAGCGGTTTATATGGAGGATGGATTATCAGCCTTAAGCCTCGTCGAGCAGGGTGATTCCGTCGATGCGGAGATCGAAGTACGGGGCGGAGCGGTACTCGCTCTCGTGGAAGTACCCGTCTGAGACGACCTCGGTGTCGCCGGTGTACGCCTCGTCGGTGTCAACGTCAGCCATGTAGGAGGTGACGGTCTTGCTGTCCACGGTGAAGGAGGAGGTGTCGAACACGTGCAGCTCGCCCGCTTCAAGCGCAGCCGTGACCTCGGCTATCTTCTCGGCAGTGCCGGCGGCGGCGACCTTCTCGTTCACGTCGGTGAGCACGACCGAGCCGGTGGCAAGATCGCCCGTCCAGTCAACGTCGATGGTCTCGCCGCTGCGGCAGGCGGTCATCGCGTAGACGTAGTACGGCGTCCAGTCGATGCGGGAGGAGACGATGAAGGTGTTGGGGCAGGCGGCGAGGGTGGAGCCGTTGTAGGAGACGTTGGGAACGCCGGCGGTCTCGCAGGCGGTCGGCGCGCCCATGGAGTCGGCGTGCTGGCTGATGAGCTTGCAGCCGCTGCTGATGAGGGTGTTGGCGGCTTCCTTCTCGGCGGTCTCATCGTACCAGGAGCCGGTGAAGGTCACCTCCATGGTGACGCTGGGGCAGACGGAGCGCGCGCCGAGGAAGAAGGAGGTATAGCCGGAGAGCACTTCCGCGTAGGTGAAAGCGCCGACATAGCCGATCTTCGCCTCGTCCGCGGTGAACTCGCCCGCGTCTATCATCTCGTTGAGCTTGAGACCGGCGGCGATACCGGCGAGATAGCGCCCCTCATAGATGGAGGCAAAAGCGTTGTGGTAGTTGGCAAGCCCCTCGGTGTGGGCGCGCGTGCCGGTCGAGTGGCAGAACTGCACCTCGGGATATTCCTTGGCGGCGGCGATCATGTAGGGCTCGTGACCGAAGGAGTCGGCAAAGATGATATTGCATCCGGCGTCGGCGAGCTCCTCAGCCGCCTCCTGGCACTCCTGAGACGCGGGTATATTCGTCTTGAAAATGTACTGATCCTCGCTCAGACCGAGCGCCTCGCACGCCGCCCTTGCGGCGTTCATGAAGTTAAGGTCATAGGTGGAATTCTCATCATGCAGGAAGATGAAGCCGACCTTGAAGGAATCGGCGGCAACGGGCGCGGCGTCGGAGGCGGCAGGCGCGGCGGACTGACCGCAGGCGCACAGAGCAAACGCCATGACGAGCGCCAGAAGCATTGCGATGATCTTTTTCATTCTACGATTTCTCCTCATATAAGAATTTATCAAAACCGCGTGAGCGGGCTTGAACAAAAAAGGAAAATAAAAATGCGCACCGAGAGCTGAGCAGACCCTGCGGTCCGCACCACGGTACGCGATAAAAGGGGAAAGAAGCGGCGATGAAAACACAAAGACGCAGATAGAAACACTGCGCCCTCGATAGCTTCCGATAGTCCGGTCATTTACGGCGTCCGGGTAGAGACTTCAAAACCATATCATTTGATTATATCGAAGGGTTATTCAATTTACACGTATAGCGTACCAGTCCGCGGCGAAAAAGTCAAGAGACGTTTTTCGACAGTTTTCACAGAATTTGACGCGCAATTTTGTCAATCTTGCACGAACGTCAAGCCGTCGTCGGACATGGCGGCGATGCGCGCGAGGGCTTCCACGCGCACACCCTGCGCGCGAAGAGCGTCCCCGCCGCCCTGAAACACCTTTTCCACGGCGACGCCCGCGCCGACAAGCACCGCCCCCGCCTGCTCTATGATCGCGCGCAGACCGACGAGCGCCGCACCGGTGGCAAGAAAGTCATCCACGATAAGCACGCGCTCGCCGGCATGGAGATATTCCCTGGAGAGGATAACGGTGCTGGTGCTGCCGTGCGTGAACGACACGACCTGCGCGGAGTAAACGTCATCGGAGATGTTTTTGGACCTGCTCTTTTTGGCAAAGACCGCCTTGCAGCCGAAAACGTACCCCGTCATGACGGCGAGCGCGATGCCCGACGCCTCGACGGTGAGAATCTTGTCGATATGCTCCCCGGCGAAAAGACGGCGAAATTCCCGCGCCATGTCGTAGAAAAGCACGGGGTCGAGCTGGTGGTTGAGAAAGCTGTCCACCTTGAGTATACCGCCGGGACGGACCTTCCCGTCGGCAAGTATGCGCCGCTCCAAAAGCTGCATATAAGCTGCCCTCCTGAACAAAAATTGATGAACCGAAAAAAGCCCGTCGGCTTCGACAGGCTTTGTTTCGGGTAATGTAAAATTACACAGCGCGGGTGACCTTGCCGCTGCGCAGGCAGCGGGTGCAGACGTAAACGTGCTTGGGCGTTCCGTCCACGATGGCCTTGACGCGCTTCACGTTGGGCTTCCAGGTACGGTTGGAGCGTCTGTGGGAATGGCTGACCTTGATGCCGAAAGCCATATCCTTATCGCAGAACTGACACTTCGCCATGTGTTGAAGCACCTCCTTGCTTGTGTTTCGCCGCATAAACAGCTCGGCTGATTAGACAGCTTTTATATATTAGCAGAACCGTCACCAAAATGCAAGAGAATTTTTTCCCGCAGAGCAAAAATTGTTGCCGGAGAGCGCCGCACGGTTTTCAACGCCCGGCTGCGTGTATTTGTTCTTGCAAAACGGCAGGGGTATAGAATATAATAGTAAGTAGGAAACAGTGAAGAAGAAAAAGGAGAACAACGACGTGCGCAACAAATACACCGTCAAGCTGAAGACCTTGGTCGCCGAGCACGATCTGCACCCCCTGCACACCTCCGCCAACTATGACGCTGCCGTTATCACGACGACGGACGTCAACCGCCCCGCCATGCAGCTCACCGGCTTTTACAATTACTTTGACCCCAACCGCCTGCAAATAATCGGGCGCGTGGAGAGCACGTATCTTGACACGCTCACCCATGAGCAGCGGCTGGAGGCGCTGGAGCGCTTCATGCAGTACGACATATCCGCGCTCGTGATATGCCACGGCGCCGCGCCGTTTTCCGAGTGCATGGAGATGGCGGAGAAGTACGACCGCAACGTCTTTATCACAAACGAGGACACCTCCAGCTTTCAGGCGAACGTCATCGGCACGCTCCAGCACTATCTCGCCCCGAGGCAGACGGTGCACGGCGTGCTGGTGGAGGTCTACGGCGAGGGCGTGCTGCTCATGGGCGACAGCGGCATCGGAAAGAGCGAGACCGCGCTTGAGCTCATAAAGCGCGGACACCGCCTCATCGCGGACGATGCGGTGGAGATAAAGCGCATCGACCGCTGCACCCTGCTCGCCTCCGCGCCGGAGCTGATACGCTACTACATGGAGCTGCGCGGCATAGGCGTTATCAACGTGCGCCACATCTACGGCGTGGGCGCGGTGAAGCCGGAGGGCGGGATTGACCTTGTCGTGCGCATGGAGCCGTGGGTCGAGGGCAAGGCGTATGACCGCCTAGGGCTCATCGACGAGAAGGAGGAGATCCTCGGCGTGAGGCTCCCGCTCGTCACAGTGCCCGTGCGCCCGGGGCGCAACCTCGCCGTCATCGTGGAGCTTGCCGCGATGAACAACCGCCAGAAGAAGATGGGCTACAACGCCGCGGAGACGCTCGCCGCCTCGCATGACGCCGCGATAGACGCGGGAACGCTTTAAGGGAGATGGAGATAGTATGGAGAAGCTGGAAAACGCGATAAGCGAGATAAAAAAGACCTTCCCGGGCATGAAGCTACTTGAGAACGAGCCGATGAGCGCACATTCCTCGATGCGCGTGGGCGGCGCGATACGCGCGCTCGCCTCCCCCGGCGACGTGTCGAGCCTTGCCAAGCTCTGCTGCATCCTCAAGGAGCACGAGCTTGCCCCGCTCGTGCTCGGCAACTGCACGAACACCGTGTTTCCGGACGAGGGTATGCCAGACGTTTTTGCCGTCAGCACCGAAAAGCTGACGAAGATGTTTATGCTGCCCGACGGCGCGGTATATGCCGAGGCGGGCGTGCCGCTCAGCCGCCTCGCCGCCTTTGCCCGGCAGAACGCGCTCGCGGGGCTGGAGTTTGCCTCCGGCATCCCCGGCACGGTCGGCGGCGCGCTGATGATGAACGCGGGCGCTTACGGCGGGGAGATGAAGGACGCGGTGGAGAGCGTCGTATGCTACTACCTGCCGGAGCAGCGGCTCTACGAGCTCACGGCGGAAAAGTGCGGCTTTGAATACCGCAGCAGCTTTTTCAAGAAAATGCCCGGCAACGTCATCATCAGCGCGGTGTTCCGTCTCGCGCCGGGGGATGAGGACGAGATTGCCGCGAAAATGCGCGAGGTGAACGAGCGCCGCCGCGAAAAGCAGCCGCTCGACCTCCCCTCCGCGGGCAGCGCCTTCAAGCGCCCGCAGGGGGGCTACGCCGCCGCGCTCATCGACGAGGCGGGACTGCGCGGCTTTTCCGTGGGCGGCGCACAGGTGAGCGAGAAGCACGCGGGCTTTGTCGTCAACACAGGCAGCGCAACCGCCGACGACGTGCATGAGCTTTTGAAAGAGGTGCGCCGGCGCGTGTACGAGCGCTCGCAGGTGCTTTTAGAGCCGGAGATAATACTCTATCCGCCGGACTACAAGCTGGAGGATCGCGGACCGCAGGTGCCGCGCAACAGCTTCATCGACACCGGCGGCGCGGCGGTGCAGGAGGATAAGGAGCGGGAGGACAGAGAGCAGGAGGATAAATAAATGGAATTTCTCATAATCACGGGGCTGTCCGGCGCGGGGAAGAGCCGCGCGGCGGACGTGCTGGAGGATCTGGACTATTACTGCGTGGACAATATGCCCGTGGCGCTCATGCCGCGCTTTGCGGAGCTGTGCATGGCGACAAAGGGGCGCTATGAGCGCGTCGCCCTCGTCACCGACGTGCGCGAGAAGGACGGCTTTGAAGAGCTTTTGAAAACGCTCGCCCAGCTCAAGGGCATGGATTGCAGCTATCGCATACTCTACATGGACGCGGACGAGGCGACGCTCGTCAAGCGCTATAAGGAGTCGCGCCGCCGCCACCCGCTGCAAACGCGCGGCATGAGCGTGGAGGACGCGATAAAAAAGGAGCAGGCGCTGCTCGCCCCCGTGCGCGAGCGGGCGGACTTCATCGTCAACAGCTCCTCGCTCACGCTGGGGATGCTGCAAAACCGCCTGTTCTCCCTCTTTGCCGGAGCGGGGCGCAAGCGCGAGATCGACGTGACGGTGATGAGCTTCGGGTATAAGCACGGGCTGCCGATGGACGCGGATCTCGTGTTCGACGCGCGCTTTCTGCCCAACCCCTTCTATGTGGAGGATCTGCGCCCGCTGTGCGGGCTGGACAGACCCGTTTTCGAGTTCGTGTTCGGCTATCAGCAGACGCGCACCTTCATGCAGAAGCTGGAGGAGCTTATCGACTTTCTGCTGCCGCTGTATATCGAGGAGGGGAAGCTGGCGCTGACGGTCGCCGTCGGGTGCACCGGCGGGCGGCACAGATCCGTCGCCATCGCCTCGGCGCTCAACGACTATCTCGCCGCCAAGGGGATAAACTCCGTGAACATAAACCGCGACGTGGAGAAGTAGCCATGTCATTTTCATCCGAAGCCAAGGCGGAGCTGTGCCAGCAGAAGCCGGACCGCCGCTGCGACGCCGTGGCGGAGTGCTACGGCGTGCTGATGTACTGCAACACGTTCGCGTCCGGCGAGATACGTGTGATCACGGCGAGCGACGCTTTCGCCGCGCGTCTGCCGCGGCTTTTCCGCCGCGCGTTCTCCCTCGCGTTCGACGCCGTGCCGCCCGACGGCGCGGCGGGGAAAAAGACCTTCATCATCGCCTCGCGCGACAAGATAAGGAAGATACTCGACGCTTACGGCGCGGATATAGACGCGCTCCTCTCCCACCACGTCAACTACGGCGTGCTGGAGGAGGACTGCTGCCGCGCGGCGTTCGTGCGCGGGGCGTTCCTCGCGGGCGGCAGCGTCACCGATCCGGACAAGCGCTATCACCTTGAGCTTGCCACGCCGCACCGCAGCGTCAGCCGCGAGGTGTACTCCATGCTGCTGGACATGGACTTCGCCCCGAGGGAGACCGAGCGCAGCGGCAACTCGCTTTTGTACTTCAAGCAGGCGGACGCGATAGCGGATTTCTTCACCACGATAGGCGCGCCGTCCACCGCGATGAAGGTCATGACCGCAAAGGTCGATAAGGAGATGCGCAACACCATCACCCGCCAGATAAACTGCGACTCGGCGAACACGGACAAGACCGTCCTCGCCGCGCAGGCGCAGCTTCGCGCCATACGGCGCATCGCGCGCGAATACGGGCTGGACGCGCTGCCCGAGCCTCTGCGCGACGCGGCGTTGCTGCGGATAACCAACCCCGCGGCGAGCCTTGCCGATCTCGCGCTGCTTTCCGACCCGCCCGTTACGAAAAGCTGTCTGAGCCACCGGTTCAGAAGGATAATGAGCCTCGCTGCGGACGAGGAAGAGTAATCACACCACAGGAGCAAGACCACAGATGAGCTTTGTACACCTTCATGTGCATACCGAGTATTCCCTGCTCGACGGCGCGTGCCGCATAGACAAGATAGCGAAAAAGGCGGCGGAGCTTGGGCAGACCGCCCTCGCCGTGACCGACCACGGCGTGATGTACGGCGCAGTCGCGTTCTACAAGGCGTGCAGGGACGCGGGGATAAAGCCGATAATCGGGTGCGAGGTATACGTCGCGCCGCGCGGCATGACCGAGCGCGATCATATGCTCGACGGCGAGTACTCCCACCTTATCCTCCTGTGCAAAAACGAGACGGGGTATCATAACCTCTGCCGTCTCGTATCCGCGGCGTTCACCGAGGGGTTTTACACGAAGCCCCGCATAGACTGGGCGCTGCTGCACCGGCACGCCGAGGGGCTGATATGCCTGTCCGGCTGCCTCGCGGGGGAGATACCGCAAAAGCTGCTGCACGGCGACTACGCCGGCGCGAAGGCGCGCGCGCTGGAACTCAACGAGCTTTTCGGCGAGCGGAACTTCTTCCTTGAGATACAGGATCACGGCATACGCGACGAAAAGCGCGCCGCGGCGGAGCTTATCACGCTCCACAAGGACACGGGCATCCCCCTTGTCGTGACAAACGACGCGCACTATATAGAAAAGCAGGACGCATATTATCAGGACGTTCTGATGTGCATACAGATGGGCAAGACCGTTGACGACCCCAACCGTATGCGCTTCGAGTCGCAGGAGCTGTACCTCAAGAGCGAGGAGGAGATGCGCGCGCTCTTTCCGCAGTGGCAGGAGGCGGCGGACAACACCGCCGACATTGCCGACAGGTGCAATTTCGATTTCCGCTTCGGGCACTATTACCTGCCGCGCTTCAAGCTCCCCGAGGGGGAGACGGACAGCGCCGCGTATCTGCGCCGCCTCTGCGAAAAGGGCTTTGCCGAGCGCTACCCCGATAATCCCGAGATACACGCACGGCTCGACTATGAGCTGGAGATGATAGAGAAGATGGGGTTTGTGGACTATTTTCTCATCGTCTCGGATTTCATCGGCTACGCCAAGCGCAGCGGGATACCCGTCGGACCCGGGCGCGGCAGCGCGGCGGGCAGCGTCGCGTCCTACTGCCTGCACATCACGGACGTCGATCCCATAAAATACAGCCTCTATTTTGAGCGCTTTCTGAATCCGGAGCGCGTCTCCATGCCGGATATAGACGTGGACTTCTGCGTCAACCGCCGCAGCGAGGTCATAGACTACGTCAAGCGCGTCTACGGCGAGGATCACGTCGCCCAGATCGTCACGTTCGGCACGATGGCGGCGCGAAACGCCGTGCGCGACGCGGGGCGCGCCCTCTCCGTCAGCTACGCGGAGACGGACGCGGTCGCAAAGCAGATCCCCTCCGGTCCGGGCGCGCTGAACATGACGCTCGACGAGGCGCTGAGGCTCTCCAAGCCCCTGCGCGAGATGTACGAGAGCGACGAAACGCTCCGCCGCCTCATCGACACGGCGCGCGCCCTTGAGGGGATGCCGCGCCACGCCTCCACCCACGCCGCGGGCGTCGTGATAACGGAAAAGCCCGTGTACGAATACGTGCCGCTGGCAAAGAACGACGAGGCGGTGGTGTGCCAGTACCCCATGACGACGCTGGAGGAGCTGGGGCTGCTGAAGATGGATTTTCTCGCGCTCAGAAACCTCACGGTGCTCGACGACGCGGTCAGGCTCGTGCGCGAAACCGAGCCGGACTTTAAAATTGAGGACGCGCCGGAGGACGACGCGGCGACTTATGAGATGCTCGCCCAGGGGCGCACGAGCGGCGTGTTCCAGCTTGAAAGCGCGGGCATGACGGGCGTGTGCGTGGGGCTCAAGCCCAAGAGCATTGAGGACATCACCGCGCTCATCGCGCTCTACCGCCCCGGACCTATGGACAGCATCCCGCGCTTTCTTGAGTGCTCCGCCCATCCTGAGAGAGCGAGCTATAAGCATGAGCTTCTCCGCCCGATCCTCTCCGTCACCTACGGGTGCATAGTGTATCAGGAGCAGGTCATAGAGATATTCCGCCGCCTTGCGGGCTTCTCGCTCGGTCAGGCGGACATGATCCGCCGCGCCATGTCCAAGAAAAAGCACAAGGTCATCGACGCAGAGCGCGTCGCCTTCATCCGCGGCGATCCCGGCCGAGGCATCCCCGGCGCTGTGGCAAACGGCGTGAGCGAGAGCGTCGCCAACAGCATATACGACGAGATACTGGACTTTGCAAGCTACGCCTTCAACAAGGCGCACGCCGTGTGCTACGCGATAGTCGCCTACCGCACCGCGTACATGAAGCGCCACTACCCCCAGCAGTACATGGCGGCGCTTCTGACCTCCGTGCTCGACAACAGCCCCAAGGTCGCCGAGTATATCGCCGAGTGTCGGGAGCTCGGCATAAGGCTGCTGCCGCCCGACGTGAACGAGTCCGGCGCGAACTTCACCGTCTCGGGGGAGAACCTGCGCTACGGTCTTGTGGCGATAAAGGGGATAGGCTGGGGCGCGATAAACGCCCTCGTCGCCGAGCGCGAGCGCGGCGGGCTCTTCGAGAGCTTTGAGGACTTCTGCCGCCGTATGTCCGGCAGGGAGCTCAACCGCCGCGCGGCCGAAAACCTCATCAAGGCGGGGGCGTTCGACTCGCTGGGGTATAAGCGCCGCGCGCTCATGCAGATCGCGGGCGCGGTGATAGACAGCATCGCCCAGGCGGAGAGAGACAACATCTCCGGTCAGATGGATCTTTTCGGCACGGACGAGAGCGGCGGCGCGGCGCGCCCCGTCGCCATCCCCATACCGGATATAGACGAGTTCTCCGCGCGCGAGAAGATGGCGATGGAGAAGGAGACGACGGGGCTGTACCTCACGGGGCATCCCATGGACGAGTACCGCGCCGCCGTGCGCAGGATAGGCGCGTCGCCCATCGGCGCGGTGATGGCGGACTTTGTCGGAGACGACGAACCGAAAAGCTATTCCGACGGGCAGTATATCACCGTGGCGGGCGTGGTCGCCGGAGTAAAGACCCGCCCGACGAAAAACCGCTCGCTCATGAGCTATATAACGCTGGAGGACGACACCGGCACGATGGAGCTTATCGCGTTCCAGCGCGTGCTCGACCGCAGCGGCGAATTTGTGCAGAACAACGCCGCGCTCATCGTCAAGGGGCGCATCTCCGCGCGCGACGAGAAGGAGCCGCAGCTCATGGTGGACACGATCCGCCCCATATCGGACGCGGACGCACTGCGCTCCGCGCCGGAGGGCGGGCGGGGGAGCGCCGCAGGGCGCACCGCGGGCGGTCACGCGGGGCAGAAGCTCTGGGTGAGGCTGCCCACGGCGGACGATACGCGCATAAAGCGCATAGAGCTGATACTTGAGATGTTCCCCGGCACGCAGCAGCTCGTGATCTACTGCGAGCGGGAGAAGAAGAAGCTGACCGCCCGCTGCCTTATCCACGACGCGCTCATCGACGAGCTTAAAGAAATGCTGGGCGAGGAGAACGTTGTGCTGCGGTGAAGAAAGAATTTCTCCGCCGATGTAACAAAGCGCGCTCTCGTGCGTACTCAATAGTGAAAACGGCATGACGCCATAGCTTAAAGCTCATAAAAGGAGGAAAGAATCATGGCAGAGAACGAAAAAAGACTTTCGGAGAAAGAGCTGGACTCGGTCGCGGGCGGATTTGTCAATGAACGGTGGTACTACACCGGGGAGGACTACGATCTCGATCGCGTCGCGAGAAAATACGGGGTAGACGTGTCGGTGCTGATGGAGCTGAATCCCCAGATCACCGATCCGCGCGCGACGCTCCCTCCCGGCTACAAGGTGAGGATACCTTGACCGAGGCTCATATATACAAGCATACCCGCAAATTTGTATATAACTAGGTGCACGGACGAGCGACCGTGCACCTGTTTTGCATAAGTTTTAAGTTTTGGCAAGAGTTACGCCCCGGAGCGTTTGAGGTTATCCGCGGCCGCCTCGCTGCCGGCGTCGGCGGCCTTTTTCCACCACTCGCGCGCGAGGGACATATCCGCATCTACGCCCCTGCCATCGGCATAGAAAACACCAATTGTATTCATAGCTTCGGCGTCACCGAGCTCCGCTGCCTTCATATACCAATCGAACGCTTCTTCGTAGCTCTGCTCAACGCCTTCGCCATTTTTATACATGACACCGAGGTAAAACATTGCGGTAGGATTACCAAGGTTGGCGGCTTTTTCGTACCAACTTAGGGCAATCTCATAGCTCTGTTTGCTTCCGGAGGCGGAACGGTACAAGTCCCCTAGATACCACATTGCGTCAGTGTCACCCAGATCACTGGCTTTTGTATATTGCTCAATGGCTTTGTCATAGCTTTGCTCAACGCCATTGCCATATTCATACATGACACCGAGGTTACGGAGAGCCACCGAATTGCCAAGCTCGGCAGCCTTAGAGTACCAGTCAAACGCCTTGGAGGCATCCTCCTCTACACCGTAGCCCCAGACGTAGAAATAACCGAGCTCATTCATAGCGTCGGCATTGCCGAGTTCCGCTGCCTTCATCATCCAGGTGAACGCTTCTTCGTAGCTCTGCTCAACGCCATTGCCATATTCATACATGACACCGAGGTTACGGAGAGCCACCGAATTGCCAAGCTCGGCGGCCTTAGAGTACCAGTCAAACGCCTTGGAGGCATCCTCCTCTACACCGTAGCCCCAGTCGTAGAAATAACCGAGCTCATTCATAGCGTCGGCATTGCCGAGCTCCGCTGCTTTCATCATCCAGTTGAATGCTTCTTCGTAGCTCTGTTCAACGCCATTGCCATATTCATACATGAGACCGAGGCTGAACATTGCGGCAGGATTGCCAAGCTCGACAGCCTTAGAGTACCAGTCAAACGCCTTGGAGGCATCCTCCTCCACACCGTAGCCCCAGTCGTAGAAATAACCGAGCTTATTCATGGCGTCGGCATTGCCGAGCTCCGCTGCCTTCATCATCCAGTTGAACGCCTCTTCGTAGCTCTGTTCAACGCCGTTGCCATATTCATACATATAGCTAAGATAGAGCATAGCTGTGGTGTTCTCAAGCTCGGCGGCTTTTTCGTACCAGTTGAGGGCAGTCTCATAGCTCTGTTTGATTCCGGAGCCGGAATAATACAAGTTCCCTAGATAGCACATTGCGTCAGTGTCACCTAGATCAATGGCTTTTGTATATTGCTCAATGGCTTTGTCATAGCTTTGCTCAACGCCGTTGCCATATTCATACATGATACCTAGATTACCGATAGCCACCGAATTGCCAAGCTCGGCAGCCTTAGAGTACCAGTCAAACGCCTTGGAGGCATCCTCCTCTACACCGTAGC
>CAKTKT010000011.1 GCA_934572325.1 uncultured Oscillospiraceae bacterium
CCGCTTGCGCGGCAACCGCCTGACATGGCGAATAATTTATTCGGCTGATAAAATGAGCTTTTTGCAGAAATACTTTGGTGTATTTCAAAAAAAGCTAATGAAATCAGACGGAAAATTATCCGTTCAGACGCTGACAGCTATTTATTCAGCGGTTACTTAAGCGCTGAAAAGCTGCTCGCGGATGCCCCCAGCACCGGAGCACCCGCGATGGAAAAAGAGGTATGTAATTAGAATAGTATCGGTTTTATCCGGCGCGGGTACGAAGCCCGCGTCTTTTTTTATATCGCGGCTTACTTCTTCATCGCCTTTTTGACAGGTACGGACACAAGCGTGCCCAGCACGCCGCCGATGAGGGCGGTGACAAGCTGCGTCCAGGAGAACATCGCGCTCATGACGGCGACCTGCTTTTCGGCAAGCCCCAGCACGGGCAGCAGCAGCTTCACGACGATAAGGTACAGCGCCGCGAATTTCAGCACCGCCGCCGCGATCACGGCGGCGCTTTCGCGCAGCCATGCGCGGTCAAGCCTTTTGTATATGAGCGCGTACACGAGCACAAGCACGACGTTGCCTGCGGAGATCGCGGGAACGATCTGAATGAGCACGGGACCCACGCCGAGAAGAAACGCCGCGAACGGGGAGATCAGCGCGACGGTGACGCCGCACCACAGCCCGCCGCACAGCGCCGCCACAACGAGCACCATGTTCACGCACGAGCCGGTGACGAGCTGCCCCAAGGGCTTCGTGACAAGCTGGAGCGCGACGAGCACGGCGATCATGACCGCCGTGCGGCACAGCCAGAGGGTTTTTTTACTCATGGCTCCTCCCCTCTCCTGAGACTGTCGAGTCAAATTCGTGCGCGGCGATGTCGAGCGAGTCCTTGATGCTCTGCACCTGCGCCCTCTTGCTGAACGAATCGACCTTGACGCGGTTTGCCTCGCTGTGCACCATGTTGCCCGCGCCGTTGACGCAGCCGCCCATGCACGCCATGCCCTCGACAAAGTTCGCGTCGAGCTTGCCCTTGGACGCCTTCAGCAGCGCCGCGCGGCACTCCTCGATGCCGTCGCAGCTCAGCGGCTTGAGAGCGAAGTCGCTCCCCTGCTCGCGCAGAGCCTCCGCCGCCGCCGCGGCGAGCCCGCCGCAGTGCGCGAAGCTGCGCCCGAAGCCGGAGGCGTCGCTCAGCTCGCTCTCCTCCATGGAGGCAATGTCCAGCTCGCGGCTGTCGAGCATTGCCTGAAGCTCTTCAAACGTGAGGACGCAGTCAACATATTTATGCACCTCGGGCTGCTGAAGCTCCGCCTTTTTGGCGGTGCACGGACCGATGAACACGGTCTTTGCGTCGGGGTCAAGCTCCTTGATGCGCTTGGCGATAGTCGCCATGGGAGACATATTGTGGGAGACGTTTCCGGCAAGCTCCGGAAACTGCTTTTTCACGAGGCTGACGAACGCGGGGCAGCAGGAGCTGGTCAGAAAGCCGCGCTCGGCAAGCTCCGCCGCCTCGGCATAGGCGACCATGTCCGCGCCCAGTGCCGCCTCCACGACCTTGTGGAAGCCGAGCGCCTTTATGCCGGTGATGACCTGCCCGGGCTTGGCATAGGTGAACTGGCTGACGATGGCGGGCGCGACGATGGCGTACACCCGCTCGCTCAATCGGAGCATTTTTATCGCGTCGAGGATGAAGGATTTATCCGACACCGCGCCCCACGGGCACTGGTACACACACGCGCCGCAGGAGACGCATTTGCCGTTGTCTATCTTGACCGTGCCGTCCTCGTTCATGGAGATCGCGCCAATCTTGCAGGCGTTCTGGCACGGGCGCTTGCGGTTGTATATCGCGCCGTAGGGGCACGCCTTGGCGCACAGCCCGCAGTTGACGCACTTGGACTTGTCGATGTGCGCATGGTGGAGCTCATCATGCGTTATCGCGCCGCGGCGGCAGACGTCCTCGCAGCGGTGGGCAAGGCAGCCGCGGCACACGTCCGTGACGGTGTAGCCGCCGGTCGGGCAGTCGTCGCAGGCAATGTCGATGGCTTCTATGACGTTGGGGTTGTTCTTATCTCCGCCGGCGGCGAGCTTCACGCGCTCCGCCAGTATGGCGCGCTCCTTGTATACGCAGCAGCGCATACTCGGCGTCTTGCCGGGGATTATCTCCTTGGGGATGTCCAGAAACGCGGTGTAAAAATCCCCGTCCCATGCGTGCTTTGCGACGGTGCGCAGGACCTTGTATTTCAGGTGTTGGACTTTGGTATCAAATTTGTACATAACACTTCCTCCTGCCGCATCTATACATTTCCCTTGGGAGTATAATAGCTTGGTTATCCCTGCTTGGGAAATACATATTATGTAACGTGGTATGTAAATTTTATATACCGGCGCTCACAGCGACGGCAGGCGCATTATGTCGTGCTCCACATCAAGCAGGCTGTTCATGAAATCCTGCTCGAACGCCGTGGCATGGCGGAAGCGGCGGGTTATCAGCACATCCTCAAAAAGCCCTGTCTCGTTCTCGCTCAGCGGGATCTGGACAAGGTCGTTCACCGCAAGAATGTCCGGCGGCAGGGGCGAGACGAGCATGAACGTGTCCGGCACGTTGCGCAGAAAGTCAAACTGGCTGCCGCGCTCAAAAAGCGTGATGGATTTTTGATATACCCCGGTCTTATAGAGCTGATTCGTCCACTTGTCGGAGAAATTTACGGAATAATTATCCCCGTGGACGAGGGCGGTATGCTCCGCCAGCTCCGCCATGCTGACGCTCTCGTGTGCGGCGAGCGCGTGACCGCGGCTCATGACCGCGACAAAGCGGAACGTGAGTATCTCCTGCGCCTTGAGCTGCTTTTCCGCAAGCTGCTTTTTATAGCTTGCCGCGAACTCGACAGGCAGGCGTATCACGCCGAGATCGTACCCCAGCGCGGAGACGCAGTTGATAATGTCCTGATTGTTCGTTTCCTTATACGTGACGTTCAGCGCTTCCCCGCCGTGGCGCGCGAGCGCGAGGGAGAACGCATACGCCAGATAGCTCGCGCGCGGCACCGCAATGCGGAAGACAAGGCGCTCGCTGCAGCCGTTTTTAAACGCCTGCTCGAACTCGTCATTGCGCCCTACAAGGCGCTCCGCCTCGGTGAGGAACGCCGTGCCCTCGTTTGTCACCTCCACGCCGGAGGCGGTGCGGGAGAAGAGCGTGATGTTGAACTCCTCCTCCAGCGCTTTTATGACGCGGCTGAGATTCGGCTGGTTCATGTACAGCCGCTCCGCCGCGCGGCTGATAGATCCGCAGCGCCATACCTCGATGGCGCATCTGAGCTGCTGAATATTCATAGTGACCTCTCCTTCTGTTCTTCCGTGCGGATTTTATATGCTGTATGCTAACATATATCCCCCGTATTGTCAATTCCGTGACAATATTCTTGTCAAAATTTTATGCCGCCGAGCGTTCGCCGTTTAAGATATTTTGCCTCTTGATTTTATCTTATTGAGATATTATAATACAATTATCTATCCGGCAAGGAGATGCTCATGATGGCGGCAGGCAGCGGCGGGAAAAAGACATATATGTGCTTCGATCTGAAATCGTTCTTCGCGTCGGTGGAGTGTGTGGAGCGCGGGCTTGACCCGTTCACCGCAAACCTCATCGTCGCCGACCCGTCGCGCGGCGAGAGGACGATATGCCTCGCGGCGACGCCCGCGATAAAGGCACAGGGTGCGAAGAGCCGCGGGCGCGTGTACGAGATACCGCGAGGGGTGGAGTACATCACGGCGCCGCCGCGTATGCAGCTTTACATCGATTACTCCGCGCGGGTGTACGGCGTATATCTGCGCTATGCCGCCAAGGAGGACATACATATATACTCCATCGACGAGATATTCATGGACGCAACAGCGTACATGGGCGCGCGCGGCATGACCCCGACGGAGTTCGCGCGCGCCGTGATGCGCGACGTGTACGCAGAGACGGGGCTGACCGCGACCTGCGGCATAGGACCAAACCTGTATCTGGCAAAGCTCGCGCTGGACATCATCTCCAAGCACTCGCCGGAGTTTATTGGCGTACTGACGGAGGATAGCTACCGCGAGACGCTGTGGGATCACACGCCCCTGACGGACTTCTGGCACATCAACGTCGGCACGGTCGGGCGGCTGGCGCGTCTCGGCATACGCACGATGCGCGAGATCACGCAGACGGACGAGGCGATATTGTACAAAACCTTCGGCGTGGACGCACAGCTTCTCATCGACCATGCATGGGGGCGCGAGAGCGTCGGCATAGCCGACATTAAAAGCTACTCTCCGCACAGCAGCTCTCTCTCCACGGGGCAGGTGCTGCACTGCGGGTACGATGCTGCGGGCGCACGGCTGCTGATGCTGGAGATGGCGGAGGTGCTGAGTCTGGAGCTTGTGAAGCTGGGCGTGGCGGCGGGATCGGTCACGCTGTCGCTGGGGTACTCGTTCTCCGCCAACGTGCCGCCCGCGCGCGGCAGCATGACGCTGGAAAAGCCGACAAGCTCGACAAAAAAGCTGATGGAATACACGGGGGAGCTGTATGACCGCGTCGCCGTGCGGTGCGCGGACGTGTTCCGGCTGAACATCTGCTTCGGGAAGCTGACGCGCCAGGAGCATCTGCAATACGATATGTTCTCCGCGACGGAGGCGCAGGAGCGCGAGAGGCGGCTTCAGCGCGCGGTGATAGACATCAAGGCAAAGTACGGCAAGAACGGGATATTCAAGGGCTTCAACCTGCTTGAGGGCGCAAAGACTCTTGAGCGCAACGCGCAGATAGGAGGGCACAGGGCATGATGACGAACGCAGAACGCGCCAAGCAGTTCATGGCATTTTCCCCGCTGAAGGGGCTGGACAAGGCGCTTCTGGCGCAGGAGCAGCCGCGCGAGGGGCGGGTATATCTCGGCGAGGACGCACAGCAGGATCTGAACGCGAAGCTGCAAAGCCTAGAGCCGGGCGACTGCGTGACGGCGGAATACTACCACGGCGGGCGGTACGTCCACACGAGCGGCACAGTGACAAAAATAGACATGACCGTGCGCCGCCTCATTCTGGGTGAAGTGCGCATCCCGCTGGACGATCTGAAAAACATCGAGAGGGAGGATATATGAGCATGGATATAGGAAGGACGATAAGCAAGGCGCGGCACGCCGCCGGATTGAGCCAATCCGGGCTTGCCGCGCGGCTGACGATGCTGGGCGTTGACGTGACGAATCAGGCGGTATGCAAGTGGGAAAACGGCGCGACGCTGCCCAACGCGCGGCAGTTCATCATACTCTGCGCCGCGCTGGGGATAGACGACGTGCTGGGCGAATTTACAAACGGCAAATACGGCGCATACGCAGGACTTGACGCCGCTGGGCGCACAAAGCTCGCGGAATACCGCTCCCTTTTGATAGACAGCGGGCGGTACAGCCCGCTGCCGCGCGCAAAGCGCGGCGGCGATGACGCTGTGCGCTCCCTGCCGCTTTACTCGCTGGCAGTCTCCGCGGGAACGGGGCAGTTTCTCGACGGGGAGAATTACGAGATGGTGGAGGTCGGCGCGGAGGTGCCGGAGGGGGCGAACTTCGGCGTGCGCGTCGCGGGCGACAGCATGGAGCCGCGCTATCACGACGGCGAGGTCATATGGGTGCGCCAACAGCGCAGTCTCATGACCGGCGAGATCGGCATATTCCTCTACGACGGCTGCGCCTACCTCAAGGAGCTTGCCGCCGGAAAGGACACGCTGATGCTCCGCTCGCTCAATCCCGACTACAAGGACATCGTCATCTCGCCGGAGCTGCCGCTGAGGGTGCTGGGAAAGGTGCTGAGCTGAGGCGGACACAATAATAATTAACGCCGAGTTACTTGACAATATGCGCGAGAGAGCGTACCATTACCATTAGATAATAGGCTCAAATGACCATCATGACCGGAGGGACAACCGCATGAAACGCAGCGAGATAAACGCCGCCCTGCGCGAGCTGGAGCAGGCGGCAATGCAGCACGGGTTCAATCTGCCGCCGTTCTGCAGCTTCACGCCGGAGGAGTGGGCGGAAAAAGGGCACGAGTACGACGAGATACGCGACAATATGCTCGGCTGGGACATCACGGACTACGGTCTGGGCGACTTTGACAGGGTCGGCTTCTCGCTGATAACGCTGAGAAACGGCAACCTCAAAATGCGCGAGAGGTACACGAAAACCTACGCGGAGAAGCTGCTGTACCTGCGCGAGGGGCAGTACTCCCCCATGCACTTCCACTGGTCGAAAATGGAGGACATCATCAACCGCGGCGGCGGAAACGTGCTCATCCGCGTGTATAACTCCCTCCCCGACGAGCAGATAGATAAGCTGACGGACGTGGAGATCCATGTTGACGGGCGGGCGATGAGCGTTCCGGCGGGAGCGCAGGTGCGCCTGACCCCGGGCGAGAGCATCACGATCTACCCCTATATGTACCATGATTTCGAGGTCGAGGCATGCTCGGGCGCGGTGCTGCTGGGCGAGGTGAGCCAGTGCAACGACGACAACGCCGACAACCGCTTCAATCCGCCCGTGGGGCGCTTCCCCACGATAGAGGAGGACGAAGCGCCCTACCGCCTGCTCTGCTGCGAATACCCCGTGGCGCGGTAACAGCGCGCGATCCGATGCGAAAGGAGGCGGCGCATGACGCCTGACTACACGAAAATGCGCGACGATGAGCTGCTGGAGCTGTTCCACGGCGGCAACGGCGAGGCGGGCAGCGAGCTTGCCGTGCGCTACCGCCCGCTGATAAAGCGCTGCACCCGCCCGTACTTTCTTGTCGGCGGCGACAGCGAGGATCTCATACAGGAGGGCATGATCGGGCTTGTCAGCTCCATGCAGAGCTACCGCCCCGACAGCGAGGCGAGCTTCAAGTCCTACGCCGAGGTCTGCATACGCCGCCGCATACTCTCGGCAATAAAGGCGGCGTCGCGCTTCAAGCATATGCCGCTGAACTACCGCCTGTCGCTGGAGGAGCTTTACGGCAAGGACGGCGAGGCGCTGGGTGCGCTCGCCGAGGAGTACGCCCGCACGCCTGAGGAGCTCGTGATAGAGCAGGAGAACAAAAACGACCTATATATGCTCGCCCGCTCGCTGCTCTCCCCGCTTGAAAAGCGGGTGCTGGCGGGGTATCTGGACGGGGCGAGCTATGAGGAGATAGCCGCGCGCTGCCGCAAGCCCGTGAAGTCCGTGGACTCCGCCTTGCAGCGGATAAAGCGCAAGCTCAGCCGCGCGATGGACGGGCGCGGCGCATAATGTATTTACAAAAACGACGATTTGTGCTATAATGCAATGATTTAATAATGAAAACCGGAGGGTATGACCGTGAAATATGTCAGACTTGGCAAGACCGGACTAATCGTTTCCAAGCCCGCCATGGGCTGCCTGCCCGTGCAGCGCTGCGGCAGAGACGACGCCGTGAGGCTGCTGCGCGCGGCATATGAGCGCGGCATCACGTTTTTTGACACCGCGAACGCCTACACCGACAGCGAGGAGAAGATAGGGCTCGCCCTCTCGGACGTGCGCGGCAAGATCGTTCTCTCCACAAAGAGCGCCGCGCAGGACAAGGCCGGCGTTCTCGCCCACATCGAGAACAGTCTGCGCATGATGAGGACCGATCACATCGACCTTTTTCAGCTCCATCAGGCCGCGCGCATCCCCGACCCGAACGACCCCGACAGCCCTATGGCGGGCGCACTGGAGGCAAAGCGCCGCGGCTGGATAGGGCACATCGGCATAACCTCCCACCGGATAGACGTGGCGGAGCAGAGCATCGCCTGCGGTATGTTCGAGACGCTGCAATTCCCGTTCAGCTACATATCCTCCAAGCGCGATCTCGCGCTGGCGGAGCGCTGCGAGAAGACGGACATGGGCTATATCGCCATGAAGGGGCTTGCGGGCGGACTTTTGGGCACGAACACGCGCGCCTGCCACGCCTTTATGAACGAATACCCCAACGTCGTGCCCATCTGGGGCATACAGAGCATGGAGGAGCTGGACGACTGGATAGCGCTGGCGGAGGAGGATCCCGGGATGGACGACGCTCTGCGCGCAGCGATAGACGCAGACCGGCGCGAGCTGTCGGGCAGCTTCTGCCGAAGCTGCGGGTACTGTATGCCCTGCACCGTCGGGATCGACATCCGCCAGTGCGCGCGCATGAATATGCTGCTGCGCCGCTCGCCGTGGCAGCAGTACATGACCGATGAATGGCGCGAAAAGATGAACAGGATCAACGAGTGTATCGAGTGCGGCAAGTGCAGCGTGCGCTGCCCGTATCAGCTCGACACGCCGAAGCTTCTGAAATATATGCTGAAGGATTACAACGAGTTTTATGAAGCACACAAGAATCTTTTATAAGCTGATATGCATCGCGCTGTGCGCGGCGATGCTCGTGCCCCTGACGGGGTGCGGCGAGACGCGCGAGAGCCAGCGCGAGGTATACGCGATGGACACGGTCATGACGCTGACGGCTTACGGCAAGAACGCGAACGCCGGTCTCAGAGCCGCAGAGAGCATCATCCTCTCCATGGACAACGCCCTTGACCCGGAGCTGAGCACGAGCACGGTATACGCCATCAACCACGCGCAGGGCGCGAGCACCGTCGTCTCCGGTCAGATCGCAAAGATGATAAGCACGGCGTACACCGTGTACAAGCAGAGCGAGGGCGCGCTGGATCTGACGCTGTACCCGCTTGTGAAGCGCTGGGGCTTTATCGACGGGAAATATTACGTTCCCACGGGGGAGGAGATTGCGGAGGATCTTTCGCGCCTCTGCTTTGACAAGCTCGTCCTCTCCAGCTTCCCCGCCTCCGGCTCATACTCCGTCACCATCCCGTCCTACGGCGAGATGAGCTTTGCCTCGGTCGCCAAGGGCTGCGCGGCGGATAACGCCGTCGAGGCGATGCGTCAGGCGGGCGTTACAAGCGGGATAATCTCCCTCGGCGGCAATGTGCAGACGCTCGGGCTACGCCCCGACGGGTCGGAGTGGCGCGTCGCGGTGCAGGACCCCGCGAACACGGCAAGCTATCTCGGCGTTGTGAGCGTGGGCGAGACCGCCGTCGTCACGAGCGGCGGGTATCAGCGCTATTTCACCGATTCGCGCGGCACAACGTATCAGCACATCATAAACCCCGCCTCCGGCTATCCCGTGACAAACACGCTGCAATCCGTCACCATCATCTGTCCGGACGGAACACTGGCTGACTGCCTTTCCACGGCAATGTACGTGCTGGGCGAGTCGAGGGCGATAAACTACTGGCGCACCTACGGCGGGTTTGAAATGATACTCGTGACGAAGGAGAGCAAGATAATCTGCACGAAGGGTCTTATTGAGGAGTTCACGCTCACAAACGAAAACTACGGGCTGAAATTTGTTGAATGATGGCTGATCTGACGACCGATGTACGGTACATAAAGGGTATAGGCGAGAAAAAGGCGCAGGCTCTCAATAGGCTTGGCGTCTTTTCTCTCTATGACCTCATCTCGTATTTCCCCCGCCGCTACGAGGATCGGAGCGCCATACGCCGCATCGCGGACACCGTCTCGGACGAGCCTGTGTGCATCCTCGCCACCGTTGCGGACGCGCCGCGGCTCGTTCGTGTGCGCCGCGGGATGGAGCTTGTAAAATTCCGCGCCGTGGATGACAGCGGTTCGGTTGACATAACATTTTTTAATCAGAATTATGTAAAAGATCAGATCTCCCGCGGCGAGACTTATGTGTTCTACGGCAAGGTGGAGCAGCGCGGCGGGCGGCGCACGATGGCAAACCCTGTGCACGAGAGGGAGGGCGCGGACGGCGGCGTGACCGGACGTATCGTGCCGGTGTACCGCGTGTGCGCCGGACTGAGTCAGCGCGTGATGCTGCAAAGCGTGCGGCAGGGGCTGGATGCCTGCACCGAGCACGTGGAGGACGTGCTGCCGGAGGAGATACGCGCGCGCCGCAGGCTCGCCGCGTCGCGCTACGCCTATGAGAACATTCACTTCCCCGCCGATTTTCGCGCGCTTGACGTGGCACGGCGGCGGCTGATATATGAGGAGCTGTTCGTGCTGGCGTGTGCGCTGGGCATGATGCGCACGGAGCGCGTGCGCGAGGGCGGCGTTGTGATAAACGGCGCGGACATGGAGGAATTCTTCTCCGCGCTCCCCTACTCCCCCACCGGCGCACAGCGCCGCGCCGTGAGCGAGGCGGCGGCGGATATGCGCTCGGGCGGCGTGATGAACAGGCTTTTGCAGGGCGACGTCGGCAGCGGCAAGACTCTTGTCGCCGCGGCGCTCATGTGGCAGACATGGAAAAGCGGCTGGATGAGCGCGTTCATGGCGCCTACGGAGATATTGGCGGAGCAGCATTATGTAAACTTATCCGAGCTGCTCATGCCGCTCGGTCTGCGCGTTTTGAAGCTGACGGGCGCGATGAGCGCAAAGGACAAGCGCGAGGTCAAGGCGGCGCTCGCCATGGGCGAGGCGGACGTTATCGTCGGCACGCACGCGCTTTTCAGCGCGGATGTGGAGTACACGCGCCTTGCGCTCGTCGTGACGGACGAGCAGCACCGCTTCGGCGTGAATCAGCGCTCGGCGCTCATCTCCAAGGGTGCGCGTCCGCACGTGCTCGTCATGTCCGCAACGCCGATACCGCGCACGCTCGCGCTGATGATATACGGCGATCTTGACGTGTCGGTGATAGACGAGCTGCCGCCCGGGCGGCAGAGGGTGAGCACCTTCGCCGTGGACGAGAGCTATCGCGCGCGGCTGAACGCATTTATCCGCAGGCTCACTGGCGAGGGGCGGCAGGTGTTTGTCGTGTGCCCGATGGTGGACGACAACGACGAGCTGCCCGTGCCGCTCAAATCGGCGGAGGAGCACGCGCGCACGCTCGCGCAGACGTTTCCGGAGCTTCGCGTCGGGTGCGTGCACGGGCGGATGCGCGCGAAGGACAAGGACGCGGCGATGGCGGCGTTCGCCGCGGGCGAGACGGATATCCTCGTCGCCACGACGGTGATAGAGGTCGGCGTGGACGTGCCGAACGCGGCGCTTATGACAATCGAGAACGCGGAGCGCTTCGGCTTGAGCCAGCTCCACCAGCTTCGCGGGCGCGTGGGGCGCGGGAAGCACAAGAGCTACTGCGTGATGGTGTCCGACGCGGACGGAGACGAGGTCAAGGCGCGGCTGAAAATAATGACGCAGACGAACGACGGCTTCAAAATATCCGAGGAGGATCTCCGCCTGCGCGGACCGGGGGATTTCTTCGGCTCGCGGCAGCACGGTCTGCCGGAGATGCACGTCGCCGATCTCGGCGCGGACGTGAACGTGATGCAGACGGCGCAGCAGGACGCTGCGGCGCTGCTCGCAAGCGATGCGCAGCTTCAAAAGCCGGAGCACGCGCCGCTCCGGCGGCGGATAGATCGGCTATTCTCGGCGAGCGCCGACAGCTTCAACTGAATATACCCACGAGGCTTACACGGCGCGGAGAACTCCGCGCCGTTTTCGCACAGTCCTTCGGACAAGTCGCGCCCTAAGCGCGCATAGACTTGTAGTATTCGGGGGTGTGCGCATGATCCAAAAAAAGAGGCTGATATACAACACCTTCCTGCTCACCGGCGTGTCGCTGCTGATGAGCTGCATCGGCATCGCGTTTCAGGTGTGGCTCGTGGGGCGTATAGGCTCGGCAGGCATAGGGCTTTACCAGCTTGTGCTGTCGGTGACGGGGCTGGCGATGACGCTCGCGCTGTCCGGCATTCGCTTTGCGTCCACGCGGCTCGTCTCCGAGGAGCTCGGCGCGCTCAACTGCGCGGGCGTAGGCGCGGCGATGCGCCGCTGTCTTGGCTATGCGCTCTTTTTCGGTCTGGCGGCGGGGCTGACGCTGTGGACGCTGGCGGAGCCCATCGGCTTTCTGTGGATAGGCGATGCGCGCACGGTGCGCTCACTGCAGCTGAGCGCCGCAAGTATGCCGTGCGCGGCGCTGTGCGCGGCGGTTTCGGGGTACTTCACGGCGTGCGGGCGCGTGTGGAAGCCGAGCGCCGTGCATCTGGCGGAGCAGCTCGTCGGCATCGCGCTGGTGGCGCTGTGCCTTGCGCGCGTGCCGACGGAGGACATAGAGCTGAGCTGTGCGGCGGTGACGCTCGGGCGGGTCGCTGCGGACGTTTTGTCGCTGGCGCTGATGCTGGCGGTGTATGCCGCCGATCGGCGGCGGCATTACGCCGAGCGCGGCGGCGGGCGGCGGCTCACCGCGCGGATGCTGAAAATAGCGCTGCCGCTCGCCGTGTCCGCCTATGCGCGAAGCGCGCTGACGACGCTGCAAAACCTGCTCGTGCCGCGCGGGCTGAGAGCCGCCGGATACACCGCCGACGGCGCGCTCGCGGGCTACGGGACGATACAGGGCATGGTGCTGCCGATAATCTTCTTTCCGTCGTGCATCATGTCCGCCGCAGCGGAGCTTATCGTGCCGGAGCTGACGGAGGCGCAGGTTCAGGGCAGCCGTGCGGACATCCACGCCGCGTCGTGGAGGCTGCTGCTCTTGAGCGCCGAGTTTTCCGCCGCAGTGGGGCTTTTCATGTGGTTTTTCTCGGATATGCTGGGCTTTGCCGTGTATAAAAGCCGAGACGCCGGACATTACATCCGGCTTCTCGCGCCGCTCGTGCCCGTGATGTACACGGATATGACGATCGACGGCTGTCTCAAGGGGCTGGGGCAGCAGGTGTGGAGCATGGGGATAAACATCCTCGACGCGCTGACGGGGCTGCTGCTCGTGTGGTGGCTGCTGCCGCGATATGCGCTGGCGGCGTACATCGGCATCATATATTTCACAGAGCTTTTGAATTTCCTGTTGAGCTTGACGCGCCTCAGGCGCGTGCTGAAAGCGCTTTAGCGGCCGCTCACGCTTCCTTTTCCGCGTCCTGCGCGGCGCTCTTCTTCCTTTCAAGGCGGGCGGCGCGCCTGGCGTCGTTCTTGTGGAGGATGGGCGAGATGCGCTTGTAGAGCAAAAACGTCAGCGCAGAGACGACAACGCCCTTCACAAGGTTGAACGGCACGACCGCGAACACAACGAGGGTCGCAACGCTCGTTATCCTTGCGTTGACCGCCGTGCCCATGCCGACGATTGCGTCAAGGGGCATACCGTAAAGCGCGGCAAACTTCGGGATGAGGTATACGCCGTTGAAAAGGCTGCCGAAAACGGTGAGCACGAGCGTGCCGACCTCCATGCCGATAAGCGCGGTTTTCTTGCCGGGCTTGGCGTGGTAGATGATGCTGGCGGGCAGGACGAACGAGCAGCCGACGACAAAGTTGGCAAATTCGCCGACGAACGCGGTCGTCGTGCCCTTCAAAAGGAGCTTGACCATGACCTTGACAAGCTCCGTCATCACGCCCGCGACAGGACCGAGGTAGAACGTGCAGATGAGCACCGGCATCTCGCTTATGTCGAGCTTATAGAAGCCCGGCGCGAAGAAGAGCGGCAGCTCAAAGAGCATGAGCACGCCAGCCATGCAGGCGAAAATGGCGGTATAGGTGATGTAATGCGTGCTGGAGAAGGGCTTGCGGTCGCGGCTGAGGCGCTTTTCGGCGAGCACAGCCACAGCGAGGATCGCCGCGAACACGGCGATGCAGACGAGGATGAATTGCAGGTTTTCCATAAGGTACAGCTCCTTACTCGGGCGCAAGGAAAAAGCGCCCGAAGATAATGTATCTCCGGGCGTTGACAGATATACGAAAAAGGTGTTATTCGCATCTTCTACCATCCAGACTGTACTGTCGGTCTCGGAATCGCACCGAATCATGCCGCGGCTGCGGCTTGCGGACTTTACCGCCGATCGGGAATTGCGCCGGAGCGCTCACCCTGCCCTGAAGATGAGTAAAGTATAACACAGCAACTTCCCTTTGACAAGACCCTTTCTATATCATATACTAGACGCAGGTAATATTCGGAGGGGAACGATGACGCAACGCGAACAAACCTGCTGCTTTTCAGGGCACAGACCCGCAAAGCTGCCGTGGGGCGGCAATGAGACGGACGAGCGCTGTCTCGCGCTCAAGGGCAAGCTTGCCGCGCGTCTGGAGGCGCTGTACGCCGAGGGGTACAGGCACTTCATATGCGGCAT
Source organism: uncultured Oscillospiraceae bacterium (assembly GCA_934572325.1). Lineage (GTDB taxonomy): Bacteria > Bacillota > Clostridia > Oscillospirales > Oscillospiraceae > Limivicinus. The sequence goes on from CAKTKT010000011.1 coordinate 14,084, forward strand.
GGCGCTGGGCTGCGATATGTACTTTGCCGAGGCAGTGACGGCGCTGCGCGAGGTGCATGAGGACGTCACGCTGGAGGCTGCCATCCCCTGCGGCACTCAGCCCGACCGCTGGAGCCGCGCACAGCGCGAGCGCTACAACGCCCTGCTGGACGCCTGCAGCAAGGTGACGGTGCTGCAAATAGGCTACAGTCCGGAGTGCATGATGCGGCGCAACGAATACATGGTCGATCACTCGTCCATGCTGCTGTGCTGCTACAACGGGCGCCCCGGCGGCACTATGCGCACCATACTCTACGCCGAGCGCTCCGGCGTCGGGGTGGAGATAATGGATATATGAAAAAGAGGCTCGAACGAGCCTCTTTTTCAATGCGCCGCCTTGGGCATGACGCGCCACAGCCACTTGACCGAGCCCATGATGAACCGGCAGTCGCGCGCCGCCGCGCCCTTGCCGTGGATATAGCTGTCATGCAGCTCGTCAAGACTGCGTATGCCCTTTATGGGCGCTCTGCGATGCCCCTCCGTGCCGCAGGCATAGTCGCGGAACGCGGCGTGAAGCTGGTTTTCATAGCGAAGATGATCCGCCATCGTGCCGGGGAACATCCTGTTGTGGGCAAAGGTGAAGCTGTCAACGGAGTAGTGGATGAGCGTGCCGAACGAAAACCACTGCCACGGCGAATGTACCCCGCTTTTCGCGAGCCTTCGCATGAGCTTGTGCCGGTGGCGCAGGGAGTTGTCGGCATGGTGTCCGTGCATAAATTCATGGCGGAACAGCCCGCGCGTATATGTCAGCGGGTTGATGTCCGGCTCGACGCAGCCGAAGAGGAACATCAGCCGCCGCGCGCCGCCGAGCTCGACGCCCTTCTGGTCGAGCAGCAGCCGCCCTATCTGCAAATGGTCTTTTTTCTTCATTCATATGCCTTCTTTTGTATATATCGTCTCTCCGACGACGACTGTTATACGCCTTTTGCTCCGCCGCGTCAAGCGCCATACCGTAAACAATTATGTACATTCTGTAAAAACAGCCGTATGCCCGCGGGCATACGGCTGCATATTGGCGCTTTTGATCCTTATTTTGTGTCCAGCCGCTCCTCACTGCCGGCGCTTCTGCTTGCCGCGACGACGAGAGACGACAGCGCGATGAGCGCAATGACGTTGGGAATGACCATGAGCTGGTTGAACATATCCGTCAGCTCCCACACGAGGTCGTTGGAGAGACATGAGCCGAGGAAGATGAAGCCGAGGGCGAGCACGGAGTACACGGGGACTGCCTTCCTGCCGAAGAGATACTCGACATTGACCTTGCCGAAGAAGTTCCAGCTAAGCACCGTGGAAAACGCGAAGAAGAAGAGACAGACGGCAACGAAGACGGGTCCCAGCGTGTCGCCGAGGATGGATGAGAACGCGAGCTGCGCCATATTGGTCTTGCTTATGCCCTCCGCCGCGCCGGAGGCGAGCGGTCCGTTTCCGGCGTAGAGCGTGGAGATAACGACGAGGGCGGTCATGGTGAGGACGACAAAGGTGTCGAAGAAGAGCCCTATCATGGCGACGACGCCCTGATCGTGCGGCTTTTTGACGTTCGCCATGGCGTGGGCGTGCGGCGTAGAGCCCATGCCCGCCTCGTTGGAGAAGAGTCCGCGCTTCACGCCCTGGCTTATCGCGGTCTTTAGGGCATAGCCGAGACTTCCGCCGATGATGGCGTTGGGAACGAAAGCGTACTTGAAGATCATGCCGATGGTCTCCGGCACGTATCTGATGCGCGCGGCGAGAATGACGAACCCGCCGACGATGTACAGCACCGCCATTACGGGCACCATCTTCTCCGTGACGGAGGCGATGCGCTGTATGCCGCCGAGGAAGATGACCGCGGCAATGACGGTGACGGCAGCGCCGACCGTCCACGCGGGAACGCCGAGCGCGTTGGAGCAGGTTTCGCCGATGGAGTTGGACTGCACCATGCAGCCCATAAAGCCGAGGGCAAGGATGATGGCGACGGCGAAGAAGCCCGCAAGGAACTTGCCGAAGCCGTTGGGGAAGGCGCGCTTGATGTAATACACCGGTCCGCCGTGGATCGTTCCGTCGGGTCTGACCTCGCGCGTCTCCTGCGCGAGCACCGCCTCGGAGTATATGGTCGCCATGCCGAAGAACGCTATCAGCCACATCCAGAAGATAGCGCCGGGTCCGCCGATGAGGATCGCGCCGGACGCGCCGATGATGTTGCCCGTGCCGACCTGCGCGGCGATGGCGGTGGCAAGCGCCTGAAACGAGCTTATGCCGCTCTCCTGCCTGCCGCCGTGGAGCGAGAAGTTGCCGAACGTGCGCCGCCAGCCCTCCCTGAAGCAGCGCACCTGAACGAATCTGGTCCTTATCGAGAAGAAAAGACCCGTGCCGACGAGAAGGATTATGAGAATATAATCCGAGAGATACATATTGATCTTCTGCACGATGCTGAGCAATGACATTTGTGTTCCTCCCTAGTAAAAAAATAAAGCTGCCGACAAAACAGCAACTCCGGATAAAGAGCAAAGGCACACAAATATGCCATACACTCGCTCTGTCCTTTAGCCTGAGAGATTCGATCGAAACGATCTTGCACCTTCGGCACCCAAAAGAGGGATTCTCCAGAGTTTCCTCCGCCAGCAGTCTCGATAGATCCTGCCGGCTTCTGCGGAAGTATTATGTTGTGGACACAATATAGCACAGATGTTAAGGCTTTGCAAGGATTATGATATATTTTGTCAAAATGCAACATTTCCGCTCCGCCAGCCGTTCATCATTCGTTCATATTGCAAAACCGTCTCCGGCGCGGACGCGCCGGAGACGGTTGAGAGCATTGCGATAATGCGCTTATTTATAGAGCGTGTTCGTGTCCATGAGCATGACCTCAAACTCCAAGGTCTCGCCGTCGCGCCAGACGGTGAAGATCATCAGATCGCCGACCTCAAGCGTGTTCTTGATGGCGTTCACCTCGTCGGTGGTGGTGACGTGCTGATAGTTGACCTCGGTGATAACGTCGCCGACGCGCATACCCTGCCGCGCCGCGTCGGAGTTTTCAGCCACGGCGGAGACGTACAGCCCCTCCGGCAGCCCGTACTCCTCGCGCGCGATCTCCGGTATCGCGCCGACGGTTATGCCGATGCTCGGGCGACCCTTGACCTCGCCGTATCTGATGAGCGAGTCCACCACGCTGCTGATCGTGGCGCTGGGGATGGCAAAGCCTATCCCCTCGATGCTGGAGTAGGCGGACATCATTTTCAGGTTGGTGATGCCTATGACCTGCCCGTACATATTGAACAGCGCGCCGCCGGAGTTGCCCTCGTTTATGGCGGTGTTCGTCTGCAGCACGGTCATTTCGTGCCCCTTGTAGCTGAGCCCTCGGTCAATGGCGGAGATGATGCCGTTTGTCATGGTCATGCGGAACGTCTCGCCGAGGGGGTTGCCGATGGCGGCGACGGCGTCGCCGACCTTGAGATTGCCGCTCTCGCCGAAGTGCGCCGCGGTCAAGCCGTCGGCTTCAATTTTCAGAATGGCAACGTCGCTTATCGTGTCCGCGCCGACGAGCCGCGCCTCATGCTCGCTGTTGTCCGCGAGCTTCACCGTCGCGCGGTCACAGTTGTTGACAACGTGCGTATTGGTGAGGATGAGCCCGTCCTCGCTCAGCACCACGCCCGAGCCCCAGTAGTACCCCGTCTGCCCGTCCACATAGCCGTAGATGGCGACGATGGACGGGGCGCAGGCGTCATAAAGCTCGTTGAGCGTCAGCTCCTGCGTGCCCGGCTCCTCCAAGTTGATGGAAAAATCCTCCTCCAGCTTGACGGTGGGAATGTCTATCTTGGCGGCGTCCGTGTCGGTCGCGGTGTAGAACTTGTCGAAAAAGTCCTCCTTGCTGTCGGGCATTTTGTTTGTGCCGTCTCTGCCGTCGGCGCTCCACGGCGTGTTGTCGCCGTCGCTGCTCCAATAGAAGCTGAAAGAGCGCTGCTGATCGCCGCGCCGGGCAAAGAGCAGCGACGTGCCCACGATGAGAAGCAGCACGAGCACCGCCGCGCCCACGGCGCGCGCCGCCGTCCGATCCGGCTTTCTCTTCGCTCCTTCCGCAGACCCTGCGGCGCGCTCCGCCTTCGGGTGCAGCGGCTCATACCAGCCGGAGTTGTCATACCAATCATTATTGCTCATACAGAAACCTCGAATCCTGAAAAGGTGTGTCTACGCCAGCGCGAGGGTGAACACGAACTCCGTCACGCCGTCCTCACTGCGCACGGCGATGTCCTCGTCATGGCTGTTGATGATGCTCTTGACGAGATACAGCCCCAGACCCACGCCGGTCGTGTCCAGACTGCGCGAGCGGTCGGACTTGTGGAAGCGGTCGAAGATGAAGGGCAGATCGTCCGGCGGGATAGTCTCGCCCTCGTCCTTGATGGAGACATACGCCTTGCCGTTGTCCTTATAAAGGCGCACGGTGATGCACGTGCCCTCGCGCGCGAATTTCACGGCGTTGTCGAGCAAGTTATAGATGACCTGCGTTATCGCGTCCTTATCCGCGCGCACCATGATGTGATTGTCAGGAAGCTGCGGGTCAACGTCCAGCCTCTTCTTCGTCGCGCGCGACTCAAAGCTCAAAAGCGTTTGCAGCACAAGCTCCGTCAGGTCGAACACGCTGCGCTTGGCGGGGTCGGCGGCGCGCGTCTTCATCTGCGACACGTCCAGCATATCCCGCACAAGGCGCGACAGCCGCCGCGTCTCGTCGCGTATGGAGATGAGGTATTTTTCCTGGTCCTCCTTGGGGATGGTGCCGTCGAGTATGCCGTCGGCAAAGCCGGAGATTGTGGTCATCGGGGTGCGCAGCTCGTGCGAGATGTTGGCGATGAACTCACTGCGCCGCGCCTCGGCCTTCTCCAGCGAGTCCGCCATTTTGTTGAACGACTCGATGAGCGAGCCCATCTCGTCGGCGGTGTCGTCCTCCTGCCTGACGCGCACGGAGAAATCCCCCCGCGCGAACTTGCGCGACGCCGCCGCCATTTCATCCAGCGGGCGCGCCATGCGCTTGGAGTAGACGAGCGAGATGGCGAGCGCCGCGATGAACACCGCCGCTGTCACCACCGCCGTCACGCCCAGAAACGTTGACCACGCGCCGAGCATATTGTCAATCACGTTCGTGACGAACACATAGCCGAGTATCGCCCCCGTGCTGCCGACGATTATCGGCTGGGCGACGACGTAGCGGTTGCTGTCATACAGCCCGCCGAGGTTGGTTATCTGGTTTATCGAGCCGTTGGCGGCGAGCTGGTGGAGAATTTCCGGCGGCATTTTATAGCCCATATGCTCGCACACGGGTCTCCTGTCGGAGCAGGTGACGACAACCCCGTCGGGGTCGGCGATGAACACCTGATTGCCCGTGGAGTTCGACACGGAGCTGAGCGTCATGCTGAGCACCCAGCTATTGAGGGAATCGCTCGGCGCGATCGCCGCCGCCGTGCGCGAGACCTCGCGCGCGGAGTTGACCATATCCTCGCGGTACTCGCTGATGAGATAGTTGCGCCCGATGCCCACGAACGAGAGCGCCACGACGAGAAAGCACACCGACACCATCACGGCGGTGGCGACGAAGTTGCGAAGATAAATGCTCTTCATGCCCGCGCCTTACTCGGTCACTTCAAATTTATAGCCCACGCCCCAGACCGTCTTGAGACTCCACTTGTCCGACACTCCCTCCAGCTTCTCTCTCAGGCGCTTGATGTGCACATCGACCGTGCGCGAATCGCCGAAATAGTCAAAGCCCCAGACCTCGTCAAGAAGCTGATTGCGCGTGAAAACGCGGTTGGGCGAGGAAGCGAGATGATAGAGAAGCTCCATCTCCTTGGGCGGGGTGTCTATCTTTTTGCCATCCACGATAAGCTCATAGGAGTCAAGGTTTATCACGAGCTTATCAAAGGTCAGCTTCTTTTCGACGGGCGCATCGGCGTCCGTGCGGCGCATGACGGCGTGCACGCGGGCGATAAGCTCCTTCACGTCAAAGGGCTTTGTGACATAATCGTCCGCGCCCATCTCAAGACCGTTGACCTTGTCGGCAGTCTCCCCCTTCGCCGTGAGCATGATGATGGGCGTGGAGGATTTCTCGCGTATCTCGCGGCAGACCTGCCAGCCGTCCTTCACGGGCAGCATGATGTCCAGCAGCACAACGTCCGGCTGGAAAAGGTCAAAGGCGGACTTCGCCTTGCCGCCGTCCGGCGCTATCATGACCTCGAAGCCGTCCTTGCCCAGATACAGGCGCAGAAGCTCCGCAATATTGACGTCGTCCTCAACAATCAGCGCGCGTTTATTCATATATCTTGCCCCCTGCGTTATAATACTATTTGCTATAATGCAATATTATACGACATACCGGCGATGAATGGTTAAAAATATGTAAAAACCGCGTACTAGCCGCGGTTTTTGTCCGTCTGTCCGCGCTTTGCCGCGCCGAGCGTGAAGTCCGGCTCCGTGCCGCGGAGAAGGCGGAGGATATTCTCCCTGTGGCGAAAAACGACCAGCAGCATCGCAAACGCCGTGAGCAGCAGCCGCGGCAGGGGCAGCGCGAAGTACGCCGCCGCGGCAAAGCCGGAGAGCGCCGCCGCCAGCGAGCCGAGCGACGCCTTGCGGCTCAAAAACGCCGCCGCCGCAAAGAACGCCGCCGCGACCGCCAGCACGCGCCAGTCCACCGCGAGGAGCACCGCCGCGCCCACGGACACGCCCTTTCCCCCGCGAAACTCATGCAGCGCGGGATAGCAGTGCCCCACAAGGCACAGCGCCCCGGCAAGGCACATCCCGTTCTCGCCCAGCAGCGCGAAGCCCAAAAGCATCGCCAGCGCCGCCTTGAGCATATCGCCCGCGAGCGTCAGCGCGCCCATGCGCAGCCCGAACACGCGCGCCATATTCGTCGCTCCGGCGTTGCCGCTGCCGTGGGCGCGCACGTCCGCGTTCATCACGCCGCGCGAGAGCAGGATGGACACGCTGACCGAGCCGAGAAGATACGCGCAAGCCGCCGTGAGGATGTATTTCAATACAGTCATTTTACGCTCCTGTTCAGATATTGCAAAGATTGATTCAAAAATTTTAAGCTTATTATACCACACCTAAAGCTTCTTTGCAACAGGAGCATAACCATATTCACGTAATTTTAATAATCACGCATTTTCAGAACAGCGTCCACGGGTAGGTCTGCGGCGGCGGGGCGGAAAAGCGCAGGCGCTCCCCCGTCGCGGGGTGTGTGAAGCCCAGCTCGTGCGACCACAGGGCGATGCCGCACTCGCCGTCGGTGAGCGTGCCGTACTTCCTGTCGCCGACGAGCGGGTATGAGCGCGAGGCGAACTGACAGCGGATCTGGTGCGTGCGTCCGGTGTGCAGTATTATGTAAACCTTGCTCATGCCGTCCGCCGTGCCGAGCCGCTCATAGTCGAGCACCGCCTCCTTCGCGCCCTTGACGGGCGTATCGGCGACAAAGGTCATGCGCCGCGCCTTGTCGCGCAGGAGGAGATCGCGCATCGTGCCGCGCGCGTCGATCTCGCCGTGGACGACGGCGAGGTACGCCTTGTGAAGCTCCCCGCCGCGTATCTGGCGGCTCAGCTCCCCTGCGGCGGCGCTGCCGCGCGCGAGCACCATCAGCCCGCCGACCACCGCGTCGAGACGGTGGACGTTGCACGCCTCCCCGCCGAGCGCCTCGCGCACGAGGGCGGGCATACCGCGCGGCTCGTCCGTGGAGAGGACGCGCGGCGGCTTGATGCACACGGCTATGTCATTGTCGTGGTAAAGTATATCCATGCTCTTCTCCTGTTTATCAGATAACGCCCCGGCGGTCAGCCGAGGCGTTATAGCATCGTTTTGCGGTCATGCGCCCCGCGCGGGGATCACATTTCCTTTTTTCTGCGGGGGATGAGGGCGACAGCGCCGACGCCGGAGATAAGCATCACCGCAACCCAGATGGCGAGGTTGCTCTCATCGCCCGTGGCTGGGGCGTAGTTGGCGGTGACGATGCGGAAGGTCGCCGTCTCCGTGCCGCCGTTGGTGTTTTCGAGCTTCATGGTATAGCTGCCGTAGTTGAGCAGGTTGAGGAAGCCCGCCTTGAGCGTGATGCTCTTGCCGTTGTTGGAGAGGGTGTAGTTCGCCGGATCGATGAGCTGGTTGCTTATGTAGACGTTCTTGATAGCGCCGTTGGAGTTGAAGTAGAGGTTGCTGGACGTGCCGCGGACATGGGCGTTATCGCCGTAAGCGGCGGAAGCCGTGCCGCTGATGGTGATGGTGGCGTAGACCGTGCCGGCGGGCTGATTCATGCCTTCGCCGAGGCCGTACACGGTGTCAACCCTAAGGATGTGCTCGCCCGCGGAGAGCGTGGCAAGATAGCTGGAGTTGATGACGAGGTTCTTGCTGCTCCACACGTAGCTGTACTTGCTGTTGTTGCCGCTGCCGGTGAAGCACACGCCGTCAATATATGCGCTGAAGAGTACAGGCTCAACCGTAAAGGTGAGATTGCCCTGACCGCGCGACCAAGTGACATTGGTGGGAGAAAGCTTCGCGTCGCCGTATTCAAGGATATTCACGGGAACGGTAAGCGTGCTGCTCGCGCCGTACTTGTCCTTTACGGTGACGGTGACGCTGCCCTCGCCCTTGCCGCCGGTGAGGTCATAACCATCTCCTCTGTCGATCGCCTTGGTGATTATCTGAGCGGTAGAGGGAGAGGTGGTGTAGCTCCAAGTGAACGTCTCGCCCGGCTCTGCATTGGTGACGTAGAAAGTAGCGGTCTCGCCTTTATCTATACGACCAACACTGCACGCAATCTTAGGAGTGCGGGCTTCGGTGATTGTAATGGTGATACCGTCTTTCGCGCTGCTATCCTTTGCGTGCGCGTAAATTCTCACAGTACCCGGAGTATTGCCCGCTGTAAAGTAAACAGTCTGATTAGTGGGAAGCTCAATCGTTCCGGTTGCTCCGCCGGTAGACTCATATTCTGCAATCTCCCAATAACTAAGGCTGCCGTTCTGAACATCGGCGTAAAGCTTGATTCTGCTGCCGACTCTGACAGAAGTCTCCGCAGTCTTGATGGTGACAGTAGGAGTGGGAGCGGGCGTGGGAGCAATGGTAGGCGTGGGGGCTGAAACAGGCGGAAACGTGAGCATAATTGTTTTGGTTTTTGATGTATTGCCGTCAGCATCACGCAGAGTTGCAGATATATAGACATCTTGGGCAACCGTGTTATAGTTTGTGGCACAGGTCACGGTGTTTTGGTTAAGCCCATCTGCTGTAGTAGCTGAAGAAACAGCCGCGAGTCCGGAATTGGAGTTCCAGAGTATGGTGTAATCCGACCAGTTCTTGCCTTCAGGAAGTGTAAAAACCGCTTTCAGCTTAAATGTTGCTCCGTTGGCTTTGGTGACATCTTTGCCATCGACCTCGAACACATTGGTAATATCCGGCATAGTAGCAGTGGCTCCGCCGGTCGCGTATGCCGAAACGGTTGCGAAGCTGGCGAGCACGCAGACCAGAAGCAGCACGGAAATAACTTTCTTCATGGTTTTCATCTAAAAATCCCCCTTATGAGATTTGATTACAAGTCTCGTGCGGCAGAAATGCCGCCCGACCTCCTAGAGGTCACACATAATGTAACACATTGTTTCCGAAATTGCAAGACTTTTTTGAAAAATTTTTTATTATTTTTTACCGTTTTGTAATTTATCTATATCTTGCAGTTATTCGTGGCTGAAACGCGAGATATTGTGGCGTATCGCGGGGCTGTGTACACGTCGGTATAAACAGCGGCGTACACGGCGGCGTACACAGCGTCCTGCGCCGCTCTCCGCGCCCGCAGTCACGGCTCTCCGCGCCCTGCCGCTATATATATATAACGTTTTAAAAACAAAAAAGTTTCATATAAAATGCAGGTTTTAAAGGCTTCTCCTTGAGGAGAAGCTGTCGCCACAGGCGACTGATGAGGTGGAAATGCGCCGTTTTCCCCGCTGTACCGGTGTTTCGTGCAACGCAAAACACCTCATCCGCCCCAGTGTGCGCACTGGGACACCTTCTCCTCAAGGAGAAGGCTTTTTCGGGGAGAGTACAGCACTTTTTTGACAAGCTGCACACAAACCGAGCTTTAAAGGCTTCTCCTTGAGGAGAAGCTGTCACGAAGTGACTTAAGTGAGCATCCGAATCTTTGATTCGGTCTATGCGAACTTATGCGTCAGCGATGAGGTGGAAATCCGGCGTTTTTCCCCGCTGTACAGGTGTTTCGTGCAATGCAAAACACCTCATCCGCCCCAGTGTGCGCACTGGGACACCTTCTCCTCAAGGAGAAGGCTTTAAAGTTTGATTTCTACAATCCGTTGATTCTCAAGGGGAAGGCTTTAAAACGACGTTGGAGAAAGCTTTGGTGCATGAGAAATTACTCAATATTGAGCTTTAAGTGCTTCATTATATCCTCGCACACACCTTTAAAATTTCCGTTTACGTCTGAATTGGAGTATCTAAGCACTGTAAGCCCCAGTCCGGACAGATATTCGTCACGCGCCCTGTCACTCTCCTGCCCCTCCGGTTCAAAGTGCTGTGAGCCATCCAGCTCAATGCAGAGCCGCGCCCGCGCACAGTAAAAATCCACTATATAATCACCTATGACTTTTTGACGCTTGATCGTCACGGGAAGTCCTTTTAGAAAATCATACCAAAGATGCCGTTCTTCATTTGTCATATTCTTTCGCAGCTCACGCGAAAAGCCAGTCAGACGTTTGTTATATACTGTGTTCATTCATGCTTACCCACATCATTAACCCTACGTGTTTACATAATACCACAGCTTTCACGTCGGCGCAAGGGGCTGTCAATTCGGACAAATCGCATTTGTGTATTTTAACCCGCGATAATTGTGTGCGCAATTCGCAAATGCCCGCCGAATCCGGCTGCTTTTCTGCTTTCTATCGGCTTTTGTGCATACGTAATTTTTAGTTATTGGTGTAATATTTCCTGCTTATTGTTTATTTCGCCCATAAAGCTATTTGTAAGAGCGAATATTTCAGCGTTTTGTATGAAGTTGTCGATTATGCCTATAATTTCGCGCTTTTGACCTTGCCAAAAGCGGCTTTATAGGTTAATATGCACATAGAGGCTTCGCCTCGCAGTTATTTTAAGGAGAAAAGTTTATGGGATTTTTGCTTTGGTTCACCCCTGTGGCGGCGATACTGGCGCTGCTGTTTGCGGGATATAAGGCGCATTATGTACAAAAGGCTGCCCCCGGCAACGACCGGATGCAGGAAATAGCGGGCGCTATCGCAGAGGGCGCAGACGCTTTTTTGAAGTCAGAATATAAAATTCTGGCTGTTTTCATTGTTGTGCTGTTTGCGCTCATCGCAATATTCATCAGCATCGGCACGGCGGTGTGCTTTCTGCTGGGCGCGGTCTTCTCCATCCTCGCAGGGCTGTTCGGCATGAAGGTGGCGACGCGCGCCAACGTGCGCACCGCGAACGCCGCAATGGAGCAGGGCATGAACCGCGCGCTGTCCATCGCGTTCTCCGGCGGCTCGGTCATGGGCATGTGCGTGGTTGGGCTGGGGCTTCTCGGGTGCAGCGTTATATACATAGTCACCGGCAACTACAACATTCTGTTCGGCTTCTCGCTGGGCGCGTCGTCCATCGCGCTGTTCGCGCGTGTCGGCGGCGGCATATACACCAAGGCGGCGGACGTCGGCGCGGATCTCGTGGGCAAGGTGGAGGCCGGCATCCCCGAGGACGACCCGCGCAACCCCGCCGTCATCGCCGACAACGTCGGCGACAATGTGGGCGACGTTGCGGGCATGGGCGCGGATCTCTTTGAATCCTACGTGGGCGCGCTCGTCTCCGCGCTGACGCTGGGCGTGACGGCGCACGGGGAGCTTTTTCAGGGCGCTGGCGCGCTCTATCCCCTCGTTATCGCCGCGGTGGGCATCATCGCCTCCATCATCGCCACGTTCTTCGTGCGCGGCAAGGACAACTCCAACCCCCACAAGGCGCTGAAAATGGGCTCTTACGTGTCCGCCGCCATCGTGGGCGTCGCCTCCGTCTTTCTCAGCAAGGTGTTCTTCGGGCGGCTGTACTGCTCCGCCGCCATCATCGCGGGCATCGTCGTGGGGCTGGTGATAGGCTTTGTGACGGAGGTTTTCACCTCGGAGGATTACCGCTCCGTCAAGCGCATCGCCGACCAGTCGGAGACGGGCTCCGCCACCACCATCATCAGCGGCGTTGCCGTCGGCATGAAGAGCACATGGGTGCCCATACTGCTCATCTGCATCGGCATTTACATCTCCTATTCCGTGACGGACGACCTCTACGGCATCGCGCTCGCCGCGGTGGGCATGCTGTCCACCACGGGCATCACCGTCGCCGTGGACGCCTACGGTCCTATCGCCGACAACTCCGGCGGCATCGCGGAGATGAGCGGGCTTGACCCGCACGTGCGCGAGATCACCGACAAGCTGGACGCAGTCGGCAACACGACCGCCGCCATGGGCAAGGGCTTTGCGATAGGCTCTGCCGCGCTGACCGCGCTGGCGCTGTTCGTCTCCTACGCGACCGAGGTGCGTCTCGACGTTTTAGATCTTCTCTCTCCCTACGTCGTTATCGGGCTGCTGATAGGCGGCATGCTGCCGTTCGCGTTCTCCGCGATGACGATGGACTCCGTCTCCAAGGCGGCGTACAAGATGATAGAGGAGGTTCGCCGTCAGTTCCGCGAGATTCCCGGCATACTCGAGGGCAAGGCGAGACCCGATTACAGCTCCTGCGTGTCCATCTCCACGAAGGCGGCGCTGCGCGAGATGATAGTTCCCGGGCTGATGGCGGTCGTCGCGCCGCTGCTCGTCGGCATACTGTTCGGCGCGGGCGCGCTGGGCGGGCTGCTCGCGGGCTCTCTGGTGACGGGCGTTCTGCTGGCGATATATATGTCCAACGCCGGCGGCGCTTGGGACAACGCCAAGAAGTACATCGAGGGCGGGCATCACGGCGGCAAGGGCTCTGCCGCGCACAAGGCGGCTGTCGTCGGCGACACCGTGGGCGATCCGTTCAAGGATACCTCCGGTCCCTCCATCAACATCCTGATAAAGCTGATGACCGTTGTGTCTCTCGTTTTCGCTCCGATATTCATCAAGTTCGGCGGTATACTCTGATCCCCTCCACGTCGGACTGTCAGCCAACGGGCGCGCCGCAAAAGGCGCGCCCGTATTTGTTTATGGAAACTTTATCCCGAGCCGCGGCGTCATAGCTGTTGACGGGAAACGCCGGGGAATGTATAATACTCGTATTAAAGACGATTCAGAAGGCAGGGCATAGATGAAAAGAACAACAAAAACGTTTTTGCAGGGAATAGTGCTGGTCGCGCTGATGGGGGCGATGGTATGGCTGTTCAAAATACGCGGAGACGCGCTGAACGCGGAGCGCGAGAGGGCGGACGCGGAAGCCGCCGCCGCGGCGGAGACGATGGCTGCCGCCGCCTCGCCCGCGCCGGAGATAACGCCCGAGCCCACGCCCGAGCCTACACCCGAGCCGCAGCCGGAGTATTTCACGCTCTCGTGCATAGGCGACTGCACGCTGTGGTCGTCCACGCAGTTTGAAAACAGCGACGTGGGTCTGCCGAAAACCGTCGGCGAGGACTACGCCTACCCGTTCTCAAACACCGTGCAGTATTTTAAAGACGACGAGTACACGCTGGCGAACTTTGAGTGTACCCTGTCCGACACGAAGCTCAGCTCCTCCCAGATGTTCTACTTCCGCGCGCCGAACGCCTACGCCAACATCATGACCGAGGGCGGCGTGGACTTTGTGACGACGGCGAACAACCACAGCCTTGACTTCGGCGAGGCGGGGCTGCAAAGCACGCTGGCGGCGCTGGATGCGGTCGGTCTCCCCTACGGAACGGAGCGTCAGGCGCAGATAGTCACGACAAAGAACGGCTTGAAGCTTGGCATATACACGGCGGGCAACGATATGCGCCCCGACTGGAAAACCGATGATGCTGTCGCGGCGGTGAAGTCTCTGCGCGAGCAGGGCGCGGACTATGTGATATGTATGTTCCACTGGGGGCTTGAGCTGTACTACACCCCCAACGAAAACCAGACGAAGCTCGCCCACGCCGTGGCGGACGCGGGGGCGGATCTCGTCTACGCCTCGCACCCGCACTGTTTGCAGCCGATAGAGGAATACAACGGCTCGCTTATCCTGTACAGTCTCGGCAACTGGGTGTTCGGCGGCAGCACGCGCCCGTCCGATCCGGACACCGCGATAGTGCAGGTGACGCTAAAGCGCGACATTGACGGCACGGTCACGACCGACGGCTTTGACGTTATCCCCTGCTGCGTCAGCAGCAACCTTGAGGGCGCGGCGCGCATGGCGGACAACTACAACAACTACTGCCCCACCCCCTACGAGGAGGGCAGCGAAGCATACGAGCGCGTGATGAGCAAGCTCAAGGGCACATATGAGGCGAAGTCGCAGGGCGCGGATTACAGCAGTTGGTACAGTAGCTGGAGCTGACGCGCCTGACGGCTCGCGCAAAGAGCATATAAAAAGCGCATCTGAAGCGCATAAGCATAAATATATTGCAGCGCCCGCATTGCGCCTGCGAAATCCGCCCCGACGCGGCGTATCACCGCGTCGGGGCGTCAGCTTGTCGAAAAAGCCTTCTCCTTGAGGATAAGTAAGCGTCCAAATCTTTGATTTGGTCAACGCGCGCTTTTGTGCCTATGGCTAAGGTGTCCTGCGCAGTCGGTACACAGCGTTTTAAAGCCTTCTCCTTGAGGAGAAGGTGGTTCGCGGAGCGAACCGGATGAGGTGTTGGAGATGCAAATAATACTTGTTTTTCGGCAAAACAAGGCGTTTTTCCACCTCATCAGTCACTTCGTGACAGCTTCCCCTCGAGGGGAAGCCTTTAAAAGAACGGTTTTTAGTTGGGGTTTTCGATTCTTTGACAGGCTGCCGCCCCGACGCGGCGTATCACCGCGTCGGGGCGCTGCTTTGCTTGTTTACGTAATTTATTTTACGTAATATTATTTACTTAATATAATATACTTAATTTAGATTGCATAATATAATTTACTTATTTTAATTTACGTATTATAGGCAACGTAATATTATTTTCATAATATAATTTACATATTTTAATATACTTAATATAGTTTTCATAAAATTATACACATAACATCTGAATATAGATGTTATGTGTATTAAATGCGCTGTATTCCAATTGTTTTACGCGATCCCGAACAAGTCTTTGCCATTTTGCAGCGTCACGGCGGCGACCTCCGACGGCGTGAGGCGCTTTATCTCGGCTATCTTCTCGACGATGTAGCGGAGGTTGCGCGAATCGTTGCGCCTGCCGCGCATCGGCACGGGGCTGAGATACGGGCTGTCCGTCTCTATCAATATGCGCTCCGGCGGGCACAGCTCCAGCACCTCGACGGCGCGGCGGGCGTTTTTGTATGTGACCGGTCCGTCGAAGCCCAGATACCACCCGCGCTTCAAAAGCTCCTTCGCCGTCTCGGCGCTGCCGGAGTAGCAGTGGAACACGCCGCGCAGACCGTCCACGCGGCAGACCGCCTCATACGAATCCGCGTGTGCCTCGCGGTCATGGATGATAACGGGCTTGTCCAGCTCCGCCGCGAGGGTGAGCTGTGCGGCGAACAGCGCCCTCTGCTCCGCTTTGCGCGTGTCGTCCCAATAATAATCCAGCCCTATCTCGCCTATCGCCGCGCACTTGGTGTGACGCGCGAGCGCGGCGATCTCGTCCATGCTGTCCACCGTCACCTTGTCCAGCTCCTCCGGATGCAGACCGACGGCAGCGTACACAAAGTCGTAGCGCTCGGCAAGGGCGAGCGCCGCGCGGCTGCTCTCCACGTCGCAGCCGGGGTTGATGATAAGCTCCACCCCTGCGGCGCGGAGCGCCGGCAGAAGCGCGTCCCTGTCGTCGTCAAAGGCTTTGTCGTCATAGTGGGCATGTGTGTCAAAATACATGGGGCTACCTCGCGTTTCGTGTTTTCGTATATGCTTTGCGTATATGACAGTATTATATCCGACTGCGGCAAAAAAAGCAAACGAGGGCGCGCCGGATGGGCGCGCCCTCTGGAAGCTGCGGGGCAACGGTATTACTTAATCTCAAGTCTGCGACTCGCGGGGAGCTCTTCCTTCTTCTTGGGCATGTTCAGCGTGAGCACGCCGTCGGCGTAGCTCGCCTCAATATGGTCAACATCAATGCCGGTCACATCGAAGCTTCGGCTGTAAGAGCCGTAGAAGCGCTCGCGCTTGACGAAGCTCTTTTTCTTGTCCTCCTCGTTCGTGTCGAGCTTGCGCTCGGCGCTTATGGTGAGGCAGTCGTTCTCGATGTCGATCTTGATGTCGTCCTTATTGAAGCCGGGCAGCTCCGCCTCGAGCTTGTAGGCGTCGCCGGTGTCGCTGACGTCGGTGCGGAAAGCGGAGACGAGGTTGGCGTTGCCGAAGAAGCTGCGCTCCATATTGTCCATCTCGCGGAACGGGTCAAAGCTCGCCATGTGGCGTATGGTGCGATCAAAAGGAATAAGTTCAAACATAATATATACCTCCAAATTTTTATTTGCATTTTTCTTTTCGATGAAACATTTATTTCTTTTGTTTCATCTTGTATATAAGATACCGCACAAATGTTAATAAATATAGCAGATAATATGGACAAACTGTGAATATTAGCACTCTTGATGTTTGAGTGCTAACGCGAGACAAAATAACGGCGGCGGGGCTGTTATTTTGCCCCGCCGCCGTGCAGACTGTACGCTTTATCAGAGCACCTTGGAGAGAAATTCCTTCAGGCGCGGGTTCTGCGGGCGGTCAAAGATCTCTGCGGGCGCGCCCTGCTCAAGTATCCTGCCGTCCGCCATGAAGAGGACGCGGTCGCCCACCTCGCGGGCGAAGCCCATCTCATGCGTGACGACAACCATCGTCATCCCCTGCCGCGCCAGCTCCTTCATAACGTCCAGCACCTCGCCGACCATTTCCGGATCGAGGGCGCTTGTCGGCTCGTCAAAGAGCATGACCTCCGGCTCCATGGCGAGGGCGCGGACAATGGCAATGCGCTGCTTCTGCCCGCCGGAGAGCATCGCGGGGTATTCCTCCGCCTTGTCGGCAAGCCCGACGCGCTCCAGAAGGCGCATCGCCATAGCGTCCGCCTCCGCCTGCGTTTTCAGCTTGAGGTGGACAGGCGCGAGGGTGATGTTCTTTCTGACCGTCATGTGCGGGAAGAGGTTGAAGTGCTGGAACACCATGCCCATCTTCTGGCGGTGGAGATTGATGTTGACGGACTTGTCGGACAGATCGACGCCGTTGAAGATGATGCTGCCGGAAGTCGGCTCCTCCAGCAGATTGAGCGAGCGGAGCATCGTGGACTTACCCGAGCCGGACGGTCCGATGATGGCGACGACCTCGCCGCGCTTTACGTCCATGCTGCAATCGTCCAGCGCCTTTACCTGCCCGCCGTTATATTCCTTTGTAAGATTTTTTACCGAGATGAGCGTATCAGTGCTTATCGCCACGGCGCATCCTCCTCTCTATTGCCTCGATGCCCTTGGAGGCGGGGTAGTTGATGCAGAAGTAAATAAGTGCCGCGAGGGTGTACGGCGCGAGGGTGATGTATGTCGCGCTCGCGGCGGTCTTGGCGGCGAACATCAGCTCCGCCATGCCGAGCATGGAGCAGATGGAGCTCTCCTTGACCATGGTGACGACCTCGTTTGCGAGGGCGGGGAGAACGTTCTTTATCGCCTGCGGCAAAACGACGAGGCGCATACTGCTCGCTGCGCTGAGTCCGAGCGAGCGCGCCGCCTCCGTCTGCCCTATATCGACGGCGAGAATGCCGCTGCGGAAGATCTCGGCGACATACGCCGAGGAGTTGAGCGCCAGCGCCACGACGCCGGGGATGAAGCGGCTGAGATCCACAAAGCCGAGGATGGTAACGCGCGGGATGGACACCACGCCGAAAAGCCCGAAGTAGATGATGCTGAGCTGGACGAGCAGCGGCGTGGAGCGGAACACCGCGATATACGCGCCGGAGATCCACTTGACGAGCCTGTTTTTGCTCAGGCGCATCAGCGCGAGCAGCAGCGCCGGTATAACGGCGAGCGCCACGGACACCACGGCGAGCAGGAGCGTGTATTCAATGCCCTGAATGAAAAACTGACCGTATTTCGGGAGGAAAGAGAAGTTGAAGAAGTTCGCCGGACTCATATCGACGAAGAGGTTAGACCACCACATTTATATATGTCCTTTCTCTGTGGAGTGGGCGCGGAGCGGAAACGCGCGAAATTGGAAAGCCGCGTATCGCATCGGCTTTCCAATTTTATTGTTTGCAGCCCTGCCGGACTTATCAGCCGGCGGCGGGAGCGTCGGCAGTGACCTCAACGGCGACGCCGGACAGCTCATCGGACTTATCCTTGAACTCCTCTATCTTGTTCTCGGCGGTCATCTGGGCGATGGCGGCGTTGATGCCGGGCAGCAGCCCCTTCGGGTCGCCCTTCTGGACGGCTACGCAGTACGGCTCGGCAGCGCCAAGCTCATCGGAGGCGGAGGCAACGGCGAGGTCGGGGTTGGCGGCGGCATAGCTCAGCGCAACGCTGCCGTCGAGCACAGCCGCGTCTATCTTGTCGTTGACGAGCTGGTTGATGATGTCGTTGACGTTCTGGAGGGAGACGAGGCTCGCGCCTGGCATGGACTCGGTGACGATCTGCTCCTTGGTGGTCGCGGTCTGGGCGGCGACGGAGAGCCCGTCGAAGTCGGAGAGGGTATTGAACGAATCCGCCTTGTCAGCCTTGACGAGGAGCATCGCGGGGTAGTCGGTGTAGTACGGGTCGGAGAAGTCGGCGGAAGCCTTGCGCTCGTCGGTGGCTTCCATCGCCGCCATGACTATGTCATAGTCGCCCTTCTGGAGGGAGGCGAGCAGGTAGTCAAAGCTCATGTTCTCGACCTTGAGGGTCTTGCCCATGGACTGGGCGATATAGTCGGCGGCGAAAACGTCAATGCCGCCGTAGACCATCTCGCCGCTCTCGTCGGGGTACATGAACTCAAACGGGGCGTAGTCGGCGGAGGTGCCGAGGATCAGCTCGCTGCTGTCCTTGGACGCTGCGGAAGAGCCGCAGGCGCACAGCGCGAACACCATTGCGAGCGCCAGTATAAGGGAAACTGTCTTTTTCATTTTATTCTCCTCTTTCTCATGTAATATTCATTTTGTCTCTCGACGTTCTGAAGTATAGCACGAATAAATATTCATTGTCAATACCTGATTTGCGAATTTTTTCGATAAATTTTCACGCGCCGCTGTGCAGTCTGCACAAGGCGGCGAAAATTGTTGTTGCATAAGCGCGGATAAGCGGTTATAATTGGGGGGCGTATGAGAGAATGAACAGTGAGGTGCATTTTGACATGGATATTATGAATAATTCATATCTGTATACCGACACGGGGCTGCTGCGGAAGAATATACGCACGATACTGAATACGCTCCCCGTCGGGACGAAGCTCATCCCCGTGCTGAAGGACGACGCCTACGGGCTGGGCGCGGCGCAGGTCGCGCACACGGCGGCGGAGTTTGACGAGATAGACTGCGTCGCCGTGGCGAACGCCGCCGAGGGGCTGGCGCTCCGTGCGTCCGGCTGGACGCGCGGCATACTCGTGATGAGCAGCGCCCTCCCCTTTCAGCTTCCCGCCGCAGTGGAGACGGGGCTGACGCTCGCCTGCGCATCCGTCGATTTTGCGCGCGCGCTTGAGGAGTGCGCGCGGTCTCTCGCTCTGCGCGCGCGCGTACATATCAAAATAGACACCGGACTGCACCGTATAGGCGTTGAGCCGGGCGGGGAGCTGGCGGCGCTCATCGCGGCGCTGGACGCGGCGGAGAGCATCGACGTTGAGGGCGTGTTTTCGCACTTTGCGGACACGGACGACGCCGCGCTGACGGCGCGGCAGTTCGCGCGCTTCGAGAGCGCCGCGGCGCAGCTTGAGAGCGCGGGATATACGGGGCTTATGCGGCATATCTCCTGCTCCGCCGCGCACGAGCAGTACCCGCAGTACGCGCTGGACGCGGTGCGGATAGGGCGCGCTCTGTACATGGACGCGCCGCAGGGCGCGCGGCACGGCATCGCCGAGGTCGCCACGTGGCGCAGCTACGTCACGGCGGTGAAGCGCCGCCGCGCGGGCGATACGCTCGGCTACAGCGGGGCGTATACGCTGACGCGCGACGCGGACGTCGCCACGATAGGCGTGGGCTACGGAGACGGGCTGCAGGACGCGCTGTGCGCCGCGCACGCGCCCGTGCTCGTCGGCGGACGGGAGTGTGCGCTGCTGGCGTGCTGCATGGATCAGGCGTTCGCGGATGTGACGGGCGTGGAGTGCCGCGTGGGCGACAGCGTGACGATATTCGGCTACGACGAGGGCGGGCGGCTGCTCTCCTCGCAGGCGCAGGCGCTGCAGTTGGCGCTGACCGGCTGCGGGCGGACTGCGGCGCTCTCGCCGCGCGTGGCGCGAATATACGGCTGAGAACGGCGCAAAAATTCACCGGACTTTGCAAATTTGCAAAGTCCGGTGAATTTTTGCCGGTATCAGTTCACGACGTTCTGCGGCGCTCCGGCGAGGAAGGCGCGGATATTCTCCGCAGTGACGTCCACGATGCGCCGGCGGCTCTCTCTCGGCAGCCAGCTTATGTGCGGGGTGATGATGCAGTGCGGAGCGCG
This sequence comes from uncultured Oscillospiraceae bacterium, assembly GCA_934572325.1. GTDB lineage: Bacteria > Bacillota > Clostridia > Oscillospirales > Oscillospiraceae > Limivicinus. The sequence goes on from CAKTKT010000011.1 coordinate 34,798, forward strand.
CAGAAGCGGGTCGTCTGCCGGTACGGGCTCATGCTCCGCAACGTCCAGCCCTGCCGCCCAGACCTTGCCGCTCTCCAGCGCCTCGGCGAGATCCGCCGAGCGGATGAGCGAGCCGCGCCCGTTATTTATGATGATAACGCCGTCCTTCATTTTGGCGATGCTGCTGCGGTTTATCATGCCGACGGTCGCGTCGTTCGCCGGACAGTGCAGGCTTATCACGTCCGCGCGGGCAAAAAGCTCCTCCAACGGAACGTATTCCGCTATCGCCTCGCCCTCCGGACAGCGGCTGCGGTTATAGGCGATGACGGTCATGCCCAGCGCCCTTGCCGCCGCGCCGACTGCGCGCCCGATGCGCCCGAAGCCGATGATGCCCATGGTCTTGCCCGCGAGCTCTATGAGCCGGTGCTCGCCCGCGCACTCGGGAAAGCAGCCGAACCACTCCCCCTGGCGCACGCGGCTGTCGAAATACGCGGTGTGCGAGCAGAGCTCCATCAGCAGCGCGATGGCGAACTGCGACACGGACGCCGTGCCGTAGCCGGGTACATTGGAGACGGGTATGCCGCGCTCACGCGCGAAGACGGCGTCAACGCCGTCAAAGCCCGTGGCGGTGAGCGTGATGTAGCGGAGCTTGGGGCTGACGGCGATAAGCTCACGCGGCATGGGCTGGTCGCCGACGATGATGTCGGCGTCCTGCGCACGGCGCTTGAGCTCCTCCATATCGTCGGAGTGCGTATGGTATACGCTGACCTCGCCGAACTCACCGAGCGCGTCCCAGCTCAGGTCGCCGAAGTTGAAATAGCTGTCGTTCAATACGCAAATCTTCATTGGTGTATGCCTTTTCCGTTATCTGTTCAGCAGCGCCGCGGCGGCAGAGCCGGGCAGCGTGGTCTCGCGGCTGACGCGCAGAACGGCGTGCTTGCCGAGTCTGCCCGCCGCGTACTCGTCCAAAAGCGCCTCCAGCACGGGGCGGAAGTGTCGGCTGCGGTCAACGAGCGAGCCCTCGGCGCACACGCACACGGGGCGCGCGGCGTCGTCTCCCGCGCCGGTGAGCAGCATGATGCCCGCGAGGTTGGCGCACATACACTGTGCGCTCCGGCGGAAAAGCTCAAGGCTCACGGTCTGCGCAAAGTCCGCGTCTGCGGCATTGTCGGCGGCAAGGTCGAGCTTTTCCCCGCTTGCCCATGCGTCGATGACCGCAGCGTCGATCCTTCCAAGCTCGCGCACACGCGCGGCGGAGCCCGCGCTCAGCAGCCCCTCATCCGCCGCAGCGCGGAGCATCAAACGTCCAAGCTCGCCCAGATACGCGCCGGCGGTTAGCTTTTCCATTATCTTTTCGCCGGGGTTATGGCTCTCGCGGTCAAGGATAACGTCAAAATCGCCCTGCGGCATGCCGTTGTACAGTCCGGATTCGAGGTTGACAAGTATGCTCTCCTCCCCGCCGCGCCCGAGCTTTGCAATGCGCCTATACGGCAGGGCGCAGCAGGTGTTCGTGCCCGTGCCGCTGATCTGCCCGACAAAGCCGCTGTACGCCGACTTGTCGAGCGTGCAGGACGAGCCGAGCAGCGCGGCAACGGTATCGTTGAGGATGAAAACGCGCTTGCCCGTTATCCCGCGGCGCTCCAGCTCCGCCGTGAGCGACGCGCCCACGAGCCGACCGGACGAGCCGGTGATGACGACCTCCTTATCAATGCGCCTGACAAGCCCGTCTATCTCCGGCGTGATCTCGGCATTGTAGGAAAAGCAGAAGCCGATAAGCTCTGTTCTGTCCATGAGCGGCTGGATGCTGTCCGCCGCGAAGGATATGAACTCCTCCCACGTGGCGCTTTTGTCCGTGCCGGGCATTTTGCACTTTGTCACGTCGGTCAGCTCGTAGCCCGCGTCCGTGAACGTGACGAGCCCGCTGCGGAAATTCGTGCCGCCCGCGTCTATCACGGCGGCGGGCACGCCCTTGGGGATGCAGCCGTCATTTTTTATGTAGGTGGGTATCATCGGCATGGAGCTTTTCTCGCCCTTGAGACCGTGCTCCATATCCTGCCGCATACGCTCGGCATACTCCGCCGGGTCGATGAGCGCGCTCATGCCGTGGCGCGCCATGAAATCCAGTGCCTTTTTGCTGCTCATGTTGTGTTTTTTACCTCTTCTCTTTCCCTTATGCCGTTCAAGACCGGCGGCGAACGCCGCCGGTCTGCACTGCTTGCTCGACGCCCTGTTACTTTTCCCTGACGGACTCGATAACGCCCTCCGCAAGACCGGCAATGCCCTGTATCTCGCTGGGGATGATGATCTTCGTCGCCTTGCCGTCCGCCGCGGCGGCGAACGCCTCAAGCGCCTTCAAGCGCAGCACGGAATCGGACGGAGCAGCCGCGTTTATGAGCTTGATGCCCTCCGCCGTGGCGCGCTGGACGGTGAGGATAGCCTCCGCCTCGCCCTCCGCCTCAAGGATCTGCTGCTGCTTTTTCGCGTCGGCGCGCAGTATCGCGGACTCCTTCTCGCCCTCCGCCTCAAGGATGGCGGCGCGCTTTTCGCCCTCGGCGCGCAGTATCGCCTCGCGGCGCTCGCGCTCCGCCTTCATCTGCTTCTCCATCGCGTTCTGGATCTCCTTCGGCGGGAGAATGTTCTTCAGCTCCACGCGGTTGACCTTGATGCCCCAGGGGTCGGTCGCCTCGTCGAGGATGGTGCGCATCTTGGTGTTGATGATGTCGCGGCTCGTCAGGCACTGGTCGAGCTCGAGATCGCCGATGATGTTTCTCAGCGTCGTTGCGGAGAGGTTCTCAATGGCGAACATGGGCTGCTCGATGCCGTAGGTGTAGAGCTTGGGGTCGGTTATCTGGAAGTAGACAACGGTGTCGATCTGCATGGTGACGTTGTCCTTGGTGATGACCGGCTGGGGCGGGAAGTCCGCCACCTGCTCCTTGAGCGTGACGACCTTCGCCACGCGCTCAATAAACGGCACCTTCACATGGATGCCGACGCTCCACGTGGTCTTGTACGCGCCGAGGCGCTCCACCACGTAAGCCTTTGCCTGCTGGACGATGCGGATATTGCTGATGAGTATGGCAACGATCAGCACTATAATTATTGCGAGTATCATTTTTCCTCCGTTCTGCCGCAGTATGCGGCACTATGATCATTTCTTGACTATGAGCTTTACGCCCTCTATTTTTTGGGCTTTGACGACGTCGCCCACGGCGTACTTCTCCTCCTCGCTCTCCGCGCGCGCCGTCCACACCTTGCCGTCGATCTTCACCGCGCCCGTTCCGGCGAGGTTGTCGATGGTCTCCGTCACAACGCAGTCGCGCCCGATGAGTGCGTCGGCGTTCGTCGGCTGCACGCGGGAGTTGACATAACGCCGTGCCAGCGGACGGGTGAGCGCGAGCGTCGCCACTGACACCGCGAGAAACCACACCACCTGAAGCCACAGCGGAGCGCCCAGCAGCGCCGCGATAAGCGCGGCAAACGCGCCGATGGCGAACCATATCGACACCAGCCCCGGCACCAACGCCTCCACAATCAGCAGCGCCACCATAGCCACGAGCCACACCACCGCCATGTTGACAAAAAACGTTGACCCTATAAGCAATGCGCTTCACCTCCTGTTGGTTTTCTTTTTTGCAACATGTATATTATATATGGACAGCGGGCTTTTGACAAGCACAAATACCGCAAAATATTTTCCGCGCCGACCCTCGCTTTAACGCTTTAGCCCTTTACTTTTTGATAAGCTTGTTGTATGATATACACGACATATGAAGCATACGGCGCGGATTTTTCCGCATTATGTACATTATATTTTATGATATAAAGGAGTCCGGCATGAACAAGCTTCCCAAAAAGCCCAGAAATGAAAATATGTACAAGGCGATACTCAGTCTGCGCAGCGTGGACGAGTGCATGAAGTTTTTCGACGACCTGTGCACCGTGTCGGAGCTGATGGCGATGGAGCAGCGCTATCAAGTCGCCTCCTGCCTCGACGACGGTATGATCTATAACGACATCCTTGCCGAGACGGGCGCCTCCAGCGCCACGATCAGCCGCGTCAACCGCTCGCTCCAGTACGGTCGGGGCGGGTATACCATCGTGTTTGACCGCGTGAAGAAGGGCGAGGACAAGTGAGCAGCTATGCCGCCCTGGCGCAGTGGTACGACAGGCTGACGCTCGACGTGCCCTACGGCGAATTTGCGGACTTTTATGAGGCGGAGTTCAGGCGCGACGGCGGCGAATTTCATCTCCTGCTCGATCTGTGCTGCGGCACGGGCACGCTCGCGTGCGAGCTGGCGCGGCGCGGGTATGAGCTTATCGCGGCGGACGCCTCGGCGGATATGCTCATTCAGGCGCAGGAAAAGTCCGTCGGGCTTCCAGTGCCGCCGCTGTTTCTCTGTCAGGAGGCGGGCGCGCTCGATCTGTACGGCACGGTCGATGCGGCGTACTGCTCGCTCGACGGGATGAATTATATCCCGCCCGATGAGCTGCCGGAGGTCTTTCACCGTCTGCGGCTGTTCATCCGCCCGGGCGGGCTTCTTATCTTCGATATACGCTCCCCCGAATGGCTGAAAAGCATGGACGGTCAGGTATACGTCGATGAGCGGGAGGATGTGCTGTGCCTGTGGCGCGCGGACATGGACGAGGGCGGGCAAAGCATCGGCTACGGCATCGATCTCTTCACGCGCGAGGGCGAGCTGTGGCGGCGCGAGAGCGAGGAGCACACCGAGTATGTCCACCGCTTTGAGCGCCTGCGCGCGCTCATGGAGCGTGAAGGCTTCGCGGACGTCGCGCTCCGCCGCGACGGACCGCAGGGCGCGGCGGGCAGGGAGTTTATTACGGCAAAGCGCGGGACTCAATAACGGATAGCACGACCCTTACAGCAGCCGCAGACAGCAGTATAAAAACGGCGGTCATGACCGCGCCCGAAATTTTTTATTCAAAAACTTTTCAATAAGATATTGACAACTTCGCTTTTTTTTAGTATTATAACAAAGCTATCACGCGGGAGCATAGCTCAGCTGGTTAGAGCACCTGCCTTACAAGCAGGGGGTCACTGGTTCGAGTCCAGTTGTTC
>CAKTKT010000012.1 GCA_934572325.1 uncultured Oscillospiraceae bacterium
TTGAGGGCGACATTGAGAGCGCCAAGAGCGATGCTGAGGAGCTGTTCTATGCAGCCGACGGAAAGCTCGTCACGAGCAAGGCATTCGGCACAAAGCAGACCCTCACTCTCGTTGTCGGCGGGGTGGAGTACACTATCGACGTCGAGGACGACCGGACCGTCAACACTATCAAGGAACTTGTGAATGCAGTCAAAAACTGTGACGGCGGCACGATAAAAATCGGCGCTGACATGGTCTTTAATGACGAGGATGGAGTCGTGATCCCCGAGGGGAAAACCGTTACTATCGATCTCAACGGCAAAAAGCTCTCTCTCAACAGGGGCGATGGCAAGACTATCATACTCAATAATGGTACACTCACCATCAAGGATTCCAGCAGTAAAGGCACGGGCTTGATAGAATCCAAAACGGGAGGTTTGAACCCCGTAAGTAATATGCCGGGTGCCACACTCATTATCGACGGAGGAACGATCCGCGCGATAAACAGCGGGGGTCGCACTGCGCTTGACAACAGAGGAATCGCGACAATTAACGATGGTGCTAAGCTGGAGCGGGAGGGAAATCCTGGAGTCGATTGTCCTAGCGCAATTATCAATTACGTCAATGATGGCGCGGTGCTGACGATTAACGGCGGCACGGTGACGGGTGACATTTCCGCAAGAGGGACTATTATCATAAAAAGCGGTACGCTTAACGGCAAAATTTTGTCAGTCAACAGAGACAAAGTGACGTATGACCCGTATGTCACTATTTCCGGCGGTACGTTCAGTAAAAGGCCCAATGATGCACATCTTGCCAAGGGAGCGACACTGGTTGCGAACTCCGACGAGACTTACAGCGTAATCATGCCCGAGCCCAAGCCCGCAGAAGAGAGCAAGACCGCCGCTTCCGCCCCTCTGTATGCGAAGTATTTCGTTATCGAGGGCAAGGGTCAGCAGTGGACAGCCGGAGACCTTGAGTTCGTGCTCAATTCCAAGGATGTTGTCAAGGTTCTCATTGACGGCGCAGAGGTTGAGTTCACTGTTGCCGAGGACGGCACTGTGACGATAGCCGCCGCAGTCATCGAGGCGCTTGAAGCCGGCACGCATGAGATCGAGTTCATCTTTGCCGACGGAAGCTGCAAGACGACCTTCACGGTGAAGTAAGCACCATTTAAAGGCTTCTCCTCGAGGAGAAGCTGTCAGCCGCAAGGCTGACTGATGAGGTGGAAATGTGCAAAGACAAACTGCGCACAACACCTCATCCGCCCCAGTGTGCGCACCGGAGCACCTTAGCCATGGGCATAAGTGCGCGTTAGCCAAATCAAAGCTTTGGACGCTTACTTATCCCCCAAGGAGAAGGCAATGACAATTCTGATTTTTATCAGATGGCGACAATCGGCGCGTCTCAGCGCCGTGGCGAAAGCGCCGCGCTCAAGTCGAGCGCGGCGCTGTTTTTGCTTATCCCGCGAGACCGTTCTCCTCCAGATACGCCAGATTCTCCTCCGCGAGGTCGCATCCGGCGTCGGCGGCGCGGGCGTACCATTCATGCGCGGTCGTGAAGCTGCGCTCCACGCCGTAGCCGTTTTCGTACAGCCAGCCGAGGTTGTTCATTGCCATCGCCTCGCCCAGCCCCGCCGCCTTCGTGTAAAGCTCCAGCGCGCGCTCGTAGCTCTGCGCCACGCCCTCGCCGCGCTCGTAGCACCAGCCGAGGTTCGTCATAGCCTCGGGAACGCCGTGCTCCGCCGCCTCGGTATAGCACTCCACGGCTTTGCCGATGTCCGCCGTCACGCCGATGCCGTGCTGATAGTTATATCCGCGCCAATTGAGCACGGCATAGTCCGCACCCTCGCCCTCTGTGCTCTCCGTCTCGCGGCGTTCGCTTTCGCCGCCGCCGGAGTACGTCAGGCGCACCGACGCCGCGCCGCACCCCGTCAGCCACAAAACCGCGCACAGCAGCGCGAGCGCGCATAGCCGCTTCATCGTCAGCCCTCCTCTATCTCCGCGAGCGTGAGCTCGCGTCCGGAGACCGGCGTGAGCTTTGCGCCGCCGCAGGCGGGGCAGACGAGCCCTTCAAGCTCGGCGGTGAAAACCGCGCCGCAGTCGAGACAGCGCGCCTCGCCCGGCACGGACACGACCGCCAGCTCCACGCCGTCAAACGCCGTGCCGTCCGTGACAGCCGCCCAGCAGTCGGTCAGAAACGCGGGGATAACGCCGGAGAGCGTTCCCACCTCGACCGTGACCCTTTTCACGCCGACAAGCTGCTCCTCCCGTGCGACGTCGCCCACCATTTTCAGCAGCGCATCGCAGATACCAAGCTCATGCATTACTTTGTTATCACCTTTTTCACGATGCCGCCCGTGCGCTTGACGAGGTTTTCCGCAACCTTGATGGGCATGGTCTCAAAGCTCGTGGCGTGCCAGTCGCGCACCTTTTTGAGGTGTATCGCGTCAAACTTGCACTTTGTGGTGCAAAGCCCGCACCCGATGCACAGGTAGCTGTCAACCTTTGTCGCGCCGCAGCCGAGGCAGCGCGCGCACTCGCGGCGCACCTGCTCCTCGGTGAACGCGACGCGCGCGTCGGCAAAGGACTTCGCCTTGGCGGCGTTGTAGCCGGGGATCTGGCGGCGGTCATTGTCAAAGCTGCCGAGGTCGAGCAGCGCGTGCTCCTTGTCGAGCGCGCGGTAGACGCGCCTGTCGCGTCCGGCGGTCAGCGTCTGCCCGGGATGGACATAGCGGTGCAGCGATTCCGCCGCCTCCTTGCCCGCCGCTATCGCATCGATGGCAAATTTCGGACCCGTATAGCAGTCGCCGCCGACAAAGATGTCGGGCTGCGCGGTCTGATAGGTTAGCGCGTCCGCCTCTGCCGTGCCGCGCTTCGTGGTGGTGAGCGCACCGACGTCCAGCGCGCCCCAATCGATCGTCTGACCGACGGCGGCAATGACGCTGTCAAGCTCGATGGTCTCGAACCTGCCCGTGCCGACGGGTGCGCGGCGACCTTTCTCGTCCGCCTCGCCCAGCTCCATCAGCTCGACCCTGAGCGCCTTCACCCTGCCGTCCGCGCCCTCTATTTCAACGGGCGCGGCGAGGAAGCGGAACTTCACGCCCTCCTCCACCGCCTCTTTAACCTCGTCCGGATCGGCGGGCATCTCCGCCTCGGAGCGGCGGTAGATGATATACGTCTCGTCCGCGCCGAGGCGCACGGCACTGCGGCACACGTCCATCGCCACGTTGCCGCCGCCGATGACGGCGCAGCGCCTGCCGACTGCGGGCGCATTGCCGAGGTTGACCTCGCGCAGAAAGTCGATGCCGCCCATAACGCCGTCAAGCTCCTCGCCCGGGATATGCAGCCTTGCCGACCTCTGCGCGCCGATGGCGACGTAGAAGCCCTTGTACCCGTCGTCGCGGAGCTGCTGAATGGTGACGTCCTTGCCGACCTCAACGCCGCATCTGAACTCTACGCCCATCGCGCGCAGCACATCGATCTCCGCGTTGACAACGTCCTTTTCAAGACGGAACGAGGGAATGCCGAGCGTGAGCATGCCGCCGGGGACGGCGTTCTTGTCGAACACGGTGACGCCGTAGCCGCGGTGCGCGAGGTAGTAAGCGCAGCTCAAGCCCGCGGGACCCGCGCCGATAACGGCGATCTTCTCCGTGAACGGACGACCCGTCTGGTTGACCATGGGCGGAACGTAGCGCGTCTCCTCGTTGAGATCGTGGTCGGCGATGAAGCGCTTGACCTCGTCAATGGCGACCGCCTCGTCCACGCTGCCGCGGGTACACTCCGCCTCGCAGCGCTTGTTGCAGATGCGCCCGCACACGGCGGGGAGCGGGTTTTCTTTCTTTATCAGCTCCAGCGCCTCGGTATAGCGCCCCTGCGCAGCGAGCTTGAGATAGCCCTGCACGGGGATGTGCGCGGGGCAGGCGACCTTGCACGGCGCAGTGCCCGAGGGCAGCACGTCCTCGCGGTTATCGCGGTAGTTTTCGTTGACCGCCTTGGCAAAGTTGAAGGTCTCCGTCACCTTGACGTAGTCCGGCGCGGAGGTGTCCGCACCGGAGCACAGCTTCTGCCCGAGCTTGAGCGCGTTTCCGGGGCAAACCTCCACGCACTGCGCGCACGCCACGCACTTTGCCTCGTCCACCTCCGCCGTGAAGTTGGAGCGTATCGCATCGCGCGCGCCGAACATCATGCCCGCGCGCAGCCCGAAGCACGCGCACGCGCAGCAGTTGCATATCGCGGCGCTGTCGCCCGCGCCCTCGATGTTGGGGATGTCGTGCATCAGCCCGTTGTCCTCGGCGCGCTTGAGAATCTCAAGCGCCTCCTCCTTCGTGATGCTCCGCGCCCTGCCGGAGCGTATGTAATGCTCCGCGCCCTTGCCCATCTGTATGCACATATCCTCCGCCAGATGCCCGCACCCGTCGCCGAGACTCGTGCGCGAGGCGCGGCAGGAGCACGGGGAAACGGAGAACGTGTCGTACTTGTCCAGATAATAGCTCAGCCGCTCGTCGTCCGTCACGCCGGGGATGTCCTTTATCGCGCTCTCCACAGGGATAACGCGCATCAGCCCGTACCCGTCGGGCAGAATGGGTCCCATCGACTGCATACGCAGTCTCGTGTACTCCTCGAACGCGCGCCCGACCTCAGGGTGCGCTGCCATAAGCTCCTGATTGTTCACCATCATTTCCAGTATGCCGGGGGCGAAGATCTGCATATAATACGTGTCCTCGCCGAGCGTCTTGTTGAAAACGCGGCGGAAGATGCCGTAGTATACGAGATTGTCGAGCGCGGGGGCGATCTCCTCCACGGTCTTGCCCACCCTCGCGGCGAGCCAGCCGGCTGTGCGCTCCTTGCGCAGCCCCGCGGCAATGGCAATGTCCGCCTCGTCGTCCGAGACGATGCCCGCCATGCTGTAATATTCCGGAGCGTTCTCATCGATCTTGACGAGCATACCCGACGCGCCGCCTATTATCTTGGCGAGCCGGACGATCTTGGGTCTGAGCTGTGCCATAAGTCTTTTCTCCTTTTATCCTTATTATATATTGTGTTCGCCGTCTCTTTTCTTATGGTAACATATTTTTAACGAGCCGTCACCATTTATTTTTGCCGCACCCTCATCGCGGGCGCGGCGCACGATATGACAGACGGAAATCGCGACACGTTAAACGCGCTTTTCCGCGCCGTGTTTGACTTCCGCCTCGCGGTGGAGGGCTTCGGGCTGCGCCGTCTTGCCGAGCGGCACAGCCCGCGCTTATGCTGATTTTACCGCCCTGTTGAGCCGAAGCCGCCCGCGCCGCGCTCGGTCGCGTCCAGCTCCTCAACCTCGTCAAATTCGAGGGAGAGACAGGGGACGACCACGAGCTGGGCGATGCGGTCGCCGTGGTTTATCGTGCGCGGCTCGGCGCTGTCGTTGTGCAGCGCGACGGTGTACTCCCCGCGGTAATCGCTGTCGCACACGCCCACGCAGTTTGCCGGGCGCACGCCCTGCTTTGCGGCAAGCCCGCTGCGCGCGAACACCGCGCCGAAATACCCCTCAGGCACGGCGATGGACAACCCCGTGCCGACCATGGCGGTCGCGCCCGGCGCGATGACGACGCTCTCCTCGATGCACGCGCGCAGATCGTACCCCGCGGCGCAGGCTGAGCCGCGCGTGGGCAGCGCCGCGCCGCCGCGCAGTCTCTTTACGGCAATTTTCATGCGTATTCTCCTGATCTATATAAATTATAAGAATATTATAATAATACACGCTGTTTTCTTCTTTTTCAACAACACATTTTATGCGGAACAAAACCGCCAATACGTCCGTCACATTATTATGCAGAATAACCAAAAAATTTTATGCCCCTTGTGGGAAACGGCAAAATGTCGTATTCTATATTATATAGGTTACATAAACAAAAGTACGGAAACGGCTGGAGTTTAATGTGCGGACAGCGGACTGGAGGTAAGCATGGACGAAAAATGGGTCGAGCATCTTATGACGCAGTATTCCGGCGCGCTGCTGAAATATCTCGCCGCGCATACCCACACGCGCGAGGACGCGGAGGACATATTGCAGGAGGTGTTTCTGAGCTGCCATCGCCACAGGGAGGAGTTTGACCCGACGCGCTGCAACGAGCAGGCGTGGCTGTACATAATCGCCAAGCGCAAGCTCGTCAGCTATTACCGCGCGCGCAGGGACGTTGTCAGCCTCGACGCGATGGAGCCTGACCTTGCCCCCGGGCGGGACGATATGGCAAAGGCGATAAACGTTATGGCTTGCCGCCAGGCGGTGGCGCAGGCGCTCTCCAAGCTCGACGAGCGCAGCCGCAGCGTCATCGTCATGCGCTATCTCAAGGGGCTGACGCCGGACGAGACGGCGCGCGCCCTCGATCTCAGCCCCGGCAACGTCCGCGTCATCCAGAGCCGCGCGCTTGACAGGATGGCGAAGATCCTCGAAAGCTTCGATTTTTCGGAGGAGGACGCTTACTGATATGTGGCGCAAAAAAATTTCCCGCCGCCGTGTAACAAACGCGCGGCGGGCGCGTACTTCATGGTGAAAGGACAACACGGCAAAGGAGGGAAGCCTGAGGTGGACAGAACAAAGCTGGAAAAGATGCTCCGTTTGTGCGCCGACACGGCGGAGATGCCGGACTGGAGCGATGCGCTGGCGATGCTGACGGAGTCGGCGCGGGAAAACGCGGAAAAGCTGAGCGACGACGAGCTGTGGAAAGTCGCCGCAGGGGTGAGACCGCCTAAGCTGGATCCGGATAAACCGGTTCAGATAGATCCCACGTCCCAAAAGCATAAAGAATAAAAACAAAACTATATGGAGGTAATTAAAAATGGATGAACTCAAGAGGAAAGCAAACGAGATCGGCGACGCCGAGCTGAAGGAGACCAGCGGCGGTTACTATGACGGACCGTGCTTCAACTACACCGTTGTCCGCGGCGACACACTTTCGGGCATTGCATACCGCTTCCACTGCGATATGTGGTTTCTCGCCTACATTAACAACATCCCCAACCCCGACATTATCCGCGTCGGTCAGGTGCTGATTATCCCCTATTACTACTACTGATAACACAGTCCAAGGCGGCACAGCCGGAGAGGAGACGAACGACATGAGCGACAACGAAAAGCGCATACCGGAGGAGGAGCTTGGCACTGCGGCAGGCGGCGCGAGCTACGAGGGGTACTTCACCTACACCGTGGTTTACGGCGACACACTGGGCAATATCGCCTCCCGTTTCCGCACAACGGCGACCGCACTGGCGAGGCTCAACAACATCCCCAGCCCCTATATACTCCGCATAGGGCAGACGCTTCTCATCCCGAAGCTCTGAAAAACGAAAGACAAAGGCGCGCGGTCCTGAATGTGACCGCGCGCCTTTTCCTTTTTTATGTCTTCTATTTGCGGAACACAAACAGGTACTCATGCGCAATCAGTAGGAAATATTTTACATCAGCCCAACTGACTCATTTAATAAGAGCTTCTTTAAAAAGTGTTCCATTCAATTAAATCTGCATCTGAATATGTATCGGGATTAACAACTGCCATCTTTCTATACTGTGCTTCACCGGGTGATAGAACCAATATGCCTTGTCTATACTGCTCTTTTGCAATTGCCAACGCCCTTTCTGCGGTGTCGGATATAACCTCAAAATCTTGCGCAACAGTTTCTTCGATTGATACGATATATTTCCTTGCCCCTTTCATGTTGCTCACCCTCACATGATTTTTCGGTATTTCCCGTTTCCTAAGAAATCTATGAATCCCTTATCTCGCAGGAATTGAAGCTGCTGACGAATTTTCGGACGTATATTGTGATTGATCGGATGCTTTACTTGTAGCACTTGTTCGTAGCGGTATACGTCAGCCAAAGAAAAAACATCATCAGAAATGCTGTTTATACAATTTAGAACATCAAATAGCCAACCGCGGCTCTCCATGCTTGATGTCGCTAACTTCATACTCCGACCAACATTTTGTATGACAGTGCTGGGGTCAACAATCTCACCGTTTGATACGACCGGAATACGTCCTTGCTCCGGTATCCTATCAATCAGGATATTACAGCCTGTCCATCCCGCTCGCCTTGCGGATTGAGAGAGTGGCTTCCTCTTTTCAATTATATCAGGAACAAAAAAGTGCTTGGGGATTATCATTATGTCCGTTACTGTCAGTTCGAGCCTTGAGTAACTCATAAAGAAATAGTCGGGGTTTTCGTTGCCTGTTATTCGCTCTATCATGGTGTCATAAGCACCATCGGCTACTTTCTTTCCGAGTTCTCCGGTTTGGCTTTTTAACTCATATTCATTACCGCAGAGGGGACAATAAAAGTCCGCCACAGGTCGGTTGTTTTCAAAGTGCTGAATATAGCTGTTGCCGCACCGTGGGCAATATATATTGCTGCTCATCCAGCTTTCGGTCATAACTCGCGCAATTTGCGAGCCGGAATGATAGTTGCCATTTATAGGACTATTCAAATTAAGATTCATATATACTCACCGCCACAATTGCGTTATGTTTGTGTTCTGCACATGATGCACGCTCATTTTATCAGCAAATTCGACCATGATCAAGCCTGATTTGATTTAAAAATGAATTGATGGCGTGAGTGTTTACACACTGTTTTTCTTGTGCTAAAATAGCCGTGCATTAAACGTACAACGGAGAAAGCTATGTTTGAAAAGCTGGAGGCTTTGAAAAATCAATATGACGAGCTGACCGCGCGCATGGAGCTGCCGGAGACGTACTCCGACCCCGCGCTCTACGCGCGGTGCGAGCGCGAGGTGCGCGAGCTTGCGCCTGTCGCGGAGGCGTACTCCGCCTATAAAAAGGCGGAGGCAGACATGGCGGGCGCGCAGCAGCTCATGGATGAGCCGGAGCTCAGGGAGCTTGCGCAGGAGGAATACCTTGCCGCGAGGGCGGAGCGCGAGCGGCTGGAGCGGGAGATAAAGCTCCTGCTGCTGCCAAAAGACCCCAACGACGGCAAAAACGTCATCATGGAGATACGCGGCGGCGTCGGCGGGGAGGAGGGCATGCTCTTTGCGGCCGACCTCTACCGTATGTACTCGATGTACGCCGAGCGGCGCGGCTGGAGGCTCGATGTGGCAAATGTCAACGAGACGGAGCTCGGCGGCATAAAGGAGATCAGCTTTGTGATAGAGGGGCAGGGGGCGTACTCCCGACTGAAATTCGAGGCGGGAGGACACCGCGTGCAGCGCGTCCCTGTGACGGAGTCCGGCGGGCGCATCCACACCTCCGCCGCGACCGTCGCCGTGCTGCCGGAGATCGGCGAGGTGGACTTCAAGCTCGACATGAACGATCTCAGGATAGACACGTACCGCTCCTCCGGCGCGGGCGGGCAGCACGTCAACAAGACCGAGAGCGCCATACGCATCACCCATCTGCCCACCGGCACGGTCGTGGAGTGTCAGGACGAGCGCAGCCAGTATAAGAACAAGGACAGAGCCCTGCAGATCATGCGCTCGAAGCTGTACGAGGCGGAGCTTGCGCGCCGGAACGCCGCCGTCGCCGCCGAGCGAAGAAGCCAGATAGGCACGGGCGACAGGAGCGACCGCATACGCACCTATAACTTCCCGCAGAACCGCGTGACCGACCACAGGCTCACGGGGGAGAACAAAAACTTCAATCTCTCCGCCGTTATCAACGGCGATCTGGACGCGCTCATTGACGCGCTCGTGACCGCCGATCAGGCGGAGAAGCTGAGAATGCAGACGGAGGCGTGACATGGACACGAGGCTCATAACGACCGACGTATCCGCCGCGGCGGAGATAATACGCGGCGGGGGGCTTGTCGCCGTGCCGACGGAGACGGTGTACGGGCTTGCAGGGAACGCCTTGGACGAGCACGCCGTGCGCGAGATATACGACGTCAAGGGGCGACCGGCGGTGAAGCCGCTGTCGCTGATGGTGCCGGACAAGGACGCGATGGAGAAATACTGCGCCGATGTGCCCGCGCAGGCGAAGCGCCTTGCGGACAGGTTCTGGCCGGGACCGCTGACCATCGTGCTGAAGGCGCGCGCCATCGTGCCGGAGCTTGTGCGCGCGGGCGGGGAGACCGTGGGGCTTCGCTGCCCCGATCATCCGCTCACGCTGGAGACGCTGCGCCTTGCGGGCGTGCCGTTCGCCGCGCCGTCCGCCAATCCCTCCGGCGCGGAGAGCCCCAAGACCGCCGAAAAGGTCATGGAGTATTTCGCGGGGAAGATACCCGCCGTTATCGACGGCGGCGAGTGCGGCGTCGGGCGCGAGTCCACGCTCATCGACATGAGCGCCGCGCCGTACAGGATACTGCGCGCGGGCGCGCTGGACGCGGACGCCGTTGCGGACGCGCTCGTCGAGGGTGTGCGCGTTGTCGGCATCACCGGCGGCACGGGCAGCGGCAAGACCACCGCGCTTGACGCTCTGCGCGGCTTCGGCGCGCTCGTGATCGACTGCGACGCGGCGTACCATGAGCTTCTGCGCAGCAGCCGCGACATGATCGCCGAGATAGGAAGATATTTTCCGGGCGCGGTCACGGACGGCGCGGTGGACACAAGGGCGCTGGGCGCGGTGGTGTTCACGGACGAGGCGGCGCTGCGCGATCTGAACATCATCACGCATAAGTATGTCAACCTTGAGATACGCCGCCGTCTGAGAGAGTGGGCGATGGCGGGCGGAACGCTCGCCGCGCTCGACGCGATTGAGCTTTTTTTAAGCGGCGCGAGCAGGCACTGCTTCACCACCGTCGGCGTCGTTGCCGACAGGGGCATACGTCTCGCGCGCATCCAAAAGCGCGACGGGATAAGTCTGGAGTATGCGATGATGCGCGTCAACGCACAGCGTCCGGACGAATATTATTACGAGCGCTGCGACCATATCATAAAAAACAACGGCACGCGGGAGGAGTTTTCCGCCGACTGCCGGAAATTATTTACGGAGGTATTGGAAAAATGAGTGAGCTGAGAGAAAAGCTCTTCTACGAGCAGAAGAACGGTTATGACCTTATCGGCACGGACGAGCGCATAAGGGCGGAGCAGTATTGCAGGGAGTATATGGATTTTCTCGACCGCTCCCGCATGGAGCGCGAGGCGGTCATAAACGCCGTCGCCCTCGCCGAGGAGCGCGGCTTTGCGGAATTTGTGCCCGGAATGGACATAAAGCCGGGGATGAAGCTGTATAAGAACAACCGCGGAAAGGCGCTCATGCTCGCCGTTATCGGCAAAAAGCCGCTCTCCGACGGCGCGGTGATAGCAGGGGCGCACGTGGACTCCCCGCGCCTTGACCTCAAGCAGATAACGATGTACGAGTCTGACGAGCTGTGCTATTTCAAAACGCACTACTACGGCGGCATCAAGAAATACCAGTGGGTCACGATCCCGCTGGAGCTGCACGGCGCGGTAGTCCTGAAGAGCGGGGAGACCGTCAATGTCGTCATCGGGCGCGAGCCGGGCGAGCCGAAGTTCGTCATTACAGACCTACTGCCCCATCTCGCCGCCGACCAGATGAAAAAGACCCTGACCGAGGGCTTCACGGGCGAGGGGCTTAACATCCTCATCGGCAGCGCGCCCTATGCCGATGACGGCAAGGACAGGGTGAAGCTCGCGGTGATGAGCATTCTCAACGATATGTACGGCGTCACGGAGGAGGATTTCCTCTCCGCCGAGCTTGCCGCCGTGCCCGCGTTCGACGTGTGCGAGATCGGGCTTGACCGCTCGCTCATCGGCGGCTACGGTCAGGACGACCGTGTCTGCGCCTTTGCCGAGCTCAAGGCGATATTCGACGTTGACGCGCCGGAGCGCACCTGCGTGTGCATCCTCGCCGACAAGGAGGAGACCGGCTCTGACGGCGTGACGGGTATGCAGAGCGCCGCGTTCGACTGCTTCATGGAGGATCTGTGCGCCGCGCAGGGCGCGGAGCTTCGCCGCTGCTACGAAAAGAGCTTCTGCATCTCCGCGGACGTCACCAACGCCTTCGACCCGCTCTACCCTGACGTGTCCGAGAAGCGCAGCGACGCGAAGCTAAACTACGGCGTCGGCATCTGCAAGTTCACCGGCGCGCGCGGCAAAGCCGGCACGAGCGACGCCTCCGCCGAGATCGTGGCTTACCTGCGCCGTCTCTTTGCGGACAATAACGTCATTTGGCAGCTCGCGGAGCTGGGCAAGGTGGATCAGGGCGGCGGCGGCACTATCGCAAAGTTCATGGCGAACCGCAATATCGACACCATTGACGCGGGCGTGCCCGTGCTGAGCATGCACGCGCCGTTCGAGGTCGTGGCAAAGCTCGACTGCTACATGACGTACAAGGCGTGCCTCGCGGCGTACAGCGACAAATAATAAGACACGATAAAACCCTCGCCTCATGGGCATAATATAGCCCATGAGGTGATTTTTTTGGAAGCGGACGAGATAAAGGCTTATTCCGCCGCGAAGGCGGGAGCGATACAGTGCCTGACTATCGTCGGGCAGATAGAGGGGCATCAGCTTTTGCCCGAGGACGCAAAGACCACGAAGTACGAGCACGTGCTGCCGCTCATCGCGGCGGTGGAGGAGTCGCCGGAGATAAAGGGGCTGCTGATACTGCTGAACACCATGGGCGGCGACGTGGAGGCGGGGCTTGCCATCGCGGAGCTTATCGCAGGGATGAAAAAGCCGACGGTGTCGCTCGTGCTGGGCGGCGGGCACTCGATAGGCGTGCCGCTCGCCGTCGCCGCCAAGCGCAGCATGGTGGCGGCGTCCGCCGCCATGACCATTCACCCCGTGCGGCTCAACGGCGTTGTGATAGGCGTGCCGCAGACGTATAATTATTTTGCGCGTATACAGGAGCGCATCGTCGGCTTCGTCACGGGGCACTCGCGCGTCAGCCGCGAGGAGTACCTGCGCCTTATGACGAACACGGACGAGCTTGCAAACGACATCGGCAGCGTCATATACGGCGAGGAGGCTGTGCGTCTCGGGCTTATCGACACGCTCGGCACGCTGTCCGACGCGCTGGGTTATCTCCACGCGCAGACGGACACAATGGACAAATAGCCGAAAAACGCGCGACGGACGCAGAAAAAATTTCCCTGCGCCCGCCGTTCTTGCGCTCTTGTGCTTTACATAAAATTGTGCTATACTTACAATTATGTTTACCGTGGGGGTATATGGCAATGTCCGTGTGGAACGCAATAATTCTCGGGCTGGTGCAGGGAATAACGGAGTTTCTGCCCGTGTCGAGCTCCGGTCATCTTTCGATCCTCAATAATCTCTTTGACCTCACCTCGACAGACGACGGGCATCTTCTCTTCGATGTGCTGCTGCATCTGGGCACGCTCGCGGCGGTGTTCGTGTGCTACTGGCAGGACATCGTGCGTATGTTCTATGAGGTGCTGGGGCTTATAAACGTCGGTCCTCTCGCCGGACAGCGCCGGCGGCACTATCCCGGCGCGCGTATGTTTATAATGATCGTGCTCGCCACGCTCCCGCTCGTGCTCATCCTTCCGGTACATAAGATGATAGAAACGCTGTATTACCGCAATGTTTTCATCGGCGTGGCGCTGGTGCTGACGGGGTGTATGCTGTTCGTGGCTGACAGGATGAAGCCCGGCACAAAGACTGCCGGCGGCATGACCGTCTCCGACGCGCTCATCATCGGGCTGTGCCAGTGCGTCGCCACGATCCCGGGGCTTTCCCGCTCCGGCACGACGATAACCGCCGGTATCGCCACGGGGCTTGAGAGGGAGTTTGCGGTGAAGTTCTCGTTTCTCCTCTCCATCCCCGCCGTGCTCGGCGCGAACATCCTCACGCTTGTGGACGCATTCCGGCAGGGGGTGGAGCTTGCCAATGTTCCGGCGTACCTCGTCGGCATGGTCGCGGCGATGCTCTCCGGCATCGGTGCTATCAGCCTTGTCAGGCGCATCGCCTCCAAGGGCAAATTCGGCGGCTTCGCGTACTACTGCTGGGTCATGGGCGTTCTCTCCATAATACTCACGATGATCTTCTGACGAAGAAAGGACTTTTTAATGGCACAAACCAAGAAAAACGGCTCTTCCGGCGCAAAGAAGAGCACAGCGGCAAAAAAATCAGGCACAAAGAAGAAGGCGCCCGAGGTCGTCACCCCGCCCGCGCCGCCCGCCCCGCCGATACGGCGCGAGCTGGGTGCGCTCGTCTTTCTCTTTCTTGCGGTGTTCGTCGTCATCAGTCATTATAATACCGACGGCAAGTTCATCGTCTTTTTCGCCAATCTCATAAAGGGGCTTATCGGCTGGGGCTTCTGGCTGACCGTGCCCGCGTTTTTGATGGCGGCTGTCATTCTCGGCTTCCACAAGGGGCAGCCCGTCGCCCTGCGCGTGACCTCGGCGCTGATGATCCCCATCGTCGCCGCCGCCCTCGGCAGTCTCTTTTTCTATACCGGCACGACGGATACCGGCGATATGCAGCTTTTGACCGGCGCGCTCTTCGAGCAGGGGCAGACCCTGCAAAGCGGCGGCGTTGTCGGCGGGCTTATCGCCATCGGGCTTGAAAACGCCTTCAGTCTCTACGGGGCGATGCCCGTGCTGCTGGTGATGCTCGTGTTCTTCACGGTCAAGTGCTTCAACGGCAGCTTCATCCGCGCGTTCGGCAAGGCGCGCGAGCGCGCGTCCGTGAAGTACGACCCTGCGATGTACGAAAATAAAAAGCCCGCCCCCGCCGCGGACGAGGACGAGATCCTCCCGCTCGAGCTTGGCGGAGCGTCGCCGCGCACGGAGAAGGCGGACAGGCGCGGTGCGAAGATAGAGCGCATCCGGCGCGAGAGCGTCCTGCCCGAGATCCCGCTCGACGACGACGAGGAGCTTCCCCTCGCCGATAAGCGCGGCGGAGGCCGCCGCGCCGAGGAGCCGCCCAGGGATCCCGCCGCCGTGCTCCTCAAGCGCCGCAGCGCGCCCGTCATCCGCGAGAGCGCCGTCACGGACGGCGCGGCGGAGGCTCGCGCCGCCGGCGTGGATGTGGACGGGCTTAGCGCCACGGTGGAGGAGATCATGCATTCCGCCACGATGAGCGCCGAGATAAGCGATCCGCCCAAGAAGAAGATAAGCCGCGCCGACGTCGAGAAAGAGGCTAGGGCGGTGGAGGCGGCGGTCGCCGTGGCGGGCGCGGACGGCACGGGGTATGAGTTCCCGCCGGTCGGGCTGCTGCGCACGGGCGCTGTCGCCAATGTTGACGCGCGCGACGAGATAAGGGTCAACAAGGAGCGCCTCGAGGGCGCGCTGCACAGCTTCGGCATCAACGCAGCCATCGTCGGCGTGACGCGCGGTCCGACGGTCACGCGCTTTGATGTGGAGCTTGAGCAGGGCGTCAAGCTCGCCCGCGTGACGAACCTCGCGGGCGATCTCGCGCTCGCGCTCGGCGTTGTGAATGTGCGCATCGCGCCCATTCCGGACAAGATCTCCACCGTCGGCATTGAAGTGCCCAACAAGATTGTCAGCACCGTGTACCTGCGCGATATTATCGAGTCGCCCAAGTTCATCGGCGCGAAGTCCAAGCTTAGCTTCGCCCTCGGCAAGGACATCGGCGGCGAGTGCGTCATCGGCAACATCGCAAAGCTGCCGCATATGCTCATCGCCGGTACGACGGGCTCGGGCAAGTCCGTGTGCATGAACTCGCTCATCCTCAGCCTGCTCTATAAAGCGCGTCCGGACGAGGTGCGCCTTATCATGATAGACCCGAAGATGGTCGAGCTCGGCGTATACAACGGCATCCCGCACCTCTACGTTCCCGTCGTCACGGACCCGAAGAAGGCGGCGGGCGCGCTGCAATGGTCGGTCGTGGAGATGCTCAAGCGCTACCGCCTTTTCTCCGAGGTCGGCGTGCGCGATCTGGACAATTACAACAAGCACTGCGAGCAAAACGGACAAGCGCCCATGCCGCGCATCGTCATCGTCATTGACGAGCTGGCGGATCTCATGCTCGTCGCCTCCAAGGAGGTCGAGGAGAGCATATGCCGCGTCGCCCAGATGGGGCGCGCGGCGGGTATGCACCTTATCATCGCCACCCAGCGCCCCTCGGCGGACGTTATCACGGGGCTGATGAAGGCGAACATCCCCTCGCGCATCGCGTTTGCGGTGTCGTCCTCGCTGGAGAGCCGCATAATCCTTGACCAGACCGGCGCGGAAAAGCTCGTCGGAATGGGGGATATGCTCTTCTCACCCGTCGGCTGCGGCAAGCCCACGCGCATACAGGGCGCGTTCGTGTCCGATGAGGAGCGCGAGGAGGTCATACAGTTCATCAAGGAGGGCGTGTCCGACGTTCAGCAGAACAGCGAGATAGAGGAGTACATGAACAAGGCGGCGGAGGACAAGTCCGCCTCCGACAACGGCAAGAGCGCCAAGGACGAGGGCATAGGCGGCGGGTATGACGAGATGCTGCCGCAGGCGGTCGAGGCGATACTTGAGACGAAGTCCTGCTCCGTCTCCATGCTCCAGCGCCGCGTAAAGCTCGGGTATTCCCGCGCCGCGCGCATCGTCGATCAGATGGAGGAGCTGGGCGTCGTCGGACCTTACGAGGGCGCGAAGCCCCGCAAGGTGCTCGTGGACTATCAGGGCTGGCACGATATAATGGTCAGGCTCGGCATGGCGGAGGACAACGATTTCGCCCTTGCCGCCGGAATGAGCGCCGCTCAGCCCGACTATACGGACGAGCCCATATGAAAACATGAACAAAAGGGCGTTGACCACGCCCTTTTGCATTGAAAAGGACTGGAAAGCCATGGATTATTTTTGCCCGCAGATGACGCTCAACGAGGTCAACGCCATGAGCATGCTCGCCCTCGCGCACATCGGCGACGGCGTGTATGAGCTGCTCACGCGCACCATGCTCTGCAAGCGGGGGCACTCCGCCGCGGCGAAGCTGCACCGGCTGACGGTGTCGTATGTCAACGCGCCCGCGCAGGCAGCCGCCGTGAAGAAGATACTGCCCTCCCTGACGGAGCAGGAGCTTGCCGTATATAAGCGCGGGCGCAACGCGAAGGTCAACTCCGTCCCGCACAGGGCGACGGAGGGGGAGTACCACGCCGCGACGGGGCTGGAGGCGCTGTTCGGCTGGCTCTATCTGCAAGGGCGGATCGAGCGCATAGACGCGCTCTTTGCGCGGATAACGGAGGATAACGATGCCGCTTGACGCCGTGACAGTCGCCGCCCTCACGCGCGAGCTTCGAGAGCGCATAGAGGGCGGGCGCATAGACAAGGTGCAGCAGCCCGAGCGGGATATGCTGCTTCTCTCCCTGCGCGCGAGGGGCGGCAATCTCCGCCTCGTGATCGCCGCGGGCACGGGCAGCGCCCGCATACACCTCACCTCCGGCGAGCTTGCCAACCCCGCCGAGCCGCCGATGTTCTGCATGCTCATGCGCAAGCACCTTGTCGGCGCGCGCATACTCGCACTTGAGCAGCCGCCGCTTGAGCGCATGGTCGTCCTCACGCTCGACGCGCACGACGAGCTTGGCGTCAGTGCGGAGAAAAAGCTCGTCGTGGAGCTTATCGGGCGCAGCGCCAACGTCATCCTCGTCGGCGCGGACGGGCGGATAATCGACTGTATGCGCCGCATGGACTTTGCCGGAGACGCCCTGCGCCGCCTGCTGCCGGGGATGCTCTACCGTCTGCCGCCCGCGCAGGCAAAGCGCGCGTTCTTCGGCACGGCGGACGAGGAGCGCCGCGCGATGATAGCCGCGGCGGACAGAGACGTTCCCGTGGACAAATGGCTCATGGACAGCTTTTCCGGTCTGTCGCCGCTCATCGCGCGGGAGCTGGCGTACCGCTGCGGCGGGGATTATGACGCTCTGCCCGACTGCGCCGCCGCCCTTGCCGAGACCGTCGCCGCGGGGGAGCTTGAGCCGTGGCTGATAAGCATCGGCGGCAAGCCGCGCGATTTCAGCTTCATGCCCATCCGGCAGTACGGCGCGTCCGCCGTGCTGGAGCGCTTCGACAGCTTCTCCGCCCTGCTCGACGGCTTCTACCTCTCGCGTGACCGCGCCGAGCAGCAGCGCCGCCGCAGTCACGAGCTGACAAAGACCGTGCGCACCCTGCGCGACCGCCTTTCCCGCAAGCTCGCCGCGCAGAGGCAGGAGCTGGCGCGCACCGAGGGGCGCGAGGACGTGCGCCGTCGGGCGGAGCTTGTGACCGCGAACATCTACCGCATCAGGCGCGGCGACAGGGCGCTCGAGTGCGAGGATTACTACCAGCCGGACTGCCCCACGGTGAAAATAGAGCTTGACCCGCTGAAAACGCCGCAGCAGAACGCGGCGGCATTATACAAAGAGTATAATAAGCTCAAGGCGGCGGAGAAGCACCTCACAGGGCTTATCGCCGGGGGCGAGCGCTCGCTGGACTATCTCAACAGCGTGCTCGACGAGCTTGAGCGCGCCGAGAGCGAGCGCGACGTCTCCGACGTCCGGCGCGAGCTTCTGGACACGGGCTATATCCGCCGCGCCAAGGGCGGAAAGCCGGAGCGCGTTCGGGCGCAGTCGCCGCATAAATTCGTCACGGACGACGGCTTTGAGGTGCTCGTCGGGCGCAGCAACGCCCAGAATGACGAGCTGACGTGCGCCCTAGCGCGGCGCACGGATATGTGGCTGCATACCCAGCGCGTGCACGGCAGTCACGTTATAATCCGCTGCGAGGGGGAGGACGTGCCGCCCAGGACGCTGGAGCAGGCGGCGGCGCTCGCCGCGTACTATTCGCAGGGGCGCGCGGCGGGAAAGATCCCCGTGGACTACACCATGGTCAGAAACGTCCGCAAGCCCTCCGGCGCTCTGCCGGGCAAGGTGATATACACCGAGTATAAAACCCTCCTCGCCGAGGCGGACGAGGAGCTGGTCAGACGCTTGAAAAAATAAGCGTATGCATAGACTAAGCCCCGCCGGAAGGCTCATCGACCTTCCGGCGGGGCTTGCCGTATGTGTGTGCGCGGAGCGTCAGGTTGACGCGAGGAAGCATAGCTGGCTCTCGATCTCGGAGTATAAAAGCGCCTTCTCGCCGCTCAGCTCCGCCACGCATATCACGTCAGCCATCGGGTCGTCCGCCGCCGCGCCCATGAGGGCGCAGTATGCGTTCTCGTGCCGCGCGAACAGCGCGTCGTTGAACACGCACCCGTCCTCGTCAGGGTAGAGCGCCGCGTAGAACACGCCCGCCTCCACGAGGTCTTGGAAGAAGTGACTGCCGTAGCTCAGCTCCGGACGCAGCCCGTGGGAGGAGTACGCCAGCTCCGCTATGCAGTTGAAGGACGAGATCTCCCTGAAATTCACCGGCACGCCGAGGCTTGCCGTCGTCGTGCCCCAGCGCCCCGGACCGAGCAGCACGGTGTTCTCGTCCTTCAGTCGGGCGTTCAGCTCGCCGATGCAGCGCGCCACCTGATATTTCTTCTGCTCCGTCAGATCGAGATACGGCTCGATGCGCACCAGCACCGCGTATTTTATCGGCAGGCAGTTGTTGCCGCCCATGAAGTTGCCGTGGGTCTTGAAGTAGTATTCGCGCACGTTGGGCATGATCTCCGCCTTGCTGATGCCCTGCGTCTGGAGCGGGCGGCATTGCAGCAGATTGATGCGGTATTCGCCGTCCGGCGTGATGTTGCAGGCGAACTCTATGTCCACGGGATAGCGGTACTTATCCTGCAAAAGGCTCATGATGGACGTCATTGTCCGCGTGAAGTCCGTGCTCTTGAGGAGCTTGCGGAAGTTGACGATGTCCGGCACGCGCTCGCCGTACAGCCCCATCTCCCGAAAGCGCGCAGCCGTGGCGAGATCGGGCTCCATATACAGCGACACGTCCGTTTTCAGCGTGCTCTTATCGACGCTGTCTATGCGCACCGCGGCGAAGCGGTTGCTGTCGAGGTCTATCACGTCCGCCTTGTGCTGGGAGTAGCGGTACTCGTCGCCGTACTCCACGCGCGGCATGGCGAGCGGGTCGCTCAGATCGACAAAGCGCGCGTAATCGTCCGCGCCGCGATCGACCGCGCGCGTGCCCATGCCCACCACGAGCCGCAGCATCCCTCGGTTTTCCTTCGCGCCGCCGCCCGTGATGTACAGGTTTTTCGAGTGCCCCACGCCCGCGAAATGCGGGAAGTAGAGCCGCCCGTGGATGTCGCCGCACACGCGCATCACGAGCAGCGCCATCTGCTCGTCCTTGTTGAGAAGATTCCTGTCCGCGCGGTATCTTATCGCCTCGGGGTTCATCGTGCTGGCGTACACCGTGCGCACCGCCTGCTCAAACACCTCGTAGCGCTCCTCGAGCGTGCCCTGATTGGGGCAGAACACGCTCTCGTACTTGCCCACGAAGCCGTTGCCGAAGCCGTCCTCCAGCAGCGAGCTTGAGCGCACGATGATGGGCGACTGCCCGAAGTATTCCAGCATCGAGATGAACTGCTCCTTTATCTGCGGCATAAATACGCCGTTGAGCAGGTTGTCCTTCACTATCGGCGCACAGCGGAAGTAGTCCTCCTCGCGCTCCATCTCCGTGCGCTGCGCCCACACGCCGTTCTGCACGGCGTAGGTGTAGAAGAGATCCGCGCCGATGTAGTACGAGTCGTGCGGGTCTATGCGGCTGTGGTAGAGGTCGGGGTCCTCCTCGCGCAGTATGTTTCGCGCGAGCAGCATACCCGTCGCCTTGCCGCCGATGCACCCCGTGCCTATCTCGCGGCTCTTTATGTGCATGAGATCCTTCATCGTGAAGTATTTCCGGCACAGCTCAAGGCGCGTCGGCTCGTTGCCGAGAAGGCAGACCATTATGTTCTCCTTAAGGCGCAGCCCCTCCTCGTCCGTCGGCTCAAGCCCGTTCGGATCGACGGAGTCGAACATGCTGTCCCAGCAGTCGCGGTGCTCACCCGTGAGCGTGAACAAATCAAAGAGGGCGGAGTTGTCCGTGCTCGACGTGATGCACTCGCAGCGCGCGCCGCGTATGCGCAGCGGGAAGAACATATTCACCGTGCGCCGCCCATCCGCCTTCACGGGGTGGACGTACACGCTGCCGTGCACCGTGCGCACGTTTATCAGCACGCTTGTCGCGCGGCGTATGCCGGCGATGGTGTCATAGGTGTGCCGCTCGTAGGTTATCGCCTGATACGCCACTGCCTCCTGCTGCTGCAAAAACGGGTTGAGCAGCACGAAGAAGTTGGAGATCATCAGATCGGAGAACCAGTATTTCTGAAGCTCCGAAAGGCAGTCAAACACGAAGAAGCTGCCGCGTGCCTCGGCTTTTATTATCCTGTGCACCTGCACGGCGAAGGTCTCGAACCCGACGCGCGGGTCGAGCACGTATTTTTTCACGTTTGAGCCGCGCGCGGCGAGCGCGTCCGCGTCCATTATCTCCTCATGGTCGCCGAAGCGTATGTACACTATCCTGTGCCCCGTGCGCGCCACGCCCGTGACAAAGCGCGTGGCGACGTACATATAATCGCTTATGCTCTCGCACTGCCATATCACGGTGTCCCCCGTGCGCAGGAAGTCTATCGCCTCGTCCAGCCCGCCTATGCCCGTGCTTATCCTCAGTGTGCCGTCCATGCTCATGCGCTCCTTTGCTATTTAGTGTATAACAGTATATAACACGCCCGCCGCGCTGTCAAAAGTTTTTCTTCGTATTCTATCCCCCCGGGGGGCTTCCGCGGCGCGGCGCGGCGTGGTATCATTCGGGCATATAAGGCATATAAGAGAAAAAAGGAGACTCCCAAACATGAAAAAAATGTCCGCCGTCAAAAGATCCATCATAACCGCCGCGTGCATCGCGCTGTGCGTCGTGCTGCCGCAGGCGTTCCACGCCATCCCCGAAGCCGGCGTGATCTACTGCCCAATGCACATCCCCGTGCTGCTGTGCGGGCTTATCGCCGGATGGCAGTACGGTCTGCTGTGCGGTCTGGCAGGTCCGCTGCTCTCCTCGCTCATCACCGGTATGCCCCCCGCCGCCATCCTCCCCGCGATGATGGTCGAGTGCGCATCTTACGGCGTGCTCACCGGCGTTATGATGCAGCTTGTGCATACAAAGAAGGTCTATGCCGATCTCTATATCAGCCTCGTCGTCGCCATGCTCGGCGGCAGGGTCGTCGCCGGGCTTGCCAAGGCGTTCATCTTCTCCGCCGGACAGTACACCATGGCGGCGTGGGTCGCGGGCAGCTTCGTCAAGAGCCTGCCGGGCATCATCGTGCACCTTGCTGTCATTCCGTCGGTCGTGTACGCGCTCATGCGCGCAAAGCTCATCCCATCTCGGTATTGACTTGCCGCGCGATTCCCGCTAAAATAGATATATATCTGAAAGCGCTGGGAGGGAACGAGCGTGCACATACCCGAGGAAGAGATACACACCCACGTCCACGCGGACGGCACGGCGCACACCCACAGCCACGGTCATGAGCATACCCACACGCAGACAAAGGCGGTCGTCAACCGCCTCGCCCGCGCGATAGGGCATCTGGAGTCTGTCAAGCGCATGGTCGAGGACGGGCGCGACTGCTCCGAGGTGCTCATCCAGCTTGCCGCGGTGCGCTCCGCGCTCAACAACACCGCGAAGCTAATCCTCAAGGATCATATCGAGCATTGCATCTCCGGCGCGGCGGCTGGCTCCGCCGAGCTTCAGGAGCTTAACGACGCGATAGACAAGTTTATATGATTCGCTGCCGACGCTTGACACGGCGCGGGCACTGCGGTATAATAAGCATAGAAAAAGGCGCTGCCGGTTGACGGTCAGCCCCCTAAATAGCTTTTGAAGTAATCGCCGATCTGTTCAGGGAGCGGCGATTACTTCTTTTTACTTGCCTGTATGAACAGGTTGCAAATACCGATGATTACTAAGCAAAGCTGAAGAACTTCGTTCGTGCTCATGGGCAGCCCCCCTTTCATCTAGGGGGCAGAAGCTGCCCCCGTAAGTACAGGGGCTAACTATCGCCTGTGCGATATAAGCTCGCGTTGACCAAATCGAAGATTTGGACGCTCGCTTACGCCTACCGTTGCGTGGCAACGCCTTAGTGCCGAAGCACCGTTGACAGGATAACACACGCGGCGGCAAAATGCAAGCTAAAAACTCAAGAGGACACGGCGGCATTGTCGCCGTGGTATGCCTACTTTACGCCTTGCAATTTCAAAACTTTTCGTGTATAATTTTCTCTGCGGCATGATGCCGGTCAATAGTATTAACTGTACGGGGGGAGATATACCATGAAGCTCAAGAAGAAAAAGCACCTTTTGGCGAGGGCTCGCCGCCGTTATCACCGCGCGTTCTTCCTGCTCGGCGCACTTGTCGGCGGGGCGCTCGGCTTCAACCTGCGCAAGCTCGTCGATGCGGCGGTGGAGCGCGTTGTCACGCTGAAAAAATAATACGCCGCACAGCGCGGGGCGGACACGCCCCGCGCTGAATTTTTGCTATTGTCACTGAATTGTAGTTGACGCTGCCCGCGAGATAAACTAAAATAAAAGCAAGGTTTTGAGCATAGATAATTATGTGCTTGGGCTTACAGAACAGAATTGAATCATGGTAAGGAGGAAAATAAAATGAGCAAGAAACTCAAGGCAGCGCTGTCGTTCGCGCTCGCTCTCGTGCTTGTGCTCTCTCTGGGCGTTTCGGCGTTTGCCGACAGCTCCGGCGCGGAGAAGCAGAAGGAGAAAGAGCCGGAGATAGTGCAGATTGCGTTCAACCTCGCAACGGGCGAGGCTTGCGCCGTGCGTATGCGCGAGCTGGGGTATGACGACATCCGCCTCGACGGCGTCAGCTATAAGGCGGACGCGGAGGACGGCGTTATCGCCATCCAGCTTGGCGACCTTGCCGCGGCGAAGCTCCTGCGCGAGAATACCGCCAAGGCGAAGGATCTCGGCATTGATTACGCGAAGCTCTACATTCGCGGCGGCAGGGTGCTCGTCAAGGACGATACCGGGCTCAGCTCCGACGAGATCGCCGCCTTGAAGAAGGCTGTCGCCACGCTGATGGGCTCTGTGCGCGTTGGCGTGAACATCGGGGATATTTTTGACCTCGCCAACGGCGAAAAGGTCAAGCTCCGCGTTCAGGTGTGCAACTTCATCTATCCCGCGCCGAAGGACGATTCCATAAAGGTCAAGGTCGTTGATGAGAAAAACGCCGAGAAGCTCTTTAACCTTGACAAAAATTATAACCCCATCAGCGCAAAGGTTCCCGAAAAGACCACCGTGTATTTCTACTATGATGAGACAACGACATGGACGCAAGTAAGCGATAAAGAATATAAAAGCGAGAAAACGCCTAATGATAGTCCTCCCAGCAGCGTTGGCATAGCGAGGGATAAGAACGACAAGACCACCTATTATATCCAGCTCGGCTACGCCGAGGGCAAGAGAGATGGGATAGAGGAAGCGACAGACCTCACCACGACAAAGGACGCAAAGAGCTTTGGAGATGCCGTGAGAGCCTTATATGATAAGGCGCTCGGCTGGGCAAAGACAGTTTTTGTCTCCACAGACAAGGACGGCAAGAACGTTGTCAAGACCATAGACATAAAGGATGCCACGCCAAGCGGAGATAAGGCGCTTAGTGACAAGATGCCGTCAGAGTATACAAAGTCAGAAAGCGGAGCTACTACCACATATACTCCGGATAAAAACGCCGAGGTCACCCATGATAAGGGCGACAAGGCGGAGGTGACCGTCAGAGATAAGGTTGAGGTAAAAAAAGAAGCTACACCCCCGACCGATGATAGCACAACAACGACAACAACAGTGAGTGCGCCTATTTCTACTGTTGCCTTGACCGACAGCACCGATAAAGCGGCGGCTGACGAGCATGAGGAGCACGTGCATGCGTGCGGCGGCGACATTACCACCACGCCCCCGACCTGCACCGAGGCTGGCGCAAAGGCGTATACCTGTTCTTCCTGCGGCGCTAGGATATGTGAGATAATCCCCGCAATCGGACACAAATATGTAGACGGCGTTTGCAGTGTCTGCGGCGCAAAAGATCCTGCATACACTCCCGCGGCTGCACCCGCACCCGCCACACCCCCAAGTGAGGGCGGCAACGAGAGCGGCGGCAGTACCGCCACTGGTAACAGCGGCGGCGAGAGCGGCGGCGAATAATCAACATTAACACAAAAAGCACTCCGAATTTCCCGTTCGGAGTGCTTTTTCGCGCCTTTAAAGGCTTCTCCTTGAGGATAAGTAAGCGTCCAAATCTTTGATTTGGCTAACGCGCACTTATGCCGCTTGCGGCTGAAGCTGTCGCCGTAGGCGACTTAAGTGAGCATCCGAATCTTTGATTCGGTCTATGCGAACTAATGCGTCAGCGATGAGGTGGAAAAACGCTCTGTTTTGCTGAAAAAACAAGTATTATGTGCATCTCAAACACCTCATCCGCCCCAGTGTGCGCACTGGAGCACCTTCTCCTCAAGGAGAAGGCTTTTTTTGATTGAGGATAAGTAAGCGTCCAAATCTTTATAAAATAAACATAATATAATTAACATAAAAATAACGCCCCGCGTCAAAAGCACTGCTTTTGACGCGGGGCAGTCTGTCAAAGAATCAAAAGCCCAACTAAAATGCCGTTCTTTTAAAGGCTTCTCCTTGAGGAGAAGCTGTCGCCGTAGGCGACTTAAGTGAGCATCCGAATCTTTGATTCGGTCTATGCGAACTTATGCGTCAGCGATGAGGTGTAAAAACGCCGTGTTTTGCCGAAAAACAAGTATTATGTGCATCTCAAACACCTCATCCGGTCCGCTCCGCGAACCACCTTAGCCATAGGCATAAGTGCGCGTTGACCAAATCAAAGATTTGGACGCTTACTTATCCTCAAGGAGAAGGCTTTTTTTATTTCATCCGCTTCAGCGTCTCGGTCAGCAGTGCCCATGTGCGCTGCGTGGAGGCGATGTGCAGCCTTTCGCGGAAGGTGTGTATCTCGTCTATGTCCGGTCCGAGCGATACGCAGTCCAGCCCCGGCAGCTTGCTTTTCAGCAGCCCGCACTCAAGCCCCGCGTGTATCGCCGCGATGACCGGCTCGCGCCCGTACTGCTCGATGAACACCTCGCGCATCAGCTCGCGCAGGGGAGAGACGGGGGCGTATTCCCAGCCGGGGTAATCCCCCTCCACCGTCACCGACCCGCCGAGGCTCTCCGTCAGCGCCGTCAGGCGGTCAATGAGCATACGCTTCTGGCTGTCAATGCTGCTGCGGACGCTGAACGCGGCGTGTATGCCCGCCTCGTCCGTGGTGAGTATGCCGAGGTTGAGCGAGGTCTGCACCAGCCCCGGAATGTCCGCGCTCATCGCCTGTATGCCGTTCGGCGCACAGCACAGCAGCGCCGCCGCGCGCTCCGTCGCCGCCCTGTCCAGCGCCGCGCACGGCGCGGCGGGCGTGACCGTCACGCTTATCCCCGCGTCCGTCGTGCGGTATTCGTTTCTGAACGCCGTCTCCATCGCGGCGCACACGGCTCTCGCCGCGTCCGCATCGCGCACGATCACGCGGGCATAGGACGCGGTGGGTATCGCGTTGTCCTTCAGCCCGCCGCGCACGCTGACAAGCCGCGTCTCCGCCGCCCTGCCCAGCGCGTACAGCAGCCGCCCCATCAGCATATTGGCGTTGGCGCGCCCCTTGTCTATCTCCGCGCCGGAGTGCCCGCCGAGCAGCCCCGTCACCGCGATGTCCAGCGCCGCGCCCTCGAACGCCGCGCGCCCGACGGGAACGGTGCAGCATACGCCCGCGCCGCCCGCACAGCCGACGGTGAAGATCCCCTCCTCCTCCGAGTCGAGGTTTATCAGCCGCCGCCCCTTCAGCGCGCTGAGGTCTATGCCCATCGCACCGCCCATGCCTATCTCCTCGTCCACGGTGAACACCGCCTCCACGCGCGGGCGCGGCAGCGCCGCGTCATCCAGCACCGCCAGCGCCATCGCCACGGCGATCCCATCGTCCGCGCCGAGGGTCGTGCCGCGCGCATAGATGCAGTCGCCCTCCACGGCGAGGTCAAGCCCCTCGCGCTCCATGTCCTTGGCGCAGTCCGGCGCTCTCTCGCACACCATGTCCATATGCCCCTGCAATATCACCGGCGCGGCGCTCTCGTAGCCGGGCGCGGCGGGCGCGATGATGATAACGTTGTTGAGCGCGTCCTGATAATGCTCCAGCCCGCGCACCCTTGCGAACGCGACAAGATAGTCGCTTATCGCCTTTGTGTTCCTGCTGCCGCGCGGGATGGCAGATATTTCCTCAAAGAAGCGAAAAACGCCCCTCGGCTCTATGCCGTTCAACACGTCCATTTTATTCCTCCTGTTTCGCAAGCGCTTTTGTGTATAATAGCACAACGCTTTCCCGTTCGCAACGTATCTTCGCATCATTTTTTTGCGCGCGGCGTAACAAAACCGCTGCGGCTGCGTATTTAAGGGCGTACATACCGTTAATAATGAGGGGAGAGAACAGAATGAAAAGATCTATCGCCGCTTTGCTGTGCGCCGTGACGGCGCTCGCGCTGTGCGCCTGCGGCGGCAGGGAGGAGCCGACCGAGGGCGCGGTCATTGAGAATAAAATGCTCGTCGTCTACCTGCGCGGCAACCCGACCACGGGCTATACGTGGACGGTCAGCGCCGAGGGCGACAGCGCCCTTGGCTCCGCCGGAGAGTATGAGTTCATTGCCGACAGCACCGGCAGCGGCAAGACCGGCGTTGGCGGGATGTTCAAGTTCACGTTCGGCGCGATGCAGAGCGGAACGCAGACGCTGCACTTCGTGTATGAGCGCACGTTCGAGGAAAACAGCGCCGAGCGCGCCTACGACGTTACCGCTGCGGTCAGCGGCGGCACGATAACCGTCATAAAGCAGGGCGAGGTCGCCGTTGCGCTCCCCAGCCCAACGCCCAGCGCAACGCCGTCGCCGTCTCCGTCACCGTCGCCGAGCGCGTCGCCCTCGCCCGTTCCGACCACAGCGCCCGCTCCGACGACAGCGCCCACCCGAGCGCCGGTCATGCCGGTCTATACCCCGACGCCGACCTATGCGCCCCTGCCCAGTCCGGAGATCTCGAACGTCGTCTATGACAGAGGGCTTGTCGTTGATTTCGGCTACAGCCTGCATATCCGCAGCGACAGCGGCGCAGAGCTGTATCTCACGCCGAAGGAGGGCGTGTTCTCCGGCGGGTACTATCCCCAGCCGGGCGACTATGTCGCGTTCTCGTATACAACGGGCGATGAGGCGCTGACCTCCATCACCTACATCGGCACTATCGCGGACGAGGCGGCATAATTAAATTATCTGTTAAATATCTCAAATCACGACCCGTAAACATTGACGGGTCGTGAGATTTTTACTATAATACCACACACGGAAAACACAGACTTGGGAGGTGCGGAGAATGAAGTGGCTTATCGCATCGGATATACACGGCTCGGCGTATTACTGCCGTCTGCTGCTGGAGCGCTTTGAGCGCGAGGGCGCGGACAGGCTGCTGCTCCTCGGCGATCTTTTATATCACGGACCGCGCAACGCTCTCCCGCGCGGCTATGACACGCGCGAGACCGCGCGCCTTTTGAACGCCTGCGCCGCGCGCATAGTGGCGGTGCGCGGCAACTGCGACGCGGAGGTCGATCAGATGATGCTGGACTTCCCCATCATGTCCGACAGCGCCGTGCTTGAGCTTGGCGGGCGGCTTGCTTTCGCCTCGCACGGGCACGTCTGGTCCGTGCACAACCCGCCGAAGCTTGCCCGCGGCGGCGTCGTCCTCGGCGGGCACACCCACGTGCCGGAGTGCCGCGAGGCGGACGGCACGGCGTACCTCAACCCTGGCTCGGCAGCCATTCCCAAGGAAGCGTCGCCGCATAGCTGCATAAGCTATGAAAACGGAGTGTTCACATGGTGGGATATTGAAGCGGACAGCGCATATATGCGCTATCCCGCCGCAAAATGAGCGAGAGGAGAGCTTGAAGATGGAAACAGTGGAAACAGTGGAAACGGTGAAAACAGTTGAAAGGAAGCCCGCCGCGCCCGAGGGCTCGCCCAAGACCGAGCGGGAGATCATAGAGACGCTGCAAAGGCGCATGGAGGCGATGGAGCGCCGCGAGGCGGAGCGCCGCGCGCGCACGATAAAATGCTGGTGCATCGCGTGCGTGACGCTTGTTATCCTCGTGCTCATCGCAGCGCCGCGCGTGAAAACAGCGGCGCGCACGCTGGAGGATGTGTCCGCCACGGTGCAGCATTATTCGTCCGAGCTGAAGGCGCTCGACCCCGGCAAGCTGCAGGACGCGATACAGTTCATCAATAATCTCGACATCGGCGCGCTCGACGATGCGGGCAAGGAGCTGGAGGACGTCAGTCTCGACAAAATCCTCACGCAGTTCGGCACGATAGAGAGCGTCGCGGGCGATCAGAGCGAGCTGAAAACCGCCATAAAGATCATCGGCACAGCCATCGGCAAGGTCGCCGCCGGGTATCAGTGATACGCGCCCATTAAAGAAAGCGCCGTTTGATGCGCCTGCGCCGCGACGAGCGGCGCAGGCGCACCGGCGCAAGCGGATTTTCCCGCTTCTGCGGAACGGCTTTAACAAAAAATTCATTGCTTGCGCATATTTCTTAACAACATTTTCTCCGCAAATATGCTATTATAAAAACGATATGCGATGCCGTGAGCCGTGCAAACGGCGAGCGGTCAATACGACGCAGGGAAAGGAGTAATAAGCCCTCGTGGAATACGACAGTAGCGACGATACCGACAACTGCCCTTATATGGTCTGTTCATATGCGGCATATCTACGCCCTTTGCTTTGTTTAAGGGTATAGGTGTGTCTTTTTTCATGGAGCTTTATATGATGAATAGTACTAAAGGAGCAGAATATGGATCACATCGGAAGCATTATTATAATGGCGGTCTGCCTTGCCATGTCCGCCTATTTCAGCGCGACGGAAACGGCGTTTTCGTCCTTGAATAAGACGCGGCTGAAGGTTCTCGCGGAAAACGGAAGCGGGCGGGCGGCGCTGGCGCTCAAGCTGGCGGGGGACTATGACAGGCTGATCTCTACCATCCTTATAGGAAACAATATTGTTAACATCACTGTCGCGTCCGTCGGCACGCTTTTGTTTGTCGAGCTTTACGGTGACGTCGGCGCGACAATCTCCACCGTCGTTGTGACGGTCGTCGTTCTGATTTTCGGCGAGATCACCCCCAAGAGCATCGCAAAGGACACGCCGGAGCGCTTCGCGCTGTTCAGCGCCCCGTTCATCCGGCTCTGGATATGGGCGCTCACCCCGCTGAACTACCTTTTTTCCCAGTGGAAACGGCTCGTCTCCCGCTTCATCAGGACCGACGGCGGGGCAAAAATGTCGCATGAGGAGCTGCTGCTTTTCATGGAGGACGTCGAGCAGGACGGCGGCATTGACGAAAACGAGGGCGAGCTTCTGCGCAACGCCTTGGAGTTTCGTGACCTTACGGCGGCGGAGATACTTACGCACCGTATAGAGCTGCAAGCCGTAAGCATCGGCGAGAGCCATGGGGAGATCGCAAAAGCCTTTACCCGCTCCCGTTTTTCCCGCCTGCTTGTCTATCGGGATACGATAGATCATATCGTCGGCGTTTTGCATCAGAAGGACTTCTATATCAACGGCAAAATGACGGATCAGCCCATTGCGGAGATCATGTCAGAGCCGCTGTTCGTCTATCAGCATACGAAGATACGGGATGTTTTGAAAATGCTCCAGCATAAGAAATCCCACGTTGCCGTCGTTGTGGATGATTTTGGCGGAACGCTCGGCATCGTCACGATGGAGGATATATTGGAGGAGCTCGTCGGCGAGATCTGGGATGAACACGACGAGGTCGAAGAGGCTTTTGAAAAGCTGGGCGAAAACGTCTACCGCGTCGATTGCTCCGTCAGTCTGGAGGATTTCATGGAGTTTTTTGACGTAAAGCTCGCGTCTGACTGCGTTTTAGTGGGCGGCTGGATCATGGAGCGCCTGAACAGGGTTCCGGTAAAGGGCGACGCCTTTACCGACGGGGATCTGGAGATCACGGTTTCCGAATTAAATGCGCACAGGGCGTCCCGCATCACCGTCAGGCAGCGCGGCGCTGTTCCGGAATGTGCCCGATAGGCGGCATGGAGGTAATATGGCAAAAAGAACACAGGGCGCGGACGATAAAAAAGGCAATATCTCCGCGGAGCGGGAGGTCTTTACGCTCGACAAGAGCAGCGTCGCTTACATATTCCGCGCGCTGACGCTGCTTGTGCTGTTCACGTGGGCGCTGATGAATCTTGACGCGGTTCTCGGCGTTCTGCGCAGGGTGCTTGCGCTGCTCTCGCCGTTTCTGTTCGGCGGCGGCGTCGCGTTTTTGATAAATGTCGTTCTCCGTCCGGTAGAGCGCTGCTGGCGGCGGCTGTGCCGCAAAGCGCCCGCGCGGCTGGCAAGACCCGTATGCCTCGCCTTGAGCGCCGTTTTTGTGCTCGGCTTTTTGTTTGCCGTGGTGTTCATGATGCTCCCCAGCCTGCGGGAGTCCGGCGATGAGTTTATACGCAATATACCGGCATATGTCGATGAGATCGGGCGCTGGTGGGCTGATACCGCCCGCGCCGCCGCGAGGTACAACATCGTCCTGCCGGATTATGCGGTAAACGCCGATCTGCTGGTCGAGAAGATCACCGCCTTTATCAACGACGAGGGGAGCGGGCTGATCACCGTGACATGGGGCGCGGCGACGTCCATCCTTTCGGGCTTGGTCGATGCGCTTCTGGCGTTCGTTTTTGCGCTGTATCTGCTGGCGAGAAAGGAAGTGGTCGCGGCGCATCTGAAGAAGCTGACCGTGACGGTGCTCCCGCGAAAGAGGGCGCAGCGCCTTTTGAGCATTGCCACCCTGACAAACCAGACCTTCACGAACTTTATCAGCGGTCAGTTGACCGAGGCGGTCATCATCGGCGTCCTCTGCTTTGTCGGGATGCTTATCTTGAAGATACCCTATGCCGGCGCTGTCTCCGCCTTCGTCGCCGTCACCGCGCTCGTGCCCATTTTCGGCGCGTGGCTCGGCGGCGGGCTGGGCGCGTTCCTCATCGTGCTGGCAGAACCGATCAAGGCGGTGTGGTTCGTTGTTTTCCTGCTCATATTGCAGCAGGTGGAGGGCAATCTCATCTATCCCAAGGTCGTGGGAAAGTCCGTCGGGCTTCCGGGGCTTCTCGTGCTGATGGCTGTCACGGTCGGCGGCGGCGCGTTCGGCGTTTTGGGAATGTTGCTGAGCGTTCCCGTCTGCGCGGTGCTGTACAGCCTCTATCTGGAATTTATGGACAAAGCCGCCGCAAAGTGAATACAAATACTCGCCGCAGGCAAATGCCTGCGGCGATGCTGCGATCAGCCCAGCTTGTCTCCGTTTTTGACCGGCTTGTCCGGTGTTATCAGCACAACGCCGCCCTCGCTGTATGTGCCCAGCACGAGCACCTCCGACATGAAATCGGCGATCTGCCGCGGCGGGAAGTTGACCACGCCGAGCACCTGCTTGCCGACAAGCTCCTCCGGCTTATAGCGCTCCGTTATCTGCGCCGACGAGCGCTTTACGCCGATCTCCCCGCCGAAATCAACGCTGAGCTGATACGCGGGCTTTCTCGCCCTTGCAAAGACCTCTGCCTCCGTGACAGTGCCGACACGGATGTCCAGCTTCATGAAATCATCAAAAACAGCCATTTTCCGTTATCCTTTCCTGTAGTATGTTATTTTCGGGTTTTATACTCCGTTTTTTGCGCGAGCCGACCTCGTGGGCAGCTCCGCGATGACAATCGCCGCTATCATCAGCGCACAGCCGACAAGCTCATGCGCACTCATGCGCTCGCCGAGCAGCACCGCGCCGAACACTGCGGCAAAGAGGGATTCAAGGCTCAGCAGCAGCGAGACGAGCGCCGGATCTCCGCCTCTCTGGGCAAGTATCTGGAAGGTGTAGCCAAGACAGCTTGAGAACACCGCGATATAGAGCAGCGGCCATATGCACGCGGCTATCCCGCCGAGCGTTATCGTCTCCAGCGGCAGCGCGACGAGCGACGACAGCACGGCGACAACAAGGAACATTCCGCAGCTCAGCACGAGCCCGTCCACGCGCGCGCCGAATCTGTCCACGCACAGGATCTGCACGGCGAACAAAAGCGCGCACAGCAGCAGATACAGGTCGCTGGGGGAGACGGAGAAGCCGCCTGTAATGCACAGAAAGTACATACCCGCGACGGCGGCGGCAACGGCGAGCCAGTGGCGGGAGGGAATCTTCTGCCTGAAAAATATCTGCCCGATGGGCACGAGCACGATGTACAGCGCTGTGATGAAGCCCGCCTTTCCGGCGGATGCGCCGGTGTTGAGCGCGAGCTGCTGCATATTCGACGCGGCAAACAGCGCCGCGCCGCACACGAGACTGCCGATGCTCATATCGCGCCGTGTGCCGCGCCCGGCTTTTTTGCGCAGCAGGCATACGGCGAGCAGCACCGCAAAGGCGATGAGCGAGCGGAGCGCCGTTATCGTGAACGGTCCGAGGTATTGCGCGCAGATGCTCTGAGCGGAGAAGGCAGCGCCCCAGATGATAGCGGCGAGCAGGGCGAAAATTGACTGATGACGGTTGTTTTTCATGTGCGGCTCCTTGCGTGACCGGCGCTTCATCTCGTGTCGGCGTAAAAAAGAGATAAGCAAGTATATATCCTGCGCGCGCACAAGTCAATAGCCGTGTTCGTCCGCCCACGGCGACAGCGGATGAAATGCGTGAGAAATCTTCCTTGGCAAAAACGCGCGCGGCGTGGTATAATAAATCATCACAGCGATAACCACGGACGGAGGTGCGGCGGAGACCGCGTTTGCCTATGGAAAAGCAGCAGTATATAGAGGCGGGGCGCATCGTCAACACGCACGGCGTCGCGGGCGAGGTCAAGATAGAGGTCTGGCTCGACTCGCCGCAGTTCATGAAAAAATGCGCCCGCCTGTTCGTTGACGGCGCTCCGATGAAAATATGCTCCGCGCGGGAGCATAAGGGCTTCCTGCTCGCGCGCCTTGAGGGCGCGGACGACGTCAACGCCGCGATGCGCCTCAAGGGAAAAACCGTGTACATCGACCGCGGCGACG
This sequence comes from uncultured Oscillospiraceae bacterium, assembly GCA_934572325.1. Classification (GTDB taxonomy): domain Bacteria; phylum Bacillota; class Clostridia; order Oscillospirales; family Oscillospiraceae; genus Limivicinus. The sequence continues at coordinate 33,952 of CAKTKT010000012.1, forward strand.
CGAAGCTGCCGCGCGGCGCGTACTTCCTGCAGGACATTATCGGCGCGTCCGTCGTTGACGAGGCGGGGAACGCGGTGGGCACGCTCACGGAGATAATGGAGACCCCCGCCTCGCGCGTCTATATCGTGCGCGGCGAGCGGGAGCATATGATCCCCGCCGTGCCGGAGTTCGTCCTCGCCGCCGACGCCGAGCGCGGCGTTATCACCGTGCGCCTTATAGAGGGAATGTGACATGGCGGACGGAATGCGCATAGATATAATGACCCTCTTCCCTGCAACGGTCGATGCCGTGCTGCACGAGAGCATCATCGGGCGCGCGGCGAGGAAGGGGATAGTGGAGATAAACTGCGTCCAGATACGCGACTTCACCGAGAACCGCCAGTGTCAGGTGGACGACTACCCCTACGGCGGCGGCTTCGGCTGCGTCATGATGGCGCAGCCGCTCAAGTCCTGCCTTGACCACGTGATGAGCACGGCGCAGGGTCGCCGCTCGCGCGTCATATATATGTCGCCGCAGGGGCAGCCCTACACGCAGGAGACCGCAAAGCGCCTCCGGCGCGACTATGACCATCTCGTGCTCGTGTGCGGGCACTATGAGGGCGTGGACGAGCGCTTTATAGAGCAGTGCGTGGACGAGGAGCTGTCGCTGGGCGACTTTGTGCTCACCGGCGGGGAGATCGCGGCAATGGCAGTGGCGGACTCGGTGTGCCGTCTCGTCCCCGGCGTGCTGGCGGACGAGCAGTGCTACACCGGAGAGAGCCATTGGGACGGACTGCTGGAATACCCGCAGTATACCCGCCCGGAGGTCTGGGAGGGGCGGCGCGTGCCGGAGGTGCTCATCAACGGCGACCACAGCAAGGTGGAGCGCTGGCGGCGCAAAAAACAGCTCGAACGCACGATGGCAAAGCGTCCGGATATGTTTGAAAAGCTGACGCTGACGGACAAGCCCGACCTTGAGCTGCTCGCCGAGATAAAAAAGGACGCGCAGAGAAAGAAGCTGACAGAGCCGCTGACCTGCCGCGCGGCGACTGCGGCGGACGAGACTGACATAATGCGCATCGTCGCCGACGCGCGGCGCAGTCTCAAGGAGCGCTGCGTTGACCAGTGGCAGGGCGCATACCCCGCGTGGGCGGACTTTGCGCCCGACCTCGCGCGCGGGGAGTGCTTTGTGCTGCTCCACGGCGATGAGATCGCCGGAGTGTTCACGCTCACGGCGCTGCCCGAGCCGTGCTATGACGATATAACCGACGGCAAGTGGACGGCGGATGCGCCCTACTGCGTGCTGCACCGCTGCGCCGTCGCGGCGGAGTACCGCGGCAGCGGCATGGCGGAGTACATGATGCGCTGCGCCGAGCAGCGCGCGCGGGAGTGCGGCGCGCGCTGCATCCGCACGGACACGCACAGAAAAAACAAAGCCATGCTCCGTCTCCTGCGCGAGTGCGGCTACCGCTACCGCGGCAACCTGCGCTACACGGGAGAGCTGTCCGACCCCATGCGTCAGGCGTTTGAAAAGCTGCTGAAAAATAAATACCCTCGGTTGACAAGAGCACACACGCCTGACAGCGAGTCTTTCCGGCGCTTTTTGCCCTTTTCGCCTTGATGGGTTACGACACATCTGCGTCTCAAAAACCAAAAATCGCTCGAAAATCCTTCGCTGTCAGGTGCGAAGCAGTTTTGTCGGAGCGGAAATGCGATCAGGCAATGAAAAGCCCGCAGGCAATACTTTGTGTATTGGCAAGGGCTTTGAAGCGGCATGGGCGTATTTCCGCCCGTCAAAACCGTGTGTGTCCTTGTCAACCGAGGGTAACATATAATAATATAGAATGTGGAGGCTCAAATGAACAACTCAAGAAGCCCGATGTATTACCTTGTCGCGGCGATCGTCTGGACGGTTATCGCCGTGGCGGCGCTCATCGTGATGCTTTTCTATACCAACGCCGGAACCTTCGCCAAGCTCTGCGGCGTTGTGCTCATCACCATGTGCATCGCCGCCCAGTGGCTGCGCTACAGCCGCATGAGATGACCATGGAGCTGACGGACGTAAACGAAATAAGGGCGCTTCTCGCCCGCCACGGCTTTCGCTTTTCAAAGTCGCTGGGGCAGAATTTCCTTGTGGCGGACTGGGTGCCGCGCGATATTGCCGCCGCCGCCGGACTGGACGAGAACGTCGGCGTTCTGGAGATAGGTCCGGGCGTCGGCTGCCTGACGCGGGAGCTGAGCGAGCGGGCGGGAAAGGTCGTCGCGGTGGAGCTGGACGGCGCACTGCGCCCAGTGCTGGCGGAGACGCTGGCAGGGCTTGCAAACGTCGAGCTCGTGTACGGCGACGTCCTCCGACAGGATCTCGCCGCGCTGACGGCGGAGCATATCTCGCCCCTGCGCCCCGCCGTGTGCGCGAATCTCCCCTATAACGTCACCACCCCCGTGCTCACGAAGCTCATAGAGAGCGGGCTTTTCGGCACGATCACCGTCATGCTCCAGCGCGAGGTCGCCCGCCGCATCTGCGCCGCGCCCGACACGCCCGACTATGGCGCGTTCAGCGTCTTTGTGCAGTGGCACATGACGGCGGAGCTTCTGTTCGACGTGCCTCCCGCCTGCTTCATCCCGCAGCCGAAGGTCACCTCGAGCGTTATACGCCTCACGCGCCGCGCCGCGCCGCCTTATGCCGTGCGCGACGAAAAGCTTTTCATGCGCATCGTGCGCGCGGCGTTCAGCCAGCGCAGAAAGACGCTCGTCAACGCGCTCGGCGCGGGTCTGGGGCTGGACAAGGGGCTTGCCGCCTCGGCGCTGACGGAGTGCGGGCTTGACGTGCGCGTGCGCGGAGAGGCGCTGAGCATCGCCGAATTTGCATCATTATGTGAAAAAATTGGCGATTTGTGCGATGTACCGTCACAATGACCTTAAATGCGATAAAAAAAATATATATTTGTGCACAAAATCTATTGATTATTCGCGATAGTTTGTGTTATTCTAACCAGTGGCTGATTAGTTAATACGACAGAAGAAAGGATCGAAAAAAGAATGAGTAAGAAATACGTCTATCTGTTCTCTGAGGGCAACGCCTCCATGCGCGAGCTTCTGGGCGGCAAGGGCGCGAACCTTGCAGAGATGACCAATATCGGGCTTCCCGTTCCGCAGGGCTTCACCATTACCACCGAGGCCTGCACCCAGTATTACGAGGACGGCCGCAAGATCAACGACGAGATCATGGCGGAGATCATGGAATACGTCGAGAAGATGGAGAAGCTCAACGGCAAGAAGTTCGGCGACCTCGCCAACCCCATGCTCGTCTCCGTCCGCTCCGGCGCGCGCGCTTCCATGCCCGGCATGATGGACACCATACTCAACCTCGGTCTCAATGACGACGTTGTTGCCGCCATGATCAAGGGCAACCC